>CAMDBL010000030.1 GCA_945889015.1 Devosia equisanguinis
CTTTCCGAACCGCAATGACCGCACGCCGGGGCCGCAGCAAAGCGCGTCTCGATCAGCGCCACCGCCTCGTTGGCCGAGCCCTTGCCCGCCAGCGCCGCCTGTAGCGCTGCCCGCTGCACCTCGCTCAGATCACCCAGCTGCTCGACAAGACCGCGAAAATCCTCGGCTTTCATGGCGTCCCCTCCCCGGTCCGAATCACACGGAGAGTGTCGCTCTACATCAAGTCAAAACAGAGCCACAGCGGTAGCGTGTTGGAGTGGGCTGCGAAATATCCAGTCTGGCTCCAGAAGAACATATTCGAAACGAAAAGCACGGCCGCTGCGGAGCTTGCACTCAGTGTTTTCAACTCGATCGGGAGAAACACGAACGAGGCATAAATGAAGGTCGCGGCCAGCACCGCGAGCAGGGCCGGCAGCAAACGCCGCGCGCGCCGCTCGTAAAACTTGAAAAGCGAGTACGATCCCGATGCGATATCCTGCATCAACAGCCGGGTGATCAAAAATCCGGAAATGACGAAGAAGACATCGACCCCGATAAATCCCCCGCTCAGTTTCGCTGGCATCGCGTGATAAATCACGACGGCCGAGACCGCGACCGCGCGCAGCCCGTCGATTCCGGCGTGGTAGGACGGTGCTCCCGACACTGAGGTTGCCCCTGGACTTTCACGCTTCATGGAAAGGCTACACGCATCGTGCGCCGGGAGTTCCCGGTCGAGGTCCCCGCACGGCTCGTTATATCAGCGAGCCGTCGAACGGCAACCCTGAGCACCCCAATCAGCTGCCCGCGCCGAGCATAGAAGCGACGCGCGGGCGGAGTCGTCCTACACCCGCGGCAACCCGCCCGTCTGAAACCTCGCCTTCACCCGCTTGAACAGCGAGTCGCGCACGGCGCGGTACGAGTCCAGCACCTGCTCACGGCTGCCCTGGCCCAGCATCAGGCTCGGATCGAACGTCGGCCAGTATTCGACGTCGACGGCCATGGTGCGGGTCAGCTCGAGCGCCTGATGATGCGCCTCGGGCGACAGCGTGATGATCAGATCGAAGGACGTGTCGTGCAGATCCTTGATCGCCTGCGGGCGGTGCTTGGAGATGTCGATGCCGATCTCCTCCATCACCACGGTGACGAACGGGTCGGGGTCGCCCTCGGGCCGGACGCCGGCGGATTCCACATACACCCGCCGGCCCGCGAGATGGCGCAGGATGGCGGCCGCCATCGGCGAGCGGATGGCGTTCAGGGTGCAGGCGAACAGCACCGCGCCTGGTAGCTCCCCCGGGCTCACGCTCCCTAGCCTTTCCAGTGCAGCGCGCAGATCAGCGTGAACAGCCGCCGCGCCGTGTCGTGGTCGAGGCTTATCTTGCCGTCGAGCCGCTCGGCAAGCAGTCTACTGCCTTCATCGTGAAGTCCGCGCCGGCCCATGTCGATCGCCTGGATCTTGGAGGGCGGCGCCGAGCGGATCGCCTGATAGTAGCTCTCGCAGACGATGAAGTAGTCGCGCACGATCCGCCGCAGCGGCGACAGCGACAGGACATGGGTGACGAGGTCGGCGACTGTCTCGTTGCCGATGACCAGCACCAGCCGGTCCTCGGCCACCGACAGCCTCAACTTGTATGGGCCATCGCTGCGGCCGGCGAGCGCGAACGAATTGGCGTCGAGGATGTCGTAGATCGCCACCTCGCGCTCGTGCTCGATGGTCGAGGAGGAGCGCCGGATCGAGCCCTGGTCGAGGTCGATGGCGATCAGCCGGTCGGGGCTCGCGCCATTGGCCGTGCCCTCGCCGCCGGCGGCGCTGCTCGCGTTAGGATCGGTCGGTTCGCTCATGACGGCGTCCTGCTGCCTTTGCCCTCGCCCCTCACCTCCACAGACCTCACCTCCACCGAGCGGCGGTGCGCCTCCAGACCCTCGGCCCGGGCCAGCGCTATGGCGGCGGGTGCGAGGGCTGCAAGGCTCGCCGCGTCGAGCTTCAGGATCGAGGTGCGCTTCATGAAATCGAGCACGCCGAGCCCGGAGGAGAACCGCGCACTGCGGGCGGTCGGCAGCACGTGGTTGGAGCCGCCGACGTAGTCACCGATCACCTCCGGCGTGTGCCGGCCGAGGAAAATGGCGCCCGCGTTGCGGATCTCGAGCGCCAGCGCTTCCGGGTCGGCGGTGGCGATCTCGAGATGCTCGGCCGCCAGGCGATCCGCCAGCGGCACCGCTTCCTCGAGCGATTTCAAAACGATGACCGCGCCGTAGGTGGACCAGCTCTCGCCCGCGATGTTGCCGCGCGGCAGCGTCGCGAGCTGCCGCGAGACGGCGGCCGCGACCGCGTCGCCGAAGGCCGCGTCGTCGGTCATCAGGATCGACTGGGCGGCGGTGTCGTGCTCGGCCTGAGCCAGCAGGTCGGCGGCGATCCACTCGGGATCGTTGTCACGGTCGGCGATCACCAGCACCTCGGACGGCCCGGCGATGCTGTCGATGCCGACCGTGCCATAGACCTGCCGCTTGGCGGCGGCGACGTAGGCGTTGCCCGGACCGACGATCTTGACCACCGGCGCGATCGTGGCGGTGCCGTAGGCCAGGGCGGCGATCGCCTGGGCGCCGCCGATCCGGTAGATCTCCTCGACACCGGCCAGATGCGCCGCCACCAGCACCAGCGGGTTCAGCTCGCCGCGCGACGCCGGCACCACCATCACCACGCGCGGCACGCCCGCGACCTTGGCGGGCACCGCGTTCATCAGCACCGAACTTGGATACGACGCGGTGCCGCCGGGCACGTACAGCCCGACCGACTCGACCGCCGTCCAGCGCGAGCCGAGCTCCACGCCCAATGCATCCCGGTAACGGTCGTCCTTGGGCACCTGGCGCAGATGGTGGCTGTGGATGCGGTCGCGGGCGAGCGTCAGCGCGGCGACCGTCTCGGCCGATGCGGTCGCGACGGCCTGCTCGATCTCGGCCGCGGGTACGCGCAGACCCGACTTGGCGAGGTCGAAGCCGTCGAAGCGCTGGGTCAACTCGATCAAGGCCGCATCGCCGCGCCTCCTGACGTCGCCGATGATTGCGGCCACGGCTGCATCGACGTCCGCCGAAATCTCGCGCTTCTGTGACAGGAACGCAGCGAACCGCGCCTCGAAGTCCGTGTCGCGGGTCGACAGTCGCAGGGGCATCCCGGATGGTCCTTCGTTCACTCGATGTCGATCCGCGCCCAATTCAAGCGCTCTATTGAAGGCGGCTCTGTCAGGCGCCGGTCGGCGGTTCGTCGCCCGGATGATTGGGCTTGGCCCGCGCCCGCCACGCCGCCCCCAGATCCTTCAGCTCGGCCTCGATGCACTCGACCTGCAAGCGGATGGCGGCGCCACCCGAGAACAGGAGCAGCACGTGACCTTCCGGCTCCTCGGTCGCCTCGAAACCGATCGCGAGCAGGTTCAGCACCGCGTCCTTCGCCTTGAGATCAAAGCCGGTGGTCTGCGCCGCCAGCACCCGCTCGAACCGCAACCCGCTGCGGCGCCGGACCTGCTGCTTCTTGCGTTTGGCGCCTTCGGCCACCGCCACGTTCCAGTCGAAGCGGTTGAGAATGGCGGCAAACCGCTTCTCCCGCTTCAAGAAGGCGATATCGGCGACGCGCAGCACCGCATCCTGCAGGTGGGCGGACAGTACGGCCAAGTCCTCGGCGTCGAGTGCAATCAGCTTGAGGTCGGTCATCTCACGGTTGGGTCCTGCCGGTGCGCGCCTGTTTGTGCGTTATCCCTGGAACGCGCAATCGAGTGATACCGGCTGGCCTGCTGGCGCGCAACATGGCCGGAGCGCGCCCCTTGCTCATGGCGGTCGAGCCGTCTACACCAGCCCGAGCACAGCCAAGCGGATCGATCCATGCTGCCGATACTCAATTTCGTCGACCTGATACTCGAGACGCTGTTCAGGCTCTACTTTTATGTCGTGTTCGGCTCCGTCATCTACAGCTGGCTGATCGCGTTCAACGTCGTCAATCCCTACAACAACGTCGTCCGAACGATCGGCACGGCCCTCAACCGGCTGACCGAGCCGTTGCTTCGCCCGATCCGGCGCACCCTGCCCGACCTCGGCGGCATCGATTTGTCGCCGATCGTGCTGCTGCTGCTGATGTTCTTCCTCGAGCGGTTCCTGCGCGACGTGGTCATTCGCGGCTTCCTCGTGCCGGCGCTGAGCTGAGCCCGTGGTGGCCGGGCCCGAGCTTCCCTGGCGGGCGGGCAAGGACGGCGTGGTGGTGCGCGTCCGCGTGACGCCGAAATCCTCGCGCGAGGCGATCGACGGGCTGGAGACGACGGCGGAGGGACCAGCCTTCAAGGCCCGCGTCAGGGCCGTACCGGAGGACGGCGCGGCGAACGCGGCCGTGGCGGCGTTGCTGGCGAAATGGCTCGGCGTGCCGAAGCGATCCGTCGAGCTGCTGTCGGGCGGCAAATCGCGGATCAAGAGCTTCGCCGTGTCGGGCGATCCGGCCGCACTCGAGGCGATATTGACGGCGAAACTCCCAGAGCTTTCGAAGAGCAAGGACTGATCCATGACGGCGCGCGTGATCGACGGCAAGGCGGTAGCGGCGGACGTGCGCGCCAAGGTTGCGGCGGGCGTCGCCAAGTTGAAGCGCGAGACCGGCATCCTGCCCGGGCTCGCCGTGGTGCTGGTCGGCGAGGATCCAGCGAGCCAGGTCTATGTCCGCAACAAGGGCGAGCAGACCAAGGCCGCGGGCATGCGCTCGATCGAGCACAAGCTGCCCGCGACGGTGTCCGAGTTGCATCTGCTGGAGCTGATTGGCGATCTAAACCGCGACGACGGCGTGCACGGCATCCTGGTCCAGCTCCCGCTGCCCAAGCACATCGACAGCGGCAAGGTGATCGAGGCGATCGATCCGGCGAAGGACGTCGACGGCTTCCATCCCGTCAACGTCGGCCGTCTCGCATCCGGCCAGCACGCGCTGGTGCCGTGCACGCCGACCGGCTCGCTGATCCTGGCCAAGTCCGTGAAGTCGGACCTCAAGGGCCTCGACGCGGTCGTGATCGGCCGCTCCAACATCGTCGGCAAGCCGATGGCTCAGCTCCTGCTGCGCGAGGACTGCACGGTGACGATCGCGCATTCCCGCACCCGCGACCTGCCGGCCGTGGTGCGCCGCGCCGATCTCGTCATCGCCGCTGTCGGCCGCCCTGAGTTCGTGCGCGGCGACTGGATCAAGCCCGGCGCCATCGTCATCGACGTCGGCATCAACCGCGTCCCCGCGGACGGCGGGAAGACGAAGCTGGTCGGTGATGTGGCCTATGCCGAGGCTGCGGCTGTCGCCGGCGCCATCACCCCGGTCCCCGGCGGCGTCGGCCCGATGACGATCGCGTGCCTGCTGGCGAACACGCTGGAGGCAGCGTGCGTGCATGCCGGGCTGGAGGCAGGGGCGGTGGGAGTGGTTTGACCTCCACCTGTAGGTCGGAGCGAGGTCCGACGGCTGCACTCAGCCGGGCCGAGGCCCGACATCCATGGGACTCCGCGAGCTGTCGGACCTCGGGCGCGAAGGACACCCTCGCTCCGACCTACGGCCACCCCCCGCATCCTCTCTCCGTTTGACGCCGCCCGGCGGGCGCGGCACAAGCTAGCACCAGCGATTTGCGCCCGCGGGTCTTGGATCCGGGCGGGCAGAACCAAGACGAGATCCCCATGGCCGAAGCTGCCCCCCTCCACCGTTATCGCTCGCACACCTGCGGCGCGCTGCGCTCAGACGACATCGGCCAGACGGCACGGATCTCGGGCTGGGTCCACCGCGTGCGCGACCACGGCGGATTGCTGTTCATCGACTTGCGCGACCACTACGGCATCACCCAGGTGGTCGCCGACCCAGACAGCCCGGCCTTCAAAATGGCCGAGAAGGTGCGGTCCGAGTGGGTGATCCGCGTCGATGGCAAGACCCGCAAGCGCCCCGACGGCACCACCAACGCCGATCTGCCGACGGGCGAGATCGAGCTGTTCGCGGCCGAGATCGAGGTGCTGTCGGAATCCAAGGAGCTGCCGGTGCCGGTGTTCGGCGAGCCCGAATACCCGGAGGATCTGCGCCTCACCTACCGCTTCCTCGACCTGCGCCGCGAGAGCCTGCATAAGATCATCATGACGCGGCTGGCGATCACCAGGTCGATCCGCGCGCGCATGCACGACAAGGGCTTCAACGAGTTCCCGACGCCGATCCTGACCGCCTCGAGCCCTGAGGGCGCGCGCGACTTCCTCGTCCCGTCGCGCATCCACCCCGGCAAGTTCTACGCGCTGCCGCAGGCGCCGCAGCAGTACAAGCAGCTGCTGATGGTGTCGGGCTTCGACCGCTATTTCCAGATCGCGCCCTGCTTCCGCGACGAGGACCCGCGCGCCGACCGACTGCCGGGAGAGTTCTATCAGCTCGACCTCGAGATGAGCTTCGTCGAGCAGGAGGACGTGTTCTCGACGATGGAACCCGTCATCCGCGACCTGTTCGTCGAGTTCGCGGCCGGGCGTCCGGTGACGGAGAAATTCCCGCGCATCCCGCACGAGACAGCGATCGCCAAGTACGGCTCCGACAAGCCGGACCTCCGGAACCCGATCGAGATGTGCGACGTGTCCGAGCACTTCCGCGGCTCGGGCTTCAAGGTGTTCGCGGGCATGCTGGAGAAGGATCCCAAGGTCCGCATTTGGGCGATCCCAGCGCCGACCGGCGGCTCCCGCGCGTTCTGCGACCGCATGAACGGGTGGGCGCAGAAGGAAGGCCAGCCTGGCCTCGGCTACATCTTCTGGCGCGAAGAGGAAGGCGCAGCCGGTGCCGGTCCCGTCGCCAAGAACGTCGGCCCCGACCGCGCCGCCGCCATTCAGAAGCAGTGCGGCCTCAAAACCGGCGACGCCTGCTTCTTCGTCGCCGGCGACCCCGCCAAGTTCTACAAGTTCGCCGGCCTCGCCCGCGACGAGATCGGCCGCGAGCTGAAGCTCGTCAAGGAGGGCCAGTTCGCGTTCGCCTGGATCGTCGACTTCCCGTTCTACGAGTGGAACGAGGAGGACAAGAAGGTCGACTTCTCGCACAACCCGTTCTCTATGCCGAAGGGCGGCAAGGACGCGCTGGAGGCCGCCGAGAAGGCCGGACAGGACGCGATCCTCGGCCTCAAGGCCAACCAGTACGACCTCGTCTGCAACGGCTACGAGCTCGCCTCGGGCTCCATCCGCAACCATCTGCCCGAGACGATGGTGAAGGCGTTCGAGATCACAGGTCTCACGCGCGAGGACGTCGAATCCAAATTCGGCGGCCTCTACAAAGCCTTCCAGTTCGGCGCGCCCCCGCACGGCGGCATGGCGGCCGGCATCGAACGGATGGTCATGCTGCTGACCAACTGCAAGACGGTGCGCGAGGTTGCCCTGTTCCCGATGAACCAGCAGGCCAATGACCTCTTGATGAACGCGCCTGCCGAGGCGACGCAAAAGCAGCTGCGCGAGCTGCACATCAGGGTGGCGGCGCCGGAGAAGAAATGAGCTGGCAGTTTCGCACCTCGGGCGCCCTTCGCGCTCGAGGTCCGATCTACGAGCCCCGTAACCGCCTCACCGCCTCGATCAGCCCGCGCGTCGACGCGTCCTTGCCGCTCGAATCTGCACCCGCCAGCAGCGGCATGATCTCGCCAGCGAGCTTCTTGCCGAGCTCGACGCCCCACTGGTCGAACGAGTTGATGCCCCAGATCGCGCCCTGCACGAATACCTTGTGCTCGTAGAGTGCGATCAGGCTGCCGAGGGTCGCGGGGTCGAGCTTCGCGTACAGGAACGTGTTGGACGGCCGGTTGCCTGGAAACACCTTGTGCGGCGCGAGGTTGTCGGCCGCCTCCACGCTCATGCCGGACGCGAGCAGCTCCGCCTTCGCCTCGTCCAATGTCTTGCCACGCATCAGCGCCTCGCCCTGCGCCAGGCAATTGGCGAGAAGCTGCGTGTGATGGTCGGCCATGCCCCGGTCCGGGCTCTCATGCGGGTTGGCGGCGACGAGAAAATCGCACGGCACCACCGTCGTGCCCTGGTGCAGCAGCTGATAGAACGCGTGCTGACCGTTGGTGCCGGGCTCGCCCCAGACCACCGGTCCCGTCTCGCCGTCGACGAGGCGGCCGTCGCGTGTCACACGCTTGCCGTTGCTTTCCATGTCGAGCTGCTGGAGATAGGCCGCGAACCGCTCGAGCCGCTGGTCGTAGGGCAGCACCGCGTGTGAGGGAAAGCCCCAGAAATTGCGATACCAGATGCCAAGCAGCGCCAGGATCGCCGGCATGTTGCGCTCCAGTGGCGCGGTGGTGAAATGGCGGTCCATCGCGTGCGCGCCGGCGAGGAATTCTCCAAAGCGCTTCGGCCCGACGGCGATCAACACCGGCAGTCCGATCGCCGACCATACGGAATACCGCCCGCCGACCCAGTCCCAGAAGCCGAAGACCCGGTCTCGTGAGATGCCGAACGCCTCGACCGCCGCGAGGTTGGTGGAGATCGCCGCGAAATGCACGCCGACCGCCGCCTCGCCAAGCGCCGCGACCAGCCAATCGCGCGCCGAGCGGGCGTTGGTCATGGTCTCCAACGTCGTGAAAGTCTTGGAGGCGACGAGAAACAGCGTCGACGACGGATCGAGATGCTTCAGTGTGTCCGCCAAATGCGCGCCATCGACATTGGAAACGAAATGCAGACGCGGTCCGTCGTGATAGGGCGACAGGGCGCGGGTGACCATCGCCGGTCCGAGGTCGGACCCTCCGATGCCGATGTTGACGACGTCCGTAATCTGTTTTCCGCCTGTGCCGCGCAGACTGCCGCCGCGAACGGCTTCGGCGAACCGGCCCATCCGCTCGAGCACGTCATGAACGTCCGCTATCACGTCGCGACCGCCGGTCATGGCCACGCTGCCTTTCGGCGCCCGCAGCGCCGTGTGTAGCACCGCGCGCCCTTCGGTCAGATTGATCGGCTCGCCATGAAGCATGGCATCCCGCAATGCCTCGACGTCCGCTGCCTTCGCCAAAGCGCCCAGGAGCTGCATGGTCTCCGGCGTGACCCGGTTCTTCGAGAAATCCAGCAGCAGGCCGCAGGCTTGCAGCGACAGCCGATCGTACCGGCCCGGATCGGTGGCGAACAGCGCCCGCAGGGACCTGCCCTCGAGCGCGACGCGGTGGCTGCGAAGGTCCCTGGCGGCGGCATCGAGCTTTGCGCTCATGGCGGACGACGGCTCCCTGCGATCGCGGTGGGCTCGTTCAGGCTCCACCGGGCACGTTCATGAACCGCCATTCCCTCGCCGGCTGGCAACCGTGAGAGCGTCGGCCCGTGTGAGCTGGTGCCCTAAAATGCGTGAGTAATCAACGCCCAATCCGCGATCGATCCGTCGGAATTCCTGACTTTCGCCGGGTGCTGAATGGAACCGGGGCCAGCGACGAACGTTCAGCTCCTATTCAGGATCGCAGATGTAGAAACGACCTGTTAGGCAGCCGACCGAATGTGGTGCACGGGGAATCTCGCGCGCCTCCTAGGCCGGCAACTTTCCGGGACTAGGAGACCGGTACGGGCGCCGCTGCCGCCTTTCGCTACCATCACGAGAGCCAAGCACAGGTTTCCTTCGTAGCCAGTGGCAAGGCATTCGCCTCCATCTGGGACGGGCGGCATATCGTGCGGATCGGGATGAAAAGCGAATTCGCGGCACTGAAACCAGACTGCCTTCACTCGCGGAGTTTCCGAATGTGGACTAGAACACCCCAATGTCGCCGCAGACTGGGCGCAACCTAGTTGAGCGGGCGAAACCACGCGAAGGCTTCGGGCTGCTGAAAGCGCACGAAGCGAGGTGTCGGGGAGTGGCGCGGCGTCGTACCGATGTGGAGAAATCGATGAAATCGAGTGCACTGAAATCAGTCAGGCTGGACGTCGAATGGTGCGCCCAGACAGTTCTGCCCATCGAGTTCCGGGGGCGTGAGTACAAGCTGGAGGCACGCGCCTATCAGGGCGCCGATCCGACCTACCAGTGCATGGTGCTGGTCAACCGCGGCGAAGGCCCGGACGCCAATGCAATGCCCGTCGTCCGTGTCCACAGCGGTTGCGTGACCGGCGACATCTTCCATTCGCTACGGTGCGACTGCTTCGCGCAGCTCCAGGCCGCGATGGACCAGATCGTCGTGCGTCCCAACGGCGTGATGATCTACCTGCCCTATCACGAGGGCCGGGGCATCGGTCTCGTCAACAAGATCCGCGCCTACGCTCTGCAGGACCAGGGCTACGACACCGTCGACGCCAACGTCGAGATCGGCGCACCGATCGATGCGCGTGAGTATGATCTGGCGGCCAAGATCCTGTTCGATCTCAATTTCCCCGAAATCCGGCTGCTGACCAACAACCCGGCCAAGGTCGAGGCGCTGCGCTCGGAAGGCATCACCGTCGTCGAACGGCTGCCGGTCATCGTGCCGCCGAGCCCCTACAACAAGCGCTACCTCGACACCAAGCGCGAGCGCATGGCCCATAAGTTCTGAGCCTGGCTCCTTCGTCACCGACCAGGTAGCACTGACATCACCAAGCATCCCAGGAGGGGGGGCCTGCACAGGGCTCCCCTTCCTCGTTTCGGAATGGCGAGGCCGTCGCAATAACCCGTAATCCGCACATTTTGTGCATAAACGTTACTGAAACAATCTCCGAAATACGCTGAAAAATACGGATGTTACCCGCACGCTCCTGCGCTAGAACAGCGTATCGCGGAACAGCACACCGATGCGGATTACGAGCGTGGCGACGACTGATCAGGCGCCCAAGACGACATTGGCTGAGCAGCTCAAACGGCTGCGCCAGTCGAAGGGACATCCGACCGCGCGCGGCTTTGCGAAGACGCTCGGAATCAGCGAGAATCGCTACTCGCGCTACGAGCGCGGGGAGGCTGTACCGAAGCTCGATCTTGTCTGGGCAATCTGCGCAGAGCTGGGCATTACTCCGAACGAGCTGTACGGGTGGGACGCGCCATCCGATGATGCCCGGCCACAGCCTCACAGGCACCCCGGCTCGGCAAAACCGACGGCGGGAAGAAGCTCCGCAAGCGCTACGCCCGGCATGGCGGACGAGACGAGCCAATTCACACACCAACCCCAACAGTCCCAGCCAGCCAACTCGGCCATCGCCGCTGCGACGTGGCGGATGGCTGCCGTATTGGCCAAGGCTCACGGTCCAACCGGTGAGAGCAAGCTGCTCGCCATCCGCGCGACCGCCGAGCTCTACTCGAAGCTCAAAACGGACCCGTTCCAGACGATCGCGACATGCCTGCAGTCCCTCGATCTCGACACTGGCCTCGAAAACGGAGCAAGCGACCTCGAGGCGCGGCTCGCGAGCGAAGTCGAGACCTTCCTCGCTACGCTCGGTGCCGATCGTGACCTGCCAGATCCTCCGCCCGCGATATGAGAATCGCGGGTCGTCGGCGCGACTTCGCCGCTAGGTCGACGCCGCATAGGTCACGGCGTTCGAAAGGTAAGTCCCGACCGACACTTCGGCCGGTTGACCGGTGACGGTAAACACTCGGCGGACAATCTCGAGCACCGGCGTTCCGACAGCGACCGACAGCAGCTCCGCCACCTCCTCTCCGGCCGCGGTCGCCGCAATCCGATCCTCGGCCCGCGTGACGATGATGCCGGCCGCCCCGAGCGCCGAGTAGACGTCGCGGCCCTGCCGCAAGGCGATATCCAACTCCGGCACAAACGCACCATGAAGCACCGCATGCTCGACACCGACGAGGCCCTTGCCGCCAGCCACGCTCGACGTCACCTCGATCACTTCCGCCGGTGCCGGCATCAGGAACTGAGCCAGCTCGTCGGGGCGGCTTTGTCGTCTCGACGATCGAAGCGTTTTGCGCGTCAGCCGCAGCTTCTCGCCGTTCGGCCCACAGATGCGTTGCAGGCGCTTCGCCACCGACACCGACGCCCCCGCCACGAACGTCCCTCGTCCTTGCCGGCGCGTGACGACGCCCATGTCCTCCAGGCCCTCCACCGCCCGACGGATCGTGCCGACGCTGACGCCGAACCGCTGCGCGAGAACGGACTCGTTCGGCAGGGCCGCCCCCGGACCGACCTCGCCCCCCGCGATTTGGGCAGCTATGAGATCGCGCACCTGACTGTAAAGTGGCTTCGCCACCGCGAACTGCGCCCCGACGGCGCCATAACCGACCGTCGCGCGCATCGCTCCATAGCTCATCAATCCACCCCCCGTGAGAATCACACCATCTCTACCATAGATTGAATGACAAAAAAGCATGCAATCGAATGCTTTGGAAGTGCTGTTTATACGTCTTGTGCTGGATATGATGACACCGGGTAAAATATCCTCCCGATGATCCGGCAGACCCAGACGAGGCAGGGTCAGTCCGCGAGACGCTGCCGGGATCTCAAATGCACGTAGAGTGCTCCGCCTCCACCGTGAGGCCGGGCGGCGTCGCGATAGCTTACGACGATCGCGCGAATTTCCGGCTCCGACAGCCAGTGGGGCACGTTGCGTTTCAGCACGCCGCGCTCGCGGGTATCCATGAAGCCGAGAGGGGACGCCTCTTCACCGCGCCCCGGACCGCCTTTGCCGGTGATCACCAGAACATTGCGGCGCCCGCTGGCATAGCAGGACAGCAGGAAAGACCGCAGCGCCGCGTGCGCCTCGCTCTGTCGCATGCCGTGCAGGTCGATGCGCGCATCGATCGCCTCGCGACCGGCCGCGAGCTTTTTCGCCTTCTTGCGATCGAACTCGGCCAGGGGCGGTGCGCGCGACGGGACGACAGGCTCGGGCCTGGGTTTTTGATGCAGCGCGTGGGGCGCCGCATGTCCGGCGGCATGCCGCGCGGCAGCCGCCCGCTCGCGCATTGTGGATGCGACGGGCTGGCCAGAACCGGACTCGGTCGGCGCATGGTCAGGGTCGATGGAGCCATGAACGCGCGCCTTCATCCGTTGGCGCAGCGGCTCGTAGGCTTGCGAAGCGTGATCCCAGAGCGCCGCATCCTCCTGGGACAGTCCATTGCGATGCGGCCCATTGCGAAGTGGCTTGCCGGTTTTGTCCGACCGACTCATGGTTTGGCCGGCCGCGCCTTGGTCGACGCCGGAGAGGCCGCCGGCGCGCTGACGGCCGTTCCAATCCCTGCCCCGATCCCTGCCCCGATCCCTGCGGTGACGCCGCCGGGCTTCACCGGCAGCAGTACGAACAGGTTGCCCGGATGCTTGGTGACCCCGGCAATCTTGCCTGCCGCGCCCCCCGAGCCGAAGTAAAGGTCGCCGCGCTCGGGTCCCTTGATCGCGCCGCCGACGTCCTGCGCGATCATCAGCCGATGGAAAGGATTGCCGCGATCGACATGCTTCAGTGTCGGCGCACTGACATAAACCGGCAGTCCGAGCGCATGGAAAGCTGGATCCACGGCGAGGCTGCGATGCGGCGTCAGCGGGATCTGAAGCACGCCGAGGGCGCTTTGAGCCTCCTTGCCCGTCTGCTCGCGGAAGAACACATAGGACGCGTTCTGCACCATGACCTTGCGACCGCGCTCGGGATCGGCCCGCAACCACTTGGCGAGGCCGTCCAGCGAAACCTTGTCGGCCGGCATGATGTTGTTGTCGATCAGATAGCGGCCGATCGAGGTGTAGGGGTGCCCATTCTTGCCGTCGTAGGTGACGCGGATAATGCTGCCGTCCGCGAGCTTGATGCGCGCCGAGCCTTGAATCTGCATGAAGAACAGATCGACGCTGTCCTTCATGTAGATCAGCTCTAGACCACGGCCGGCGAGTGCCCCGCGCTCGATCTCGTCACGCGTCGGGTACGGCTTGGTCCCGTTCGCGGTGGCGCGCGCGTGCGTCATCGTCTGGCCCGCCGGTGGCGGCTGAGTCTCGTCGACGAGAGTCACGAGATCCTTCGGCCGCCGGAAGACCGGCACCTGAAACACACCCTCGCGTTTGCGGGAGCCCTCAAACAGCGGCTCGTAATAGCCGGTCAACAACCCCTCTGTGCCGGCATGGATCACGCGATGTGGGGAAAAATGAGCCTCGAAAAACACGCGCGCCGCCTTGGCGTCGGGCTTGCGGCCGAGCAAGGCGCCGGCCGTGTGGCAGGCTGCGAGCAACTCGGGTGCGGCGGCCGACTTTCCGACGAAGGTGCCCGCCTTCGACGCGATAAGGATGCGCTCGCACGATTTCATGAACGCCGCGAGCGCGGCCGGATGATCGTCGTGTTCCCACCAGGGCAGGTCGGCGAAGCTGACGGTGCGGTAGGTGACGGCGGAGGTGGTCATCGTGAACGCCTGCGCGGACGGCTTGCCTCGTTGCTGTGCGCCGGAGGCATTGGCCATGCCAGACGCCGATGCCAATGCGGCCAACGCTGCGATCAGCGGCAATCCCTGTCTTGGCAACGACCAACACATACGCGGCACACTCCGGGTCGAATGGTGCGCGCCGGTCCACGAGAGGATCGGTATCAGGGTCGACCAGCGCTGCCCGCTGGTTTAGCCTTCCGGATGGGTGGCCGCCAGCTTCCAGTTCGGGTTCTGACGCGCGCGTGGTGACCCGACATCGCGGTTGAACGTCCACACGTCAGTGACCTCGCGCACCTTCTGCGGGTCGCCGGCGACGACGACATTGGCCTTGTCGCGCGTGGCTGAGATCAACTGGCTGACGAAGCGCACCGTGACATGGGCCGTCGTGCCTTTCACCTCGGCCTCGACGATATCGGACTTGAGAATACCGACGAAGCTCTGGTCGATCTGCTCGCCACGCTGCTCGCGCTCAGTGATGGCGGCGACGAAGCCGTCATAGACATCCTTGCTGAGCAGATCCTTGAGCAGCTTGCGATTGCCCTCGGCGAACCCGGTGACGATCATCTCGTAGGCTTGCTTGGCACCCCGCACGAACGTCTCGGGCTCGAACGAATTGTCGAGCTTGAGAATGTCGATCAGGCCCTTGGCGACCCCCTGATCGGCCCCGGCGAAAGTCCGGATTCGCTCCTCGGCCTCCGCCGCCGATACCTGCGACACGGTCTCCGCGCCGATTGCATCCGTCCGCTCCCGATCACGGCGAGGCAGCGTCACGACTTTGTCGTCGGCGCGCGTCGCCGCCTGCTGGCGCTCCAGTCGGGCACGCTCCACCCTGGCCTCGTCGTCCCCGGTCCGTTTGCCGAGTACGCCACGCAATTTGAAGATGACCACGACGGCCACCACCAGTGAAATGATCGTAATCAGGTCGATCTTGCCGTCCATTGGCGCGCTTTCCCAGGCAGAGGCAGGCTTCCCGTTCGGGCGTAAACCCGTCATGATCTCAGCAACGGGATATGGTCCCCGCAGCACCGGTGCACCAGGGGGCAACCGTGACGCCGAGCGTTCGTTTGGTAACATGGCCAACTTACGGCACAATCGCCTGCAAGCCAACCCGTCTCGCCGAGCATCTGCCGGCAGCGACGAAAACCGCACGAAACGACTAAACGTGCTGAACGCCGCCGGCACCGGGCCGGCACCTCCGCGGAAGGCCGCACAACCTGGACCGAACGGCCATGCGCATTCTGCTCCTGTTTCTGTTTCTCGCCTATCCGATGCTGGAGCTCGCCCTGTTGATCAAGGTCGGCAGCTCGATCGGCTTGCTGGCGCTAATCGGGATCATCGTCGCCACCGCCGTTGCCGGCTCACTGATCCTGCGCAACAACGGTTTGATATTCCTTCGCAATATGACTGAGGCGATGGCCGAGGGACGGCCACCGATCGGGCCGGCGTTCGAGAGTGCGCTGGTTGGAACGGCGGGAATGCTGCTGATCGTGCCAGGGCTGATCTCCGACGTCCTCGGCGCGATTCTGTTGATTCAGCCGGTTCGTGCCGTGATCATCGCCTGGGGTAGCCGGTTCTTCGTCGGCGGCGGAACCGATCCCCTGGCGCGAGATGGTTTCAGCCAGCGCGGTCCAGAGGCGGGCGAACCGGCAAACGAGAATGACCGGGATGGCGCGGCGCCGTTCGGCCGGCCACGGCGACCGCAGCGCGAGCCGATCATCATCGACGGCGAGTTCGAGCGCATCGACGAGCGGCCCGTCGACGGCCAACGCAAGAGGCCGGACGGCAACGGCAGCCCGGACACCTGACCCGTCACCTGACCCTGCGGCACCGAAGGGTTTGCGGCGGCCCTCACCCCATGTTAGCAGCGGCGCCACGTCGACAGCGTCGATTCCCGCTTATTCCTCCCTCCCAGACCGAGAGATCCCGTCATGGCAGATGCGCCCGACACATCGAGCCCGGCCTCCGATCAGCCGGCTGCACCGGCCCAGGCCATGATCAACGCCCGCGTCGTGGCCCAGTACATCAAGGATCTCTCGTTCGAGAATCCCAACATTGCCAAGCTGCTGCAGGGCCCGGGCGACAATCCCAATCTGGAGATCGGGGTTGAGGTGAAGACCCAGCAGATGGGGCCGAACCTCTACGAGAGCGCGATCGAGTTCAAGGCGACGGCGGTCAGTAGCAAGAGCGGCACGATCTACGACATGGAGTGCGTCTACGCCGGGTTGTTCCAGATCGAGAACATTCCGCCCGGCATGCTGGAGCCGTTCCTGCTGATCAACTGCCCCTCGCTCATCTTCCCCTATTTGCGCCGGCTGGTCGCAGATCTGACGCGTGAAGGTGGCTTCCCGCCGCTGGCGCTCGATCCGATCGATTTCGGGGCGCTGTTCATGCGCCGCCAGCAGGAGTTGGCTGCAAACGCCTCCAAGAGCTGACCGGAGCAGGGCCGACCGGCGTCAACCATAACCTGCTAATGCGCAGCCGGCCCGATCGCGCATTAGCAGTTCGTTTGGAACCGGTCCGCTAGCATTTCCTCCGAACGCGGAGGTCTTGGTATGCTGACACGTCCTCGCCTGTTTCTCGGTGCGCTTGCGGCCGGTCTCATTCCGCTGTTGCCGGCTCCGGCTACTCTTGCGCAAAGCCAGCCCGCGGCTGTCACCCTCGCTGACGCCCGCGTCGCACGCTCGAGCGTCCTGCTCGAGCAATGGCATACGCCGGCCTATCTCGACATCTGGCGACAACAGCTCGCCAAGGCGATCACTGTTCCACCCGGCGCCGGCAAGGAGGCCGAGTCGCGTCTCCGCGACGATTGGCGCTCGGCGGTGATGGCTTCCTACGACGCAAATGCGATGCTCGCCGAGATGCGTCAGGCGCTGTCGCAGACGATGACGCTCGCCGATCTGGAAGCGGGTATCCGCTTTGCCGAAACGGACGTCGGACGGCGAATCCGCAAGGCACTGGAGCCGCCGGCCGTGCCGCCCGAGGACGGTGCGTCGATGGCGCGATCGCAGGCGGCGGCAGCAGCCCTTGCCAAGAAACCGGGGCGTCAGAGCCTCATCCGCGACATCAACACCGCGATGAACAACGTCGAGGCGACGGTAGCGGTGATAATCAGCTTCTCGCTGGGCTCAGCCATCGGCGCGACGGCCGCCCTGCCGCAGGGCTCGCCGCAGATGGATCCCGCCGATCTCGTCCACATGATCGAGAAGGGCCGCCCGCAAATGCGCGCCGCGATCGCCTCGTACGTCGAAGGCCGCATCGCCAGTCTGTTCGAGTCCGTCGCCAACGACGATCTCGAGACTTATCTGCAGGAGCTGACGACACCGGCCGGCAAGGCCTATGTCGATGCCTCCAATCGCGCATTTGAAGTCGCATTGCGCAAACAGGCGATCACCATCGGCGGTGCGTTCGCCCGCAACATGAGGGCGCAGCAGCTCTGATCGAGCAGTGAGAACGCCTCCGTCCTCACGACTGCGACGCGAGCTGGTACTTTTTCCAAATGGCGTTCGGACCGAGCGTCTCGACGAATGCCGCGTGCGCGGCCTCGTCCTGTGGCGTCAACCGGGGCGGCAGCGGCTCCGGCCGTGGCTTGGCCTTCTGAATCCGCCCGCCGGAGCGCTCGCCGCCGCCGGCTTGGTCGGAGCGCGCGAGACCGAGCGTCGCCTGCCGCTCGCCGAGCAACTCGACGTACACCTCGGCCAGCAGGAAGCTGTCCATCAAGGCGCCGTGCTTGATGCGCTTGGAATTGTCGATGCCGTAGCGCTTGCAGAGGGCATCGAGGTTGTTGGGGCCGGCGGGATGCTTGCGCCGGGCAAGCGCCAGCGTATCGACGACGCGCTCCATGCCGATCGTCGGCTTGCCAACCTTCTCGAGCTCGGCGTTGATGAAGCCGATGTCGAAGGTCGCGTTGTGGATGACCAGCGTGGCGTCGCCCAGGAACTCGAGCATCTCGTCGGCGACCTTGGCGAACACCGGCTTGTCCCTGAGGAACTCGCTGGACAAGCCATGAATGGCGAACGCCTCGGCCGGCATGTCGCGCTCGGGATTGATATAGACGTGAAACTCCCGGCCGGTCGGAATCCGGTTCAGGATCTCGACGCCGGCGATCTCCACGAGACGATCGCTCTTGCGAGCATCGAGGCCCGTGGTCTCCGTGTCGAGCACGATTTCCCGCTGCATCCCTCGTCCCCCGCTCTCCCCCGCGCCCGTACGCGGAGGAAGATCACCATTACAACCAGTGTTCGGCGAATGCGCCAGCCACCCGATCCGTCAGAGCCGCGAGGATAGCATCCACCTGGGCTTGGCTCTGAGCCATGGAGCCGCCTGTATCCACAATGAAATCGGCGCGGGCCCGCTTTTCCGCGTCGCTCGTCTGGCGCCGCAACAGGCTGTCCAGCTTTTCCGGCGTCATGCCCGGCCGCCCCAGCACACGCGCGCGCTGGACGTCAGCAGGTGCGCTGACCACGACCACCACATCGACCCTGGCGTCACCGTCGGTCTCGAGCAGCAGCGGGATCTCGAGGACGGCTGCGTGCGCCCCCTTCGCGGCCTCCATATGGAGGAAATCCCGTTCCGCCCGCTGCACCAGCGGATGCACGATGGCCTCGAGCCGCTTGAAGCCGGAGGGGTCGGCCATCAGCGCCGCGGCGAGCTTGGGCCTGTCGACCAAGCCATCCGCGGTCGCTCCTGGAAATGCCGCCTCGATCAGCGGCACAGCGGCGCCGGCATAGAGCTTATGCACCTCCGCGTCGGCATCGCAGACCGCCACGCCGCGCAACCGGAACATCGCCGCGATTGCCGACTTGCCCATGCCGATGGAGCCGGTGAGACCGATTACGAGCATGGATAATCCACTTCAACTCGCATCGTAGCACCACCCTCACCGCGCGGGGGAGGGGTGGCAGCACGGCCATGAGCCCGCGACTTCATCATGCCGCGATCACTCCCCTGACGCGCAATTCGGCCAGCAGCGGCAACATTGGCAGCCCGAGAATTGTGAAGTAATCGCCGTCGATCCGATCGAACAGTTGCAGCCCGAGGCCCTCGAGATGATAGGCTCCGACCGACTCGGTGACGCGATCACCTGCTCGCGCTAGATAGCCGTCGAGGAAGTCCTCGGAAAATGGCCGCATCGTCATCTGCGCGCGGGTCAGCGTCGACCACACCACTTCGTTACCCTCGGCGAGCGCGACGGCTGAGACCAGCTCATGGGTCTGCCCACGCAAATCGAGAAGCTGCGCTCGCGCCGCAGCCAGATCTCCGGGCTTCTCGAACAGTCGATCCCCGAGCACCAGCACCTGGTCGGCACCGATCACTCGCGCCTCGGGCCGGCGCCGCGCCACCTCGAGGGCCTTCGCCCGCGCCAGGCCCCCCGCGACCTCGCCCGCGTCAATGGCCGGCGTGTCGGTCCGCATCCGGTCGCGGATCGCCCCCTCGTCGACGTCGGCCGGCACGACCTCGAACATCAACCCGGCCGCCGCCAGCATCTCGCGGCGCGCGCGACTGCCGGAGGCAAGGATCAACCGCCGCGAACTACCCACTGTCGGCCTCGCTGGCGGCTTCCTCGGCCGAGTTGCGGTCGTTGTAGAGCTTGATGATCGTCGCCGCCGTCTCCTCGACCGAACGCCGCGTGACGTCGATGATTTGCCAACCGTTGCGGGCAAACAATTTGCGCGATTCCGCCAGTTCCTGGGCGATGCGATCGCGGTCGACGTAGGTATCGAGATCACGATCGGCGAGCATCTGCACACGGTTGCGGCGGATGTCGGCAATGCGGTCCGCACTCGCCACCAAACCGACGACGAAAGCGGTATGCGAGGTCGACAACACCGCCGGCGGCGGAATGCCCGGCACCAGCGGCACGTTGGCGGTCTTGTAGCCACGCTGCGCCAGATAGATGCTGGTCGGGGTCTTGGAGGTGCGCGAGATGCCGAGGATGATGATGTCGGCCTGGTTCAAGTCGTTGGGCAGCCGCCCATCGTCGTGCACCATCGAGAAGTTGAGAGCGTCGATACGGCGGAAATACTCGCCGTCGAGAACGTGTTGGCCGGCGACCGTCGGCGTCTGCGGCGCCCCGAGGTAGGACTCGAAAATTTTCATGATCGGCTGGAGCACGTGCAGGCAGGGAACGTTGAGTTCGCGGCAGCGGCGCTCGAGCTCGTCGGTCAGCTCCGGGTTGACGACGGTGTAGAGCACGATGCCCGGCGCCTGCTCGATCTCCTGCAGCACGCGCACCAGCTGACGCTTGGAACGCACCAGCGGATGGACATGCTCGATAGGCCTTACTTGCGCATATTGGACCGATGCGGCCTTGGCGATCGTCGTCAGCGTTTCGCCGGTTGAATCCGACACCAGATGCAAGTGGAAGTAGCTAGGCAGGGCGTTGGCCATCTGTGGACAACTTCCATGGTTATGCACACCGTCCCGGGCGGGCGGCAGTCTGTGCGGCGTACCCTGTCACTTGTCCACGAGGTTCTCAACACCGACACCCGGCGGGACAGACAAAGCGGCCGAAACGGCCGTCCACGTGGATGACCTGCTTGTGCCCAGCCTCGCGACGAGTTGTCAACAGCATGCCGAAGCGAGTTGAATCGACACCTCGGCCTGCAAGTTATTGACTAAGCTCTGCTCATGGCGAACTACTGGTGCGTCGGCGTCGTGAGCGGGTCTGGCACCAGTGTTACGCAATCCCGCTGTCGATAAGCTGGAGACAACTGGCTGAATACCGGTAATCACCGTAATCCCCTGCCCTAATAAGAATAATAAAAATCCGAAGACTCTCTGACTTAAGATTCATAAGAGCGATCATGATCACACGGACAACCGAGCGCACGCGCCACTGCCGCTTCCTCCAGCCGTTTGCCGGAACACCGGTCTCGCCACCGCCGTTCTGGCTGATGCGCCAAGCTGGGCGCTATCTGCCGGAGTACCGCGAGGTGAGAGCCAAGGCGGGCAGCTTTCTCGGTCTGTGCTACAACCCGGCGCTGGCGGCCGAGGTCACGCTGCAGCCGATCCGCCGCTACGGGTTCGACGCCTCGATCCTGTTCTCGGACATCCTGGTGGTGCCCGACGCGCTCGGCCAGAAGGTCGACTTCATCGAGGGCGAGGGTCCACGACTCGAGCCGATCACGGACGAGTTGGGGCTCGCCAAGCTCGACCCGATCAAGGCTCAGCGGAAATACGCGATCGTCTACGAGACCGTGAAACGGATCCGCCAGGATTTGCCGGCGGACGTCGGTCTGATCGGCTTCTGCGGCGCACCTTGGACGGTCGCGACCTACATGGTCGCGGGCCATGGCACACCGGATCAGGCGGCGGCGCGGCTGTGGGCGTATCGCGATCCAGATGGCTTCGGCCGTCTCATCGACTTGCTCACCGAAAGCTCGGTCGAGTATCTCGCCGGCCAGGTGGCCGCCGGCTGTGACGCGCTGCAGATTTTCGACAGCTGGGCGGGCAACCTGCCGTCAGTGCAATTCGACCGTTGGGTGATCCAGCCGACTCGTGAGATCGTGCGCCAGCTTCGCAAGCGCGGGGTCGACGTTCCGGTGATCGGCTTCCCGCGCGGCGGATCCAATCGCTCGCGGCGGTTCGTCGAGCAGACACGGGTGGATGGAATTGGATGCGACACGGCGATGTCGGTCGGCACGATGAAGGCGCTGGCCTCGACGCACGTGGTGCAGGGCAATCTCGATCCGCTGCTGCTGGTGATCGGCGGCCGGGCGATGGAGGATCGGGTGCGGGTGATCCTGGACATGATGCGGGGCAAGCGGTTCATCTTCAATCTCGGCCACGGCATCGTCCCGCAGACGCCGCCGGAGAACGTGGCGAAGCTCGTAGATCTGATCCGCAGCGAGGGGGGCTGAGCCTTGACCCCGTCATCGCAACCGGCCGTGCGGGCGGCGGTGGCGCTCGCCGTCACGGTTGCGGCCATCGGTCTGGCAATGCTGGTCCTCGGCGATCGCGCCTACGAGTGGGTGAAGGCGGTGCACGTGATCGCCATCATCTCGTGGATGGCGGGCATGTTGTACCTGCCGCGGTTGTTCATCTACCACTGCGATGCGCCCAAGGGCTCCCAGCAGTCCGAGACGTTCAAGGTGATGGAGCAGCGCCTGCTGCGGATCATCATGAACCCGGCGATGGTGATTGCATGGGTGCTCGGGGTGTGGCTGGCCTGGAAGGCGCAGTTCTTCACCAGCGGCTGGTTCCACGCCAAGCTGACGCTGGCGCTACTTCTGTCCGGCGTTCATGGCTATTTCTCCGCCGCCGTGAGGGCTTTCGCCGAGGACCGCAACACCAAGCCCACCCGGCACTGGCGAATCGTCAACGAGGCGCCGACGCTGCTGATGATCGGCATCGTCATCCTGGTGATCGTGAAGCCATTTTGACACAGCGCGGCTGCCACACAGCCCTTCCGTCCGGCGAGAAGGTCTGCTATAAGCTGAATTATTCCGAAGCGACCTGTGGTCCTTAGGACGCGTGGGCTCCCCACGTGAGCGCCTGATTTGGGTGTGCAGCTCGGAACAAGGGATGCCTCCCCGGCGTCCGACTCCTCCCCGTACACTTCCCGCCCGGCACTCATTCCCCATCCCTCCCTCCTCGTGCCGAGGCCCTCCCGGAGCTATTCATGCCTGAGATGAAATTGGCCGATCTCAAGGTGAAGTCACCGACCGAATTGTTGAGCTTCGCCGAGGAGCATGGCGTCGAGAACGCCAGCACGATGCGCAAGCAAGAGCTGATGTTCGCGACGCTGAAGCAGCTCGCGGCCAAGGAGATCGACATCACCGGCATCGGCGTGGTGGAGACCCTGCCGGACGGCTTCGGTTTCCTGCGCTCGCCCGACGCCAATTATCTGCCCGGTCCCGACGACATCTACATCTCGCCCTCCCAGATCCGCCGCTTCGCGCTGCGCACCGGCGACACGGTCGAGGGACAGATCCGCTCGCCCAAGGACGGTGAGCGCTATTTCGCGCTGCTCAAGGTCAACAAGATCAATTTCGAGGACCCGGAGGCGGCCAAGCACAAGGTCAACTTCGACAATCTGACACCGCTCTATCCGACCAGTTGGCTGAAGATGGAGATCGAGGATCCGACCATCAAGGATCTCTCCCAGCGCGTCATCGACATCGTCGCGCCGATCGGCAAGGGCCAGCGCGCGCTGATCGTCGCGCAGCCACGTACCGGCAAGACCGTGCTGATGCAGAACATCGCGCACTCGATCTCGGCCAACAATCCGGAGTGTTACCTCATCGTGCTGCTCATCGACGAGCGGCCGGAGGAGGTCACCGACATGCAGCGCACGGTCAAGGGCGAGGTGATCGCCTCGACCTTCGACGAGCCGGCGACGCGTCACGTCCAGGTCGCCGAGATGGTGATCGAGAAGGCGAAACGCCTCGTCGAGCACAAGCGCGACGTCGTCATCCTGCTCGACAGCATCACGCGTCTCGGCCGCGCCTACAACGCGGTCGTGCCGTCCTCGGGCAAGGTGCTGACCGGCGGCGTCGACAGCAACGCCCTGCAACGTCCCAAGCGCTTCTTCGGTGCGGCCCGCAACATCGAGGAAGGCGGATCGCTGACCATCATCTCGACGGCGCTGATCGACACCGGCTCGCGCATGGACGAGGTGATCTTCGAGGAGTTCAAGGGCACGGGTAACAGCGAAATCGTGCTCGACCGCAAGGTCTCCGACAAGCGCGTGTTCCCGGCCATCGACATCGCCAAGTCGGGCACCCGCAAGGAGGATCTGCTGGTGCCACGCGATCAGCTGCAGAAGGTCTACGTGCTGCGCCGCATCCTCAACCCGATGGGCACCATGGACGCCATCGAATTCCTGCAGGACAAGCTGCGCTCCACCAAGACCAACAGCGAGTTCTTCCAGAGCATGAACACGGGCCGCCAGAACTAGCGGTCACGTGAAATCAGGGGAACCGGAGCGCCAGGCACGTCCGATTCCCCACCTGGATTATCCGGTCAGTCCTTGAGCTGATCGGGGACCTTGCCGCCGTTCGCCGCGAGCATGGTCATCACCTGTTTGTGCAGCCAGACGTTCATCGTCGCGGAATCACCCATGTTGCCGGTGTAGCCCAACTCCGTCGCCAGACCCTTCCGAGCGGTGAGGCTGCTGTCGAGCTTCAAGATCTTCAGAAGATCGACGATCGACTTGCGCCAGTCGATGTCCTTCTCGCCCGACTTCGCGGTCATTTCGTCGAGCACCTTGGTGACGTCGACTGTTGAGCCTGCCGTGGCGGCCGCTGGGGCGGCTCCACCGAGCAGGGTCACGGGCGTTGCCGGGGCTGCGCTGCCGAAAATCTTCGAGACGATGCTACCAAACAGGCTCATCTGTGCTTCTCCATAGTTCGGGTGGGCACTTGCCCGTCCGAATGGGAGTATGGCCCAGGACTGATCGGCACGCCTAGCGTTCTACGGCTCGAAACAGTTGCGCGCCATCAAGGGGTTGGGTGCAGCGGAGGAACCAGTTGCCGGGGTGACGGCGTTCCTTGCCGACGCTCAGGCGACAGGAGTGAGCCCATGTCCCAAATCTCACGCATCAGCGTCGATCTGGCCCGTTACGAGCCCGGCCGCGCGTTTGGCACTCCGGAAAACTTGGTGGCGTCGAGCGCGCTGACCCGCGGTCAGAAGATTGCCGCGCTCGAACGCTGGTGGATGCAGATCCAGGATCAGATCAAGGCGTCGGGCGAGGGCATGCCCGCCAACCAGTGGACCGAAGTCGATCTCGATTTGCTCGAGCACATCCAGGCAGCGCTGCGCCAACTCGCCGAGCAAACCGGCGCCCACGCGGCGTCACGTTGATCGAGCCCGCGAGGGGCCAATTCGTGCCCTTGCTGCAACGCCGACGTCCAATCACGCCCCCCGCGGCCGTTGCCCCACAGTTACCGCTCGCCTGCCCGGCCGCGTTCACGATAGAGATCTAGGTTGGAACTGCTGGGATCTTTTGGGCGCGAACACATGACATCGAGACATCTATCGGGCGTTGCCGGGCTGGTCGGTGCTGCGGCGCTTTGTGCTGCAGCGGGTTCGCCCGTGCAGGCCCAGGAGGCGTGGTCGCTGCCGACGGAGTGGCAGGTCGGAGCGGTTGGAATTGTCGCGCCGAAGTACGAAGGCTCCAACAGCTATCGCGTGCTCGGGGCTCCTTTTATCGCTCCCGCTGGGCTCAGCGGAGGAGACGGATGGCTCCAGGTCAAAGGGCCCGATGATGTCCGCTTCCGGCTTTTGAAGCAGTCCGGCTTCGAGCTGGGACCCGTGCTCGGCTGGCGCTTCGGTCGGGACGAGGAAGACGGCAATCGCCTCGCTGGTCTGGGGGATGTCGAGGGTGGCCTGGTGGTTGGTGGCTTTGCGGCCTACCGGATGGGCATACTGGCTGCGTTCGCCTCCTACCAGCATCAGGTGACGGGCGACGATACGGGTGGCCAACTCCGGTTCGGACTGGAGGCCAAAAGCAAGATCAATCCGTGGCTGACCCTGACTGGCGTCGCCGGCAGCACATGGTCCAGCAATGACTACATGGATGCGTTCTTCAGCGTTTCCCCGGGCCAGTCCGTCACATCGGGACTGACCCGGTTCGATGCGGAGTCCGGCATCAAGGACGTCTATCTGGGTCTGGGTGCCGAGGTTCCTCTCGACGCGCGGTGGACGCTGACCATGAGCGGCAAGTACAGCCGCCTCGTCGGTGACGCTGCCGACAGCCCGATTGTCGAAAGCGAGAACCAGCTCACTGGGATGCTCGGCTTGAGCTACCGCTTTTCCATCGGCCGCTGACGCCGTCGCGCGACCTTCAAGCGTGCCGGCTAACCTTCAATTGAGAGACCAGCGCCTCGCCGGTGTCCACCGGCGGGGCGCAACTCATTCCGGAGCAGACGTAGGCGGTTGCCTCCCCCGCGGCTGCTGTCTTGCCGGCGACGGGCGAGCCTGCGGGGAGATCGGTGGTCTCCCCCAGCACCTGCTCCAGCGCGCCGGGCATCGCAACCGACCGCAGCGCCGTCGAGAGCTCGGCCGCGGCGGTCCCTGAGCCGACGATGACGACGTGTCCCGGCGCCAGCAGGTCGAAGCAGCCGGCCAGCAGGCCGCAATGGCCCAATGCGTTGTCGCCGACCTCGCGGGCGAAGGCATTCGGGATCTCGCCCGCGCGCTCGCGATAGGCCTCCTCACCCGTCAGCAGGTAGAGCTGCATCAACGCTCCGATCATGGTGCCGTTGGCGTTTGGAACAGCGTCGTCGTGGGCCGAGCGCAGCCGCACGATCACGTCCGTCGTGTCGTCGGCCGAGGTCGCATAACCGCCGGCGTCGGAGAGCCAATAGTGGGCGTCCAGCGTCTCGGCCAGGGCGCGGGCGGTGGCGAGGTAGCCCGCCTCGGCGGTCGCCTCGTGCAGCCGGATCGCGGCCGAGATCATGTTGGCGTAGTCTGACGCGGTGGCCGCCGCCCGGGTCTGACCAGCGCGATAGGAATGCCAGAGGCGGATCGGTGTTTCCCTCCTCCCTTGTGAGGGAGGGTTGGGGAGGGGGGAGCCGGTGACCACCATGCTCTCCATCACGAACGCGAACGCGCGCTCGGCCATGGCCAGCCATTGCGGCCGCGCGAATGCCACCGACGCCCGTGCCAGCACCGCGATCATCAGACCGTTCCAATCCGCCAGCACCTTGTCGTCCCAGCCAGGGCGGATACGACCCGCCCGGCGGGCCAGCAACTTCGCCAGCATCTCCGCGAGACGGCCCTCCTCCTCCGCGCCCATCCACTCGAGCGCGGTCAGCCGGTTCGGGATGTTGTGGCCTTCGAAATTGCCGGGTTCGGTGACGTCGTAGATGGCGCAGAACCGGCGTCCGTCCTCGGGTCCCAGAACCTCCATCACCTCGCCGCGTGACCAGACGGTGAACTTGCCTTCCTCGCCCTCGCTGTCGGCATCGAGCGAGGCCGCGAAGCCGCCACCTGCGGCGATCATCTCGCGCTCGAGCCAGACGACGGTTTCGGCGATGCGCGCCTCGAACAGGGGCTCGCGCGTCTCCCGCCAGGCTTCCGTCATCAGGTCGATGAGTAGCGCGTTGTCGTAGAGCATCTTCTCGAAGTGCGGCACCAGCCAGCGCTCGTCGACCGAGTAGCGCGCGAAGCCGCCGCCGACGTGGTCGTAGATGCCGCCCTGGCAGATATGCCTCAACGTCTCGATCAGCGCCGTCTTGCCATCCTCATGGCCGTAGCGGATGGCGCCGCGCCACATGAGCCAGAGGAAGCTCCATTGCGGGAACTTGGGCGCGCCCTTCAGGCCGCCGTTGACGGGATCGATCGCCTGCACCATGCGGCCCGTGAGGTCGGAGAGGACGGTGTCGGTGATGCTGAGCTTGCCGCCGTCGCCCGCGGGCGTCGCCAGGGCCTTCACCAGGGCCGTGGCGTTGTGGCTGACCTTGCCGGGATCGTCGCGGTAGATGCGCGCCACCTCGCGCAGCACGTGCTGGAAGCCGGGTCGCCCATAGCGTCCCTCTGGCGGGAAATAGGTGCCGCCCCAGAACGGCCGCGCCTCGCTGTCGAGGAACATGGTCAGCGGCCAGCCGCCCTGCTCGCCCATTTTGTGCAGCGCACCCATGTAGATGGCGTCGATGTCGGGGCGCTCCTCGCGGTCGACCTTGATGTTGACGAACAGCTCGTTCATCACCGCCGCCGTCGCGTCGTCCTCGAAGCTCTCGTGCGCCATCACGTGACACCAGTGGCAGGCCGCATAGCCGACCGAGAGCAGGATGGGCCGGCCGCTGCGCTTGGCCTCCGCCAGCGCCTCGGGCCCCCACGCCCACCAGTGCACGGGGTTGTCACGGTGCTGGAGCAGGTACGGGCTCGTCTCGCGCGCGAGGCGGTTTTCGGACATGGGTGTCTCCGGCAGGCGTATCGGGACGGACCACTGGCTGAAACGGCAGCCGTCATCTACGAACGTGTTGGCCAGGGTTCTGACCCCGGGCTCGCTGTGGTTACGAGTAGTGCATGGATATGGTTTCCCCATCGACCATTTTCGCTTTGTCGAGCGCGCCGGGGCGGGCGGCCGTCGCGGTGATCCGCATCTCCGGTCCCGGTGCCGGTGAGGCCTTGAGGCAAATGGCCGGCAAGCTTCCGGAGCCGCGCCGCGCCGCCTTCGCCACGCTCCGCCATCCAGGGACGGGCGAGAAGCTCGACCAGGCGGTGATCCTGTTCTTCAAGGCGCCCGCCAGCGAGACCGGCGAAGATGTGGCCGAGATCCAGGGTCATGGCGGCAAGGCGGTGACGGCGTCGCTGCTGGCCGCGCTGGCGACGCTGCCCGGATTCCGGATGGCGGAGCCGGGCGAGTTCGCGCGCCGTGCCTTCGCCAACGGCAAGCTCGACCTGACCACGGCGGAGGGGATCGCCGACCTCGTCGACGCAGAGACCGAGGCGCAGCGGCGGCAGGCGCTGACGCAGGCGTCGGGAGGCCTCGGCAAGCTCTACGACGGCTGGCGCTCCCGCCTGATCGAGGCGACGGCGCTGGTCGAGGCGGCGAT
>CAMDBL010000031.1 GCA_945889015.1 Devosia equisanguinis
GCCGGCCTTGGACGCCGCGCGGGCGAGCTCCCGGGCGGCCTCGAACGACGGTGCGATCGGCTTTTCGAGATAGATGTGCTTGCCAGCCGCGATCGCGGCCTTGGCGCGCGGCACGCGGCCGCCGGTGAAGCTCGAGTCGAAAAAGATCGGATATGCCTTGTCCGCGAGGCACGCCGCGGTGTCCGTGCTCCATTTCAGCCCGCCCATCTCGGCTGCCTGGGCCGCGAGCTTCTCGGCATTGCGGCCGAGCAGCAGAGGCTCTGGCATCAGCCGGTCGCCATTCGCGAGCGGCAGCCCGCCTTCGCGGCGAATCGGCAGCAGTGTGCGTGTCAGATGCATTTCGCGGGCAATGCGGGCGGTGGCGCCCTCCATGATGATGCCGATCGTGCGTGTGGCCATTGGCGGCGTGTCCCCGTTGATGCTGCCCGTTGATGCTGATGGGTTCGTACAGCGCCGGAAGATCGGCTGCGGGTCAAGAGCCGCTATCGTTCCACAGCCATGCGGCGCCGCGGACGCCGCCGGCATCGCCCCAGCGCGGCGGGCGGATGTCCACGGTCGCTTCGTCGGCGAAGATGTGTGGGGCCATCAGGCTGGGCAACACCTCGTAGAGATGCGCGAGCTTGGAGAGTCCGCCGCCGAGCACGATCACATCGGGGTCGATGATATTGACGACGTGAGCGAGACCGCGGGCGAGGCGTGACGCGTGGCGGCCGAGCGTGGCGCGTGCGGTGGCGTCGCCGGCCTCTGCGGCGACGACGATATCCTCGGCCGGCATCGTGGCGCCAGTGGCGCGGGCGTGGTCGGCGGCCATGCCGGGGCCGGAAACCCACGTCTCCATGCACCCTTGCCGGCCACACCAGCAGAGCGGGCCCGGCATCTCGCCGGCGTCGGCCCACGGCAAGGGATTGTGGCCCCATTCGCCGCCGATGCCGCGCGGGCCGTCGATGAGGTGGCCGCGGTGAACGATGCCGCCGCCACAGCCGGTGCCGAGGATCACGCCGAGAACGGAGCCCGCGCCCGCCCCGGCGCCGTCGACCGCCTCCGAAAGCGCAAAGCAGTTGGCGTCATTGGCGAGCCGCACCGGCCGGGCCAGCGCGTCGGCGAGGTCGCGGTCGAAGGGTTGACCGTTCAGCCAGGTCGAGTTCCCGTTCTGCAGCCGTCCCGTGACCGGTGAGATCGAGCCGGGGATGGCGATACCGACGGTGCCGCTGCAACGCGCAGCCGCTTCCAGCGCCAGCACCAGGTCGCGGATCGCGGCGACACTGCCGGCGTAGTCGCCGCGCGGCGTTGCGATCCGGCGGCGGGCCAACTCGGCGCCATCGCGGGCGAGCAGCACCCCCTCGATTTTGGTGCCGCCGAGGTCGATGCCGATGCGGGCCGCGGGTGTCGCGCGGACGTCCGGTCGCATCATGCTGCCCGCCGCAGCATCTCGCGGGCCGGCGCCACGATCTCCGGCGACAGACCGGCCGAAGCGGTGAACACCAGCAGCAACGATTCATCCGACAGCAGGTGGTCGAGCACGGCGCCGAGGAGACCCGGAGAGTGAGCTTGCGTCCGCAACTCGTCGGGGATCATGCCTGTCAGCTCGAGAAAGCGGACCAGCCGGTCACGGTCCTCGGCCATGAACGAGAGCGCGGAAAGGGCGATCTCCTGGGCGTAGTCGGCGTCGAGCTTGCGTGTCGTCTTGCGCAGCATGGGAACCCTTGGTTGGCGGGTGCACACTTGGCCGGGGCCCGCTCATTCGAATGCAAACACCACACAATAGCTTGTGGATACGTCAGCCTTAAAGGGTTGGTTACAGCTTTATCGCACACTGCCAGCTCACTACTCCCCGGGAATCGGTGCAAAGGGGTTGGGGCAGAGGGGCGGACTGTCTTTCGCATGACTTACCAGGACACCAGGAGGATGCGGGGCCCCGCGAGGCCGGTGCCGAAAGGCACTGGCAAGAAGGTGCTCATCGTGGAGGACAACGAGCTCAATATGAAGCTCTTCCACGACCTTCTGGACGCGCATGGCTACGAGACCATCCAGACCCGCAACGGATTGGATGCCCTCGCCCTCGCCCGGTCCGAGCGCCCAGCCTTGATTTTGATGGACATCCAGTTGCCAGAGGTCTCCGGTCTCGAGGTGACGAAGTGGCTGAAGGACGACGATGCGCTTCGGGACATTCCCGTGGTGGCCGTCACCGCCTTTGCCATGAAAGGCGACGAGCAGAGAATTCGCGATGGCGGCTGCGAGGCCTACATCTCGAAGCCGATCTCGGTCGCCTCGTTCATCGAGACCGTGCGCCAATTCATCGGTGAAGCATAAGACTGGACTTGGCTCTCGATCGTCTGGGACCGTTATGACCGCACGCGTGCTCGTCGTGGATGATATTCTCGCCAATGTGAAGCTGCTGGAAGCGCGGCTGACGGCGGAGTATTTCGAGGTGATCCCTGCCTTCAGCGGGCAGGAAGCGCTCGACATCTGCGCCCGCGAGCGGGTCGATGTCGTGCTGCTCGACGTGATGATGCCGGGCATGGACGGGTTCGAGACCTGCCGCCGCATCAAATCGGACCCCAAGACCCAGCACGTGCCCGTGGTGATGGTCACCGCGCTCGACCAGCCCTCCGCTCGCGTCCAGGGCCTCGAGGCCGGCGCCGACGATTTCCTGACCAAGCCGGTCGACGACATCGCACTGATCACGCGCGTGAAGAACCTCGCCAGGCTGAAGGTTCTCAACGACGAAATGCTGATGCGGGTCGCCACCGGCCAGAAGCTCGGGCTTCCCGTCGAGGCCGAGCTGCAGAAGGCGCTGGCCGGCCGTGGTGGCCGCATCATGATCGTCGACGATCATCCCCGTTCGGCGGCCCGTATCCTCGAGGCGCTGACCAAGACCCACGACGCCTTCGTCGAGCGCGAGATGCACACCGCGCTGATAAGGCTGGCGGAGGGCAATTTCGACCTCGTCATCGTCAGTCTGAGCTTGACCAACGCCGACGGCCTGAGGCTGTGCTCGCAGGTGCGCTCGCTCGACCGTACCCGGCATCTGCCGATCATCATCCTGGTCGAGCCCGGCGACGAGGCGCGTCTGCTGCGCGGCCTCGATATGGGTATCAACGACTACCTCATCCGACCGATCGACCGGCATGAGATGCTGGCGCGCGTGCGCACCCAGATTCGCCGCAAGCGCCATTCCGACTTCCTGCGCACGCGCATCGAGAAGAGCGTAGAGCTTTCGGTGACCGATGCCCTGACCGGCCTGCACAACCTCCGGTATATGGAAGGCCATCTCAAAACGCTGGTGCCGGACTGTCTCGCCAAGGGGCGTCCGCTGTCGCTGCTGATCGCGGATATCGATCACTTCAAGAACATCAACGACACGCACGGCCACGACATCGGCGACGTCGTTCTGAAGGAGTTCGCCGCCCGCTTCCGGCGTAACACCCGCGGCATTGATCTCGCGTGCAGACTCGGCGGCGAAGAGTTCCTCGTGATCATGCCCGATACCGATATTCACCGGGCCTATCAGGTAGGTGAGCGGCTCAGGTCGTGCATTGCCGCGGAGCCGTTCTCGGCCAACACCGACACCAAGATCAAGGTGACGGCAAGCGTCGGTTTGGCCACCCTCGACCAGCCCGACGACACGCCCGAGACGATCTTCAAAAGGGCTGACAATGCGCTGTATGCGGCAAAACGACGCGGAAGGAACCGCGTGGTTACCGACGCAGCCTGAGAACCACAACACTCGGTGCAACGCTCGGAATGCCGAGTAGGTTCCCGCAGCCTGGGGTAGAATTTGCAATCATTGCGGCTAGCCGGTTGGGAAACCGCGTGTATCCTCGACTTTGGTCGATGGAACCTGCCGCGATGTGGCCACTGATCCGCCCTCGTCCGGACGCGGCGCTCTGTTCTAATCCGAATCGGAAATCGAGGTTCCCGCTAAAAGCAAGTCAGTCTTGCAATCAAGACAAGCTTCTGCTAAAATGAGCGATTAAAAGTAGGAGGTCATGAGAATTCTTCGGTGTCGTATCGTCTGAACACACAGTGCATCGCACGGGTGCTGGACAGTCACCGAAGTCTGAGGTTCCTGCGGGTCGGGTCCGCCGCATCTCTCGGCATCGCAGGGGCACAGGTCGGTCATCAGCGGCTGGAGTTGCCTCCTCATTAAGCTGCACAGGGCCGGCCAACACCAAGTGGGGCGTCAACGCCCTCTTTGACAAACCACTTGGTCACCAGACCAGGGTCCGCGACTTTCTCGGAATTCTTACCCCGCTGCCGAGTTGAGTTTCGGATCCTGGTCGAGGCCCTCCTCGTCCCAATCCTCATCTTCTCCTGACATAAGACGCGGCTCGCGACGTGGGCCGTCGGTCAACGTGTCGGTTGTGGCGTGGGGCACGGCCCGGGCATCCGGCGGGTCATGCCACTTCATGCGCCAGCTCGTTCCGGCCCCTTGCGCTCCAGCCCCTGCCGCCTTCGCCATGGATGGTCCTGCGCCATCCCCCGGTTTGCGGGCTCAACAAGCCGAGTTCGTCGGACCAAAGCTTTCACAATGACGAGAGAAGTGGCGTGGTGCTGGCCGGCCGTAGGCCGTGCGGCTCTGGCAAGCCGGAAGCACGGGCAAAACGATGCGGTGAGCCGAACCTAGCCGCAACGTCGAAACGACAACCATCGCGCGAGTAGATGAGGAGGATCTACCCAAGCTGCCGTGCGGCAGCCCGACAGATCACTTGATCTTGGTTTCCTTGAACTCGACGTGCTTGCGAGCGACCGGATCGTACTTCTTGAAGACGATCTTCTCGGTGCTCGTGCGCGGGTTCTTCTTGGTCACATAGAAGAAGCCGGTGCCGGCAGTGCTCAGCAGCTTGATCTTTTGCGTGACGGGCTTGGCCATGTCTCAGCCTACGGTTTGAACCAATAAAAACGCGCGCCCGACGAAAACGTCTGCGCTGTTGCCCGCACAATAGGTGCAGACGCCGGGGTGTCAAGTCGAACTCTCAGCCTCGCCTGCCGTCAGCAGGATACGGCGAAACGTCCCGTTCCGATTGTTGTAGAACGGCACCGGCACGTCGGTCGCGGGTGACCAGCCGACCTTCAGCCGATCGGCGAGATCCTCGAGGACCACCCGGGTGATGCTCGGCAGGTCGAGGGCTCGAATCTGCTCGAACGTGAACCAGTCCAGGCTCGACAACTCCCCGTCGCGGATGTCGATGCGATGGCCGATGTGGTGGGCCTCGACGCAGAAGAAGCGGGTGTCGTAGCGGCGGGGCCTGCCTGGCGGCGTGACGGCGCGGGCAAAGAAGGTCAGGGGTGCGAGGCTCGGGAGATAGCCGGCCGCCACGAAGTCCTTCCAGCCGTCGATGGCGCGAGCGGCCGCCGCCCCCACGGGCTTGCCGATCAGCAGGCCGGCCTCCTCGAAGGTCTCGCGAATGGCGGCCAATGCCAGTGCCCGTGCACGCGCCGACGAGGGTGTACCTTTCATGTCCATCAAGAGCTTGGCGACCTCGCTCGAGCGAAGCTCGTCGGCGGACGTCGCCAGCCGGTCCTCCTTGTCGACGCGTCCGCCTGGAAACACGTACTTTCCGGGCATGAAGACTTGCGTCTCGCGCCGTTTGCCCATCAGCACGCGCGGCTCGCCGCTGTCGCTGTCGACGATGATCAGCGTCGCCGCGTCACGCGGCTTCAGCGTGACCGGTTTCTTGTCTGCTTCGGCGGAAGCATGGCTCATGCGCTCTCGTCCCCCTCGACGTCGCCCTTCGGGCGCTTGTGTGTCAGACGCCATCAGCCCCGGTTGCCGGTTTGCCGGTGCCCGCGGGCGGGGCGAACCCGTGCATGCGCAGCGCCCATTGCAGCCCGACCAGTGCGCCCTTGGCGATCGGCAACAAGACGAGGCTCGTGAAGATGCCGAGCGGCAGCCAGATCACCGCATGAACCCACGATGGAGGTGCGTAGGCCTGCTCGAGTGCCAGAACGCCGCCGATCAGGAAATGGCCGATGATCAGGATGGTGAAGTAGGGCGGGGCATCGTCGGCGCGATGGTGGTGCAACTCGGTGCCACAGGCGGCACAGGCGTGCGTCACCTTGAGGTAGCTGCTGAACAGTCGGCCGCGGCCACAGGCGGGACAGCGGAAGACGGCGCCACGCGCCATGGCCTGACCGATGGATCGGGGCTGCGCGGAACTGGTTGAGGTCTCGATCATGCGCCACTGGTGCGATCAGCGGCGGGGCCGGTCAAGCGCAAAATTGCAGCAGGGGCGGCGGCGCCTGTCGTCTGGCGTGACGCGTCCTGCCGGCTGCTCGCCGCGGCGGAGGTCAGGGGCGCGGTCTGCGCTGCGCCTGCCGCCAATTGCGCGGCGACATGCCGAACCAGCGCTGTGCGGCACGGGTGAAAGCGCTCGGCTCCGAGAAGCCGAGATCGTAGGCGATCGCGGTCATCGGCCGGTCCGTGTCGCGCAGCAAGCCTTCCGCCTTGGACCGGCGCTCGTGCGTGAGCTGCTTTTCGAACGTTGTTCCGGCGCGCTCCAGGCGCCACTGCAGCGCTCCGGGCGACAGCGCGAGCTCCGAAGCAACGGACTCGAGATCCGCCCCGCCCGAAGTCATCAGTGAGGAGATCGCGGTCCGGGTCGACGCGACGATATCGGGAGGCGCGGGTTCCTCCGCCAGAAGACGATCCGCCAGGGCGCGCATCATGGAAAATCGTATCGGACTGGCACCAGGCATCGGCAATGCCAATGTCGAGGCGTCCAACTGGAAGCGATTGCGCATGGCGTTGAAGCGGGTGCGCGGACCCATCATCGCGAGAATTTCGCCGGGGCAGTCGGGGGCGGCGTGATCGAGCTCGATCGAGAGCGGCACCCAATCCCGCTGGGTGGCGGCCCGGATCCGGAGCAGCAAGGCCGAGAGGATGAAGAGATTGTACTGGATGCGTGGCGCCGTCGCCGTCGCGGGATAGGTCCATTCGAGCTGTCCGATGCCGTCCTTCTCCGTGTATTCGCTCTCGAACGGGGACATGAAGACCGTGATCAGCTCGGCCGAGCTGATCAGCGCGTCGCGGACGGTTGGTGCGTTAACGACGATTTCACCCAGCAGGCCCGTGCTGCCGGGCTTGAGTTCGCGTGCGAGCTTCAGCCCGAAGGCAGGATCGCCCAGCACGCGCGCGGCCTCGTCCAGCACGGCCATCGTCGCGTTCAGCGACATTGCCTGCAGCGGATCGTCGTCGCCGGGGCGACCTAGGCCCGAAGAGCTCGTCAATTGAGAGATGCGCAGCCCCCTGCGCGACAGATAGCCTCGCAGTTCGGACAGCAGACCACTGCGGATCGAGGGTTGTGCGTGTGCCATGATCAGACTAGATGAAGGGCGATCGTTCGGGCAGCAGACGAGGCAGCGGCGAATGAGGCTCGAAGTCTCAATGTCGTCCGTCACCGCCCTGGGGTCAAGAAGGCTGCTCCCGGAGACAAGAAAAATTGCTGAAGAAAAAGCAAAGCCACATACCGCGTGTGGTCTGACGATCAATCCGGCTCAGTCAGGTGCTAAGGCGAGCGATTGTTCGGTCCTCGGCGTCATGATCCCTCGACGAGACGCCCTCTCGACGGCACGTTCCTTAAGAAGCGATCCCTCAACGACACGTTCCCTCAACACAGTGGAGTACATCCCAATCATGAAGTCGGACACGAACACGCAGCGCCCTGGCCTCGCCTTGCACATGCTGCATCGCGCTGGGCAGTATGCAGATGAAATCTTTGCGGCGAGCATTGGCGAAAGCACGCTGACGCCGCGCCAGTTCGCCGTTCTGAAGGCGGTGGCCGGCAGCAAGGAACCGAGCCAGACCGTACTCGTCAACGAAACCGGCATCGACCGCTCGACGCTCGCAGACATCGTTCGCCGGCTGGTGTCGCGTGGCTTGTTGAGCCGCACCCGCGCCAAGCACGACGCTCGCGCCTATGTCGTGAAGCTCACTGCGTCCGGCCAGGCCGCGATCAAGCGCGCCGAGCCCGCTGCCCGCAAGACGGACGATCGTCTTTTGGCGGCATTGTCCGTCAACGAGCGAGCGGCATTCCTGAAGGCGCTGGGCCGGATCGTGGCCGCCGATCAGGACTGATCCGGATCATCCGCTTCACGCCGACGTGTGCGAATAGAGTGTGGCCTGGGTCTTGTCGCCGAGCCCCGCCCCCCCAGATCAGGGGGGCGGGACGGTGATGACCCAGGCCACCTGCTGCGTGCGCTTGCAGTATGCGACAGTGGCACCGTGCGACAGTGATCTGGTTATTTTTTCACGATCGGGATGACCAAAACGGCTGGTGGCGCGTTTCCGTAGACGGTCCGATGGTCGGAGGCGATCACGCACCATCGGTCGAGGGCGAAGGAAATCCGGGTTCGCAGGCTTGCGTGCCCGGCATCAAGGCGCGGCACAACTCATCAGGAGGTAGTTCATGGCTGAAACGCGAAGTGGGCAGGGCTCCCAGTCGGCGCTGCATCTTCTGCATCGGGCCGGACAGCGTGCCGACGAGATCTTCGCCGACTCGATTGGCAAGAGCGATCTGACGCCGCGCCAGTTCGCGGTGCTGAAAGCGGTGGCCGAAACCGAGGAGCCGAGCCAGACGACGCTGGTCGAGATGACTGGCATCGACCGCTCGACACTCGCCGATATCGTGCGGCGTCTCGTCGACCGTCGTCTGCTGCAGAGGCGTCGTACGCGGCATGACGCGCGGATGTACGCGGTGCGTCTGACGGCCGGTGGCCAATCCGCGCTGAAAGGCGCCGAGCCGGTCGCCAAGAAGACGGACGAGAAGCTGCTTTCGGGCTTGTCGACGCAGGAGTGCGAGAACTTCCTCAAGCTTCTGTCGCGGGTCGTCGTGCAGCTTCAGGAGCAGCCGGAGGTGGCAGCCTCCGCACGCAGCAAGGGCAGCAACGGCAAATGAACGGACGACGCCTCACCGCCGCCGTCAAGGCCGGTTCGGCGTCGCCCGCGCCAGGATTGCTCCCACGTTCGCCCGTTCGAGCCCCTGTCCATAGGTCTGGCGGGGCAACGTCAGTCGCGTGGCGATGAAGGCATCCGCAACGGCAGCGGGCGCATGCGCGCGCAGGATCGTGCCGGCGGCCAGCACAGCCAAACTTTCCGTCAGCTGACGTGCGCGGACGTCGAGCAGGCGCGGATCGTGCAGGATCGCCTGCACGCGGGCGAACGCGGACTTCAGCGCCGCATCGTCGCCGACGGCTTGCGCCAACTCCTCCAGCACGATCTCCATTGATTGCGGCTCCCGCTGGAGCACGCGCAGAAGATCGAGCGCCATGACGTTGCCCGAGCCTTCCCAGATGGCGTTGACCGGGACCTCCCGATAGAGCCGCGCCAACGGCAGCTCCTCGACGTAGCCGTTGCCGCCGAGACATTCCATTGCCTCGTAGACCAATGCGGGGGCGATCTTGCAGACCCAGTATTTGGTCACCGGCGTCATCAGTCGCCGCCACGCTGCCGCGCGCGGATCGTCGGCGCGGTCGAAGCTGCGTGCCAGCCGGAAGGCGAGCGCCACCGCGGCCTCGACATCGAGCGCCATGTCGGCGAGCACCTGCCGCATCACCGGGTGGTCGGAGAGCCGGCGCTGGAAGACACTGCGATGCTCGGCGTGATGGATCGCATGAGCCAACGCGAGCCGCATCAATCCGGCCGAGGCGACCGCGCAGTCCAGCCGTGTCGCCGTCACCATCTCGATGATCGCGGGCACGCCGCGGCCTTCCTCGCCGATGCGCCAGGCCAGTGCGCCGTCCAGCTCGACCTCGCTGGAAGCGTTGGAGCGGTTGCCGAGCTTGTCCTTCAGTCGCTGCAGGTGGATGGCGTTGACGCTGTCGTCGGGCAGGAAGCGGGGCATCAGTAGCGTGGTCGGGCCGCCTTCGGTCTGCGCCAGAATCAGGAAGGCGTCCGACATGGGCGCCGACATGAACCACTTGTGGCCGGTGAGGTGGTAGGCGCCGTCCGCGGTCGGCTCGGCCCGGGTGGTTGCGGCGCGCACGTCGGTGCCGCCCTGTTTTTCCGTCATGCCCATGCCAATGGTGATGCCGGATTTTTCCGCCGCCGGCCGGAACGAGGGGTCGTAGCTGCGTGTCAGCAGCTTGGGCAGCCAAGCCGCGGCGAGATCTGGCTGCAGCCGCAGCGTGGCGACCGCGGCGCTGGTCATCGTCACCGGGCAGCAGTGCCCCGCCTCCATCTGGGCCGCCAGGTAGAATGCACCGGCGCGGGCGACGTTGGCGCCGGGGCGCACCGGCTCGGGCGGTACCGCGAGCTGCGACCAGACCGAGGCGTGCAAACCCTCGGCGATGCTGGTCTGCAAGAGCTGGTGGTAGGCTGGATGATACTCGACCACATCCAGCCGCCGGCCTTGGGCATCATGCGTGCGCAGCCGCGGAGGGCTTTCGTTGGCGATGCGGCCGCGCTCGAAGGCTTCGACGCTGCCGGTCACGAGGCCGAAGGCGTTCAGGCTCTTGTTGGCGGCGGCCCCACCCTCGCGCGCGACCGCGTCCTGCAACGCCTGGTCGGACGCGAACAGGTTGACGTCGATGAACGGCGGCGACTGGTTGGTGACGTCGTGGGTGGTGGATGGCGGCGTCATGGCTATGGCCCGATGCTGTTCGCGCGTGGCATATGCTGGCCATACTGGTTTGCAGGCCAAAATCGTTCTCGCCGCTATGGCGCTCGTCGGGGCGGCAGCTCGCGTCAGCCGGCCGAGCGCCGGGGCTGCGGCGCACCACCTGGACGGAACGCGCAGATGCGACACGTGTATGAGGCAGCGGCATGATCCATCTCGTCAAGCTCTGTGTCGGTTGTGACTCGATCGAGGATCTCGCGAGCTGGCAGAGCCAGCGCTTGGCCGCGATGAAGGTTGCGAAGCAACCGCAGGATCTGTTCCATCGCACCTTCCAGACGCCGAAGCGGCGCGATGAACTGCTCGCCGGCGGCTCGCTTTACTGGGTGATCAAGGGACTGGTGCAAGCGCGTCAGCGCGTGCTCGATCTGCGAGAGGGCACCAAGGACGACGGCCGGCCGTGCTGTCTGATCATGCTGGAGCGTGAGCTGATCCCCGTGCGGCCGGTTCCGCGCCGCGCGTTCCAGGGCTGGCGCTATCTCGAGGCGGCCGACGCTCCGCACGATTTGAAGGGAGGGGGCGGCGAAGGTATCACCGAGCTACCCCCGGCGATGCGCAAGGAGCTGGCCGAGTTGGGCCTGATCTGATCTTGGAAGCCTGGCTACGCCGCAGTGGTGACGGCGCGCAGGGAAGTATCGAGCTGGCGCTCTGCCGGGGCTCGATCTGGTATGAGATCGCAAGGTTCAGCGAGCAACATTGCGCCGATTGCGAAACGCGTTGCGATTGCATCGTGGAGTATTTCGAGCCCTCAAGCAAACAAGCCCAGCAGATCGAGCTGCTGAGCTTGTTCGGATCATCAAAGGAGCTGTCGGTTCGCGGGGCGTCGTCGCACCATTCGATCTCTTCGCACAATCCAGCTTTTCGGCCGGAAACGACGATCGGGCGTGGACACGTATCCTCCGCACCATTGTCCAGTCTGATCACATCAGGTCGTCAGACCCGTTTTCGTCCGATGTTCTGTCGAATTGCGAAGAATAGCCCTGGTCCGAGCATTTGCGGTATCCCACCGCAAATCATTATTCACCGCACTCGAAAAACGATCGGATCGATGCAGATTCAAATTGTCGAGAATTGCCGCTCGTTCGAGCGCTATAGATGATCAGCGCCAGGAGAGCGGCTTGCCTTGGTCCGGTGGAAGCATTTTCCTAGACCTCCTATTCTGAGAGTGGAAAAAGTATGCGCCTGTTATTCGGCGCTGTCAACGGGGGCGTGGCGATGGTTAACCCGATGTTGAAATGCGTCGCGTATCGTTTTTCCGGCAAGCGGCATTTTGCCTGGGAATGAGAAAATGAGATCGGTGCTCGAATTCGTGTCGACGTTGGCGGTCGGCTTGTTCGCCGCGGCCGTGATTGCGGCTGGCTCGCAGCAGATGCTGCCCGGCGGTATCACCGGCTCGGGCTGGGCCAGGCTCGATTACGGATCGATCGGGCTCGGTGTGGTCGCAGGTGTGCTGGCATCGACCATCATTCGTGTCGGCTGGAGCGATCTTCCGCGACGCGCGGTCGGCTATATCCTCAGCAAGCGCGGGACGTTCCGGCTGATGGGCTGGGGCGCTGTGTTCGCGGCCGTGTTGCTGCTGTATTGAGCCAGGTTCGGTGTCGCCGCTCTACACCATAGCGCGGGCCCGGCTCCAACATCCGAAAGCCAGCGGTCCGCGCGTCGTGCTCTCCTGCTCGAGACCGGACATCGTTTCGACCAGCGTCCGATTCACGCCGCCACGGTCTCTTCCGCCGCACGGGTGAAGGTCGCGACGCTCTGCTCCATCTTGCTCAGCTCGCCGCGGATGCGCTCGACGTGCTCGTCGGGGCCATGCGCCTCGAAATGATCGAGCGCGGCGAGCTTCATTTCACTCGCCTCCGACAGCAGCGCCGCATTTCGGCGCGCTTCGCCGATCTCATGAAGCAGCGAGCCGACGCTGTCGTCGTGATGGGCGCGTACGCTGCCCTTGAGGTTGCGATCGGCGGCGTCGCGGGTGGCGCGCAGCACGTCCAATGCCTCGTCTTGAAGGCCGATTTCGCCCCGTGCGCGGCCGAGGGCGAGCAACGCCTGCGCGAGCTTGGCCTGCGCGCTGCAGCGTACGACATCGGAAATGCCGGCTTCGGTGGACAGCACCGCGCGCAGTCCCATCGCCGCTTCCTCGTGGTGCGCAAGCTCACCCGTCTCGTGGTCGATCCGCAGCAGCGTCGCCGAGAGCCTGAAGGTGGCCAGCCCCCATTCGAGCGGCATGCGATCGCGCGTAGCGATACCGAGTGCAGCGCGATAGGCGAAGCTGGCTTCCGACAGCGTCACGACATCGCCCTGTACTTCGCCCTGGGCGCGCAGGGCATCGGCGATGCCGAGCTGGGCGCGGGCCCAGTTGTCGGCCTGCTTGAAGCGGGAGAACACGTCGCATGCGGGCTTGAAATGAAGAGCGGCGGCGAGGTAGCGCTCCGGTCGGGCCTCGCGCTCGCCGAGCTCCATCAGGATCCGGCCGAGCTCGAGGTGGGAAATGGCCCAATCGAGCGGTGCGTCCTGCTCCGACAACAACCGTCCGGCATCGGCGTAGACTTGTGCGGCTTCCGCCAGCGCGGCGGTGTCGCCGGCCATTTCGCCCTGGGCGACCAGCGCTCCGGCCTGGCGCATCAGCAGATTGCGCCGGGTGCGGCGATCACTGTCGCCGAGGCAGCGAGCGGCGGCGGCGTAATGGCGGGCGGCGCGGCGGAACTCTGCGGCGAGCTCCTCCAGCTGGGCGCGGCAGGCCCGCGTGCTCGCGGCCTCGACCAGATGCGCATGTGCCGCCGACATATCGAGCGGGGCGGCCTTGAGGTGAATGTCCTCAGATTGGCCGAGCAAGCGGTCAGCGCCCGCGAGGTCGCAGGCAGCGACCGCGGCCGAGGCCTGACGCTTGAGGTCGGCGGCGATCGGATCGGGGTCGGAAGGGCCGGAGAGGCGTGCCAAAATGTCTTGCAGGCCGACCGCCAGATCCTCGAGGGTTGCCTCGTTCAGGCTGCCGAGACGCGAGCGCGCGAGGTGGGCGAGATGAGCGAGTACGCTGGCCGGTGCCCGCGCCATCTCGGCGATCCGGGCGATGTCGGGCGAGATCTCGGTGGTTTCTGCACAGTGATTGGCGCTGTGATCGATGAGGTTCGGCGCCGGTTGCTCCGTAGCCGCCTCGGCTGTCGGCTGGTCGTCGTCGTGCGTCTCTGCGCTCGTTTCGATGCTTGTGTCGTCTTCGGTTTCGGCTGCGGTCTCTGCGTTGGTGCTCGCGGCCGCCGTCTGTTCGGGATGGCGGTGGTCATCGCCCGGAGAGGTCTCAATTCCCGCCTCGTCCAATGCCTCCCCGTCGACGCCGCCCTCGATCTGACCGTCGAGGGTGTGATCATGGGGGCCGGCGTCCAGAAGCGGAGCGGCCTCGCAGTCGGCTTGCGCGACCGTCTCAGCCGGCGTGTCGGCCGGGGGAGGCGCGGCTTCGGCGTGGGCGCAGTCCTCGGTGACGACCGGCGCGGCTTCGGGCGTCTCCGTGGCGGGCAGGGGCGTGCGCCAGGCGCCGCTGTCCAGATACTCGAGGAACAGCGGGCGCAGGTCGAGGAAAAGTTGCTGATCCGGCATCAGACGGGCGAGCAGACGGTCGAGGAAGAAGAAGGCGATGCTCTCGTTAAGTCCGCGCGAGCTGAGTTGACCGGTCTCCAGGGCGCGACCGATGATGGCTGTGGCGACACGCGCGGAATGACTGACGGGGCGAGCTGCCGAGCCGATGCGGCGGGCGACCTGGATGGCGGCCACCGCGCCCAGCATCATGCCGTCGCTGCTTCGGCAACGATCCATGATCGCAGGCAGCGCCTCGACATGGGCGATCGCGACCTCGGCGGGCAGCTTGGCCTGCCGCCATTCCTTCCAGATGTCCTTGACGACGCCCTCGGTGAGAGAGACGACCACGTCCGGGCGATGCTTGGCTATGAACTGGACGAGGCGAAGACCGTTCTCGACCGCACCTTGCGGCACGGATTCCTCGAACCCCTCGAACACGAGGGTCAGGCCCGCACCGACCAGACTAGCAAGCGCCAATTCCATAATGGATTGCCCCATCCCGCCGGATCGCGGTGGGGGCCGCGTGCGGGTTTGTCATGTCGCTCCTGGTAGCTGCTGACAGGCGTGCGCTCACCACGCGGTCTCGCCCATCGCAACGGCATGGATCGAACGCTAGCATGGGACCCTTCCCAATTGGTTACGGCGGCTGTCGAATTGGGGCGTGTAGGCAGCCAACGAGCCGTTGATGCTTGCAGACCGGTCATCTTGGCCATTCCACCTCAGCGGCCGGCTGCATTCTCGCGCTGCATGTAGTGGTACTCACGGTTGGGACGCATCTCGGTCGCGGCCGCCATCCGGTTCGACATGTTGTAAAACGAGGCGGTGGCGGCGATGTCCCAGATATCGCGATCGGTGAAGCCGGCATTGCGCAGAGCCTGGCGATCGGCCTCGACGATCTTGTCTGGGCTCTCGGTCAGTTTCACCGAGAAGTCGAGCATGGCCACCTGCCGCTTCGGGAGGTCGGCGGCGCGGTAATTCTGCGAGATCAGTTCGCCGAGTTCGGGGTCCTTGCCACGCTGGCGGACGGCCGCGCCATGCGCAGACAGGCAATAATGGCAGTGATTGACCGAGCTGACGGCCACCGCGATCATCTCGCGCTCGAGCTTGGATAGACCGCTGTCGGCCAGCATCAGGTCGTCGACCATGTCGATGAACGCCTGCAACTTGGCGTTGTCGAAGGCATAGGCGCGCAGCACGTTTGGCACGAACCCGAGCTTTTCTTGGCATTTGTCGAAGTAGCCCTGCAACTCGGGCGTCAGCTTGGCCTGCGGTCCAAGGTCCAGGGCGGTGATGCGGTCGTGGGACTTTTTCGACATCGTCGATCTCCTTCGCTTTGAGGCGGAGTGTAGTCCGCGCGCCGCGTGCCTGCCGAGAGACAATTTGGGCGACACCTCGCACTGGGACGGTGATGCTCCTATTCTATTGGGGCAGTCTTCTGCTGCGGGAGGACGACAGCGATGGCCCAGGACGCGAAGCCAGATCTCGGCCAGGTTCTGACGCGGGTCGAGGCCGCGCTGGCCGCGACATCGGGGGATGGCGGCCAGCAGCACGTCGCGATGAGGTCGCAGGATCTCGCGATGTTTGCCCGGCTATTGCTCGAGAGCGCCGGAGCGGAAGCGATCGCGGGCTACGATCCCCAGACGCTCGCGGCGTTCGTGCGGGAGGCGTTCACGTTCGTCGCGGTGAAGCCAGAGGCGCGCAGCTCCGTGCTGGTTCGTGCCTCCGACCTCCCCGCCGGTGCGCAGACGCGGCGGGTCGCGACCGTGCAGACGCTCAACGACGACATGCCGTTCCTGGTCGACTCGGTGATAGGCGAGATCAGGGCACAGGGGCTGGCACCGCTGCTGGTGGTGCATCCGATTTTCAAAGTCCGCCGCGATCAGAGCGGACGGCTGGTCGAGATCACCGGGCCCGGCGACCGCAACTGGAGCGACGGGCGGCAGGAGAGCTACATCGCCGCCGTCCTAGATCCGCTCGATGTCATGGTGGCGCAGCAACTCGAGACGACGCTTCCGGTCGTTCTGAGGGAGGTGCGCGCCGCCGTCTCCGACTGGAGCAGCATGCTCGAGCGATTGGACACGGTGATCGCCCGCCTGCAGCAGGCGGACAGTCTGCGTGCCGGCGGCAGCATCGCCGAGGCGATCACGTTCTGCCGCTGGCTGCGCGACGGCAACTTCACACTGCTGGGCCTGCGCGAGCACGGGCATGGAGGAAGCGGCAGCGACCTCGTGGCCATGCACGGATCGGGACTGGGCATTTTGCGAGAAGATCTTCCAGGACAGGCACCGCTGCCGATCCCGTCCTCTCCCGTCACCATTTCCAAATCTGCCGAGGTCTCGCACGTTCATCGGCGGGTCGCGCTGGACCGGGTCGTCATCGCGGTGTCGGCGGCGGATGGAACGCCGGCCGGCGCGGTCGAGGTCGTCGGCCTGCTGACCTCGTCCGCCTACACGCAGTCGCCGGCAACCATCCCAATGCTGCGCCAGAAAGTGGCGGCGGTCGTGCTGCGTTCCGGCCATCCGCCCGAGAGCCATGACGGCAAAGTGCTGATCAACGTGCTGGAGACGTTCCCGCGCGACGAGTTGTTCCAGATCGGCGAGGACCTGCTCGGCGACTGGGCGGAGGCGATCCTCGATCTGGAGCTGCGGCCGCGCGTGCGGTTGCTGGTGCGGGCCGAGCCCGCCGCCGCCACCGTCTCGGCGCTGGTCTACATTCCCCGCGACCGCTTCTCGACCGCGGTACGCGAGCGGATCGGCATGCTGCTGGCGGAGGCCTGGGCCGGACGCATCATCAGCTTCACGCCGTTCTTCCCAGAAGGACCGCTGGTGCGGGTTCACTTTGTGCTGGCGGCCTCGCCTCGTGGAGTGGTCGACGCGGCGCTGCTGGAGACGCGTATCACGGCGCTGACCCGCACCTGGGAGGACCAGTTGGCGGACGCGCTGGTGGCGCTGGGCGATATCGCCCCGGCATTGTCGGCCAAATATCGGTACGCTTTCACCGCCGGCTATCAGGAGCAGTTCTCCTCGCAGCGCGCCCTCGAGGATATCGGCCGCATCGAGCGACTGGGGCCGGCCCGGACGGTGGCGATCGATTTCTACCGGGCCTCGGGCCAGCCGGCGAACCGTCTGCATGCCGCCGTCTACCGCTTCGATACGCCGATCCCGCTGTCGGAGCGGGTGCCACTGCTCGAAAACTTCGGCTTCTCGGTCATCGACGAGCGCTCCTATCGCCTGATGCCCCGCTTTCAGGACGGCGTGCGCGAGGTGTCGCTGCACGATATGGTGCTGGAAGTAGCTGACGGGGCCGCGACCGATCTCGCCGCGGCTGACGGGCGGCTCGAGGCCTGCTTTCTCGCCGTGTTCGCGCGCGAGGCCGACAACGACGCCTTCAACCGGCTGGTGCTGGCGGCGGGCGCGGATTGGCGCGAGGCGGCGCTGATGCGGGCCTACGCCGCCTACATGCGTCAGATCCGCTCGCCGTTCACGTTGCGCTACATCGCCGAGACGCTGGCGCGCCACCGCGAGACGACGCGCGACCTGATCGCCTTGTTCATGACGAGGTTCGATCCCGATCTGGCGCTCGACCAGGCCGCGCGAACGGCGGCCGAGGTGGCGATCAAGCAGCGGGTCGAGGCTGCGTTGACGAGCGTCGCGAGCCTGGACGAGGATCGCATCCTCAGACAGATCGCCGGGCTGATCGCGGCGAGCGTCCGCACCAATTATTTCCAGCGCACCGTCGACGGCGCGCCGCCGGACCTGATCACCTTCAAGCTCGACAGCCGCCAGATCGACGGGCTGCCCGAGCCCAGGCCCTATCGCGAGATCTGGGTCTACGGCCCGCGTGTCGAGGGCGTGCACCTGCGTTTCTCACCCGTGGCGCGCGGTGGCATCCGCTGGTCGGATCGTGCTCAGGATTTCCGCACGGAGGTGCTCGGGCTCTGCAAGGCGCAGCAGGTCAAGAATGCCGTCATCGTGCCGAATGGAGCGAAGGGCGGCTTCTTGCCCAAGCAACTGCCCAAAGGCGGCGGCCGCGACGAGATCGCGCGCGAGGGCATTGCCGCCTACAAGCTGTTCATCGGCGCGTTGCTCGATCTCACCGACAATCTCGACACGTCGGCTGCCGTCGTGCCGCCGGCCCGCGTAATCCGCCACGACGGCGACGATCCCTATCTCGTCGTCGCCGCCGACAAGGGCACCGCGACATTCTCCGACACCGCCAACGCGATCGCGACGGCGCGCGGTTTCTGGCTCGGCGACGCCTTCGCCTCCGGCGGGTCGGCCGGCTATGACCACAAGCGGATGGGCATCACCGCGCGCGGCGCATGGGAATGCGTCAAACGGCATTTCCGCGAGATGGACCGCGACATCCAGACGTCGCCGTTCACGGTCGCCGGCGTCGGTGACATGTCCGGTGACGTGTTCGGCAACGGCATGCTGCTCTCGCCGGCGACGCGGCTCGTCGCCGCCTTCGATCATCGCGACATCTTCATCGACCCCGATCCGGATCCGGTCCGCGGTCTCGCCGAGCGGCAGCGATTGTTCGAGCTGCCGCGCTCGAGCTGGCAGGATTATGACAAGAGCTTGATTTCAGAGGGTGGCGGGGTGTTCCCGCGCGCCGCGAAGTCGATCGCCGTCAGCTCCAGCATGCGGACGCTGTTGGGGATCGTTGAGCCGTCGGTCGCGCCGGTAGAGCTGATCCGCGCCATCCTGCGCGCGCGCGTCGACTTGATCTGGCTCGGCGGCATCGGCACCTACATCAAGGCCGGCGACGAGAGCGACGAGGCGGTCGGCGACCGGGCCAACGACGCGGTCCGCGTCACGGCGGCGGAGGTCGAGGCCAAGGTGATCGGCGAGGGCGCCAACCTCGGCGTGACCCAACGCGGGCGCATCGAACTCGCCCGCAAAGGCTGCCGCATCGACACCGATTTCATTGACAACTCAGCCGGCGTCAACACCTCCGACCAGGAGGTCAACATCAAGATCGCGCTGGCACCGGCGGTGGCGGGCGGTCTCGACGAGACGGGACGACTGGCGCTGCTCGCCTCGATGACCGACGACGTCGGCGCCGGCTCGTTGCGCAACAATTACCAGCAGTCCCTGGCGCTGAGCCTCGCCGAGGAGCGGGGAGCGGAAGATCTCGGCTATTTGCAGCGGCTGATGCAGGTGCTGGAGGGAAAGGGTCTGCTCGATCGCCGGTTGGAGGCGCTGCCGGGCAACGCGGAGCTGGCGCAGCGGCAGGCGGCGGGGCGCGGGCTGGTCCGGCCGGAACTCGCCGTTCTCTTGAGCTTCGCCAAGATAGCGCTGACACACGAGCTGCTTGCAACCGGCGTTCCCGACGAGCCGAAGTTGCACGCGATGCTGCTCGACTATTTTCCCAGGGCAATCCGCGACCGCTTCCCCGGGGGTATCGAGCAGCATCGTCTGCGCCGCGAGATCGTCACCACGATCCTGACCAACGGCATGATCAACCGTGGTGGACCTGCGTTCACGGTGAGGATGTCGGACGAGACCGGCAGAAGCGTCGCCGACGTCGCGCACGGTTTCCTGTCGGCCCGTCAAGCGCTGGGCCTACCGGAGATCTGGCGCCAGATCGACGCCCTCGACGGCAAGGTGTCGGGTGCGCTGCAGCTCTCCTTGTATGCGCGCGTGCAAGAGGTTCTGCTGGCCACGACCCGCTGGTTCGTCCGGCACGGCGAGGGTGCGGCCGTCTCTGAGACCGATGTCGCCGATACCGTTGCCGCGATCCGTGCACACGCCCTCGATGCGATCGTCACGCCGGGGCAGGCCCGGCGATTCGCCGCCGAAGCCGGTGTGCTCGCCGCTGGCGGGGTGCCCGAGCCGCTCCGCGATACTCTGGCGTCGCTGCATGTGGTCGCCGAGGCGCCGGCCATCGCCCAGCTTGCTAAGGAGGCCACCTGCGGCTTCGATTGTGCGGCGCCGGCACTGTTCAAGGCCGAGGAGCAGCTGCGGCTCGGCGATCTGGAGGCGCGGGCGGCCGAGATCGCAATTCGCGACCACTACGACCGGCTCGCCATCGACGGCGCGTTGGCCGCGGTCAGGACGGCGGCCGAGCGCATCGCGCGGCGTTCGTTGCAACGCCCGGACGCAGCCGGCACCGACGTAGAGATGGAGCGCGCACGCTTCGTCGTCGACGAGATCCTCGCCAACGGCGCGCTGACCGCCTCGCGGCTGACGGTGGCGGCACAGCGGGTGCGCGATCTGATGGGTGGGTGAGCCCCGAGGCACGGACGCGTTGCAATTGTGCACCGCGACCTACCGCAGCGCCGTATTCAGCCCCTTCACAGAACGGACACGTATCCCTAATATACGTCTTGAGCGCGAGTGCGACGTGCCTGGTTCAGTCCAAGAGGATTGATAACGCGGGATGGCACCATCGTGACTCCGCTGACGGCATCGCCGGAAAACTTCCCGGCCCTGGTCTTGAATGCCGACTTTCGGCCGCTCAGCTACTATCCTCTGTCGCTGTGGAGCTGGCAGGAGACGGTGAAGGCCGTCTTTCTCGATCGCGTCAACATCGTCTCCGAGTATGACCGGACGGTGCGCAGCCCGAGCTTCGAGATCAAGCTGCCGAGCGTGGTCTCGCTCAAGGCCTACGTAAAACCGGCGCTGTATCCGGCCTTCACACGGTTCAACGTGTTCTTGCGCGACCGCTTCATCTGCCAGTACTGCGGAGATCGAGACGATCTGACCTTCGATCACCTGATCCCGAGGTCGCGCGGCGGTCTTACCCGCTGGGACAACGTCACCACCGCGTGCTCCCCCTGCAACCTGTCCAAGGGCAGCATGCTGCCGGACAAGGCGGGGATGTGGCCCTCGCAGATGCCGTATCGCCCGACGGTGTTCGAGCTGCATCGCAATGGACGGTTGTTCCCGCCGAACTACCTGCACGAGAGCTGGGTCGACTATCTCTACTGGGATACCGAGCTCGAGCCGTGATCGGCTCGCACTGGGCAGGGCGGCGCAAGGTCCGGGGCGTCGCCGTTCGGGCTACGCGCTTGAACGTGCGACAACGCTCCAGTACTGATTGCAGCTTCCGCGCGACGTCTTTTGGCGTCGCCGTGCCCGCTCGATCGCCCGATCGGCCGTCGTCAAACGAGAGGTTTTTCTTGAGCGGCAAAGTGGCCCTGATATCGGGCGTGACCGGACAGGACGGCGCCTATCTCTCGCGGCTCCTGCTCGGCAAGGGCTACGTCGTGCACGGCATCAAGCGGCGCTCGTCGTCGTTCAACACCGGCCGTGTCGACGAACTCTACCTCGACCCGCACGAACATGCGACGCGATTCTACCTTCACCACGGCGACGTCACCGACTCGACCAACCTGATCCGTCTCGTGCAGGAGGTCCAGCCCGACGAGATATACAATCTGGCCGCGCAGAGTCATGTGCACGTGAGCTTCGAGACGCCCGAGTACACCGCCAACGCCGACGCGCTCGGCACGTTGCGCTTCCTAGAGGCGATCCGAATTCTCGGCATCGGTCACAAGGTGCGCTTCTACCAGGCTTCGACATCCGAGCTGTACGGCAAGGTGCAGCAGGTCCCTCAAAACGAGACGACGCCGTTCTATCCGCGCTCGCCCTATGGCGTCGCCAAGCTCTACGCCTATTGGATCACGTTGAACTACCGCGAGGCCTACAGTCTGCACGCCTCCAACGGCATCCTGTTCAACCACGAGAGTCCGATGCGCGGCGAGACCTTCGTCACGCGCAAAATCACGCGCGCCGTCGCCGCGATCGAGGCGGGCCAGCAGGAGCGGCTGTATCTCGGCAATCTCGATGCCCGTCGCGACTGGGGACATGCGCGCGATTTCGTCGAGGGCATGTGGCGAATGCTGCAGCAGCCGCACGGCGGCGACTATGTTCTGGCGACCGGCGAGATGCACTCGGTGCGCGCTTTCGTCGAGGCTGCGTTCGGCCGGGTCGGGCGCGAGATCGCGTGGGTGGGCAAGGGCGCCGACGAGGTCGGCCGCGATGCCCGTACGGGCAAGGATCTGGTGCTGATCGATCCGCGCTACTTCCGCCCGACAGAAGTCGAGCAGCTGCTCGGAGACCCGCGCAAGGCGCACGCGCAGCTCGGCTGGCGCCACACGACCACTTTTGCGCAGCTGGTCGCCGAGATGGTCGACGCCGACATCGCCGAGCTGAAGGGAGGCCGGGACAATGGCCGAGCAGGCGGCTAGAACCGTGCCGTTCGATCTTGCGGGACGACGCATCTACGTCGCCGGCCATCGCGGCATGGTCGGTGCCGCTCTCGTTCGTCGCCTCGCGCGCGAGCGCTGCGAGGTGATCACGGCGACGCGGGCAGAGCTCGACTTGACGCGGCAGGCCGAGGTCCAGGCCTGGTTTCAGCGTATGCGTCCCGACACGGTCTTCCTGGCCGCCGCCAAGGTCGGCGGTATCCTCGCCAATGCCAGCTATCCGGTCGATTTCCTCTACGAGAACCTGATGATCGAGGCCAATGTCATTCACGCCGCGCACGCGGCCGGTGTGACGAAGCTGATGCTGCTTGGCTCGTCCTGCATCTATCCCAAGCTCGCGCCTCAGCCGATCCGCGAGCAGGCGCTGCTCGGTGGCCCGCTGGAGCCGACCAACGAATGGTACGCGATCGCCAAGATCGCCGGCCTCAAGCTGTGCGAGGCCTACCGCCGCCAGCATGGCTGCGACTTTGTCTCGGCGATGCCGACCAATCTGTTCGGGCCTGGCGACAACTACGATCGCGTCTCGAGCCATGTGATGGCAGCGTTGATCCGCAAGGCGCACGAGGCTAAGACCGAAGGCCGCGCCGAGATGGTGATCTGGGGCACCGGCACGCCGTTACGCGAGTTCCTCCACGTCGACGACTGCGCCGACGCGCTGGTGTTCGTGATGAAGCACTACTCGGACAATGCGCACATCAACGTCGGATCGGGTTGCGAGGTCGCGATCGCAGAGCTTGCCCGTCTTGTCTGCGCGGTGGTGGGCTTCGAGGGAGCCATCGTTCACGACCGCTCCAAACCCGATGGTACGTCGAGGAAACTGATGGACGGAACCAAGCTGGCGGCGCTCGGCTGGCGTCCACGCATCGGCCTGCGCGAAGGCATCGCACTGGCCTATGACGCCTTCAAGAAGGAGCAGGTCGGCGAACAGGAGCAGGCGGGAGGTGGAGGTCGGGCCTGAGCTTTCGACATATTTCCGTCCCCGCCGCAAATCACCTTCACGCGAGAGCTATTTCGTGTCGGTGTGCAATCTCCGGCACTCCGGACTTGGATCTGACGCCCGATGCCGAGAGCTACTGCCTCCGAAAACACGGTATCGAGCTGGATCGTCAACCAGCTCGGTTGGATATTCCTGGCGCTGCTGGCGCTGTCGCCGGCGCTGTTCGGTGCCAACGTGCCGCTGGCCTGGGGACTGAATGCCGCCGGCTTCGGCCTTTTCGCCATGATCTTTGCCGGCACCTATGCGCTTTGCGGCCGCGCCCTGCCGGTGCCGGTCAGTCGGCTGGCGATCGCTGTGTTGCCAGTTGCCCTCCTGCTGTGTTGGATCATGCTGCAGGCGTCGTCGTGGCTGCCCGCGTCTTGGCAGCATCCCGCCTGGGCGGCGGCGGCCGGGTTGCTCGGGGTAGAGTTCGACGGTGCCGTCAGCGTCAATCCACACGAGACGCGACTGGGCGCCCTTCGCCTCGCCACGGCGGCGACAGTGTTCGTCCTGGCCGCGCAGATCGGTCGCGAGCCACACTGGGCCCGCCGGTTGGTGACTGCGGTGGCTGTCATTCCGACGCTCTGGGTGCTGGCCGCCGTGGTCGCGAAGACCAATCAATCCAGCCTGCATCCCTTTCAACCGCTCTCCAGGATCGTCGCATTCGAAGGGCAGTTGACCGGACCGTTCGTCAATCAGAACCATTTCGCCATCTATCTGGGCCTCGGTCTGGTGGCGGCCTGGGCGCTGTTCATCGACGGCGTCGGTCTGCGCTCGGTCGACCAGGGGCTGAGCAGGGCCCGCGCGGTGGCGGCGCGGATCGCCGATGTCGGTGGCCGGCTACTCCTCTACTCAGTGCTGCTGCTGCCTCTGTTCGGCGGTGTTCTGATGACCGGATCGCGGGCAGGACTGCTGCTGACGGGCTTTGCCATGCTGCTGGTGTCGATCCTGGTGCTGATGCAGCCGGGGAGCACGGCTTACAGGCGTGGTGTCGTGCTCTCCACGGTGGCGCTGGCGGCTGCGTCCGCGCTGGTCGTGCTCGAGGTGCACGGCGAGCGGGTGACGGCGGAGCTGTCAGCCAGCAACGGCGCCTCCGACTTCGGGTCGCGACTCGCCGTCGCCGACATGTCGATGCGCGCCATCGCCGAGCGGCCGATCCTCGGTCATGGCTACGCCACCTTCGCCGACGTTTTTCCGCTGTATCGTGACGGTCGCATCGAGATCACCGGGCGTTGGGAGGAGGCCCACAACGCCTACATCGAAGGCATGCTGGGGCTGGGCGTGCCGGCTGCACTGTTGTTGGCACTGCCGATCGCCTGGATCGCGCTGCAGTGCATGCTCGCCGGGATTCGCCGCCGCCGGAATCGGTTTGCGCCGCTCGCCGCATTCGGTGGGGCGGTCCTGCTCGGTCTGCATGCCTTGATCGACTTCAGCATTCAGATTCAGGGCGTGACCCTGCTCTTTGCAACGCTGTTGGGTGTGGGCTACTCTCAATCGTGGAGCAGCCGCGAGGAATTGAGGTCGATCTCGCCGCGCCCCACCCGGCGAAAACGTCCGGATGGGCGTTTCTCGGGATCACCGGTCGCCAGCGCGGTCGCCCACGGCAACTTGCGATAGGACCTCATGCGGTTTCCCTTCAGGCGCAAGACTCCCGCGCAGCCTGCCATGACGGCCGCCGTGCCGGAGGGCCAGCGGGTATATGCGATCGGCGACATTCACGGGCGGCTCGATCTGCTCGATCGGCTGCATCAGCAAATCTCGGTCCATGTGGCGGCGCGGCCCGCGGCACACAACGTCCTCGTCTATCTCGGCGACTTCGTCGACCGCGGGCCGCAGTCGGCCGGTGTCGTCGACCGGCTCGTGAGCGGCCCGCTCGCCGGCTTCGACCACGTGATGCTGTGCGGCAATCACGAGGAGATGCTGCTGAGCTTCCTCGCCGATCCGGATGCCGGCTCCACTTGGCGACAACTCGGTGGACTAGAGACGCTGTTGTCCTACCGCGTACCGGTCAACGAGGTGATGCAGAGTGGTGGCTACGCGCGCCTCGCCGATGCGTTCAGATCGATGCTGCCGGCCGAGCACCAGCGATTCTTCGGTTCACTGCGCACGAGCCTGACCATCGGCGACTATTTCTTCTGTCATGCAGGCATACGCCCCGGCATCGCTCTCGAGCATCAGTCCAAACGCGATCTGCTCTGGATCCGCGCGGAGTTCCTGGACAGCGACGCGGATCATGGGCGCGTCATCGTCCACGGTCACTCTCCTGTCGAGCAGGTCGAGGTGCACCGCAATCGAATCAACGTCGATACTGGCGCGTATGCGACGAATCGCCTCAGCTGTGTGGTGTTGGAGCAGGATTTCCGGGAAATCCTGTCTACATAATCAAGTCAAGTGGCGTCATCGCTTCGTTCCCGGGCCGAGTCAGTTTATCCCGCACAGAGTGATGGATTGCCAACCGGAAGCCATAAACTCCGTGTTAGCAATTGTCATTCTGAGGGATGACGGGATGCTGAGGCGCATGAAGATCGGGACTGCTGCCGGCGCGGGCCGCTCGTGCGTAGCGGTGCTCTTTTTTCTGGTATGTGGCCTGCTCGCTGCCTGCAGCAATGTGCCGGACGGCCCGCTGGCGTCTGATCTGAAGACCAACGCCGCCGCTCCCGCGGGAGCAGGTGCCATGTCACCCACGGTCCAAAAGGGCGACAAGCTGAAGATCTCCGTCTACGGCGAGCCGTTGTTGTCGGGCGAATATGTCATCTGGCCGACGGGTACGATCTCCTACCCACTCCTCGGCGAGGTGCCGATGGCGGGGTTGACGGTGCGTGAGGCCCAGCAAAGACTCATCCAGAAATTGAACGGCCGTTATCTCGTCAACCCCAACGTCTTGGTGGAGTTGATCAGCCAGAAGCCGATCTACGTACTCGGCGAAGTCGCCAAGGCTGGAGAATACCCCTATCGTGACGGCATGACCGCCATGAGCGCGATTGCCCTTGCGGGCGGCTTCGGCCCCCGCGCCTCTACCAGCCATGTCCTGATCAGGCGTGCCACGGAGGGCGAGAGTAGGCGGTACGCCGTCGGATCGGAAGTCGTGGTTTTTCCCGGCGATGTCCTGACTGTGTCCGAACGCATGTTCTGACCGTTTGTTCGCGCCCCGGACCGATGTGGTCCGCAGGCCATCGCAGCCTCTCGGTATTGGCCGGGACGGCGAATCTGCGCGCAATTCGCACGCAAGTGTTATTCTGCGGCGACCGGATATTGCGGGAATCCGTGATCTTTTTGCAACGGTCCGCGCTCGGATTGTACCGAGTACGCCGGTTGACTTGCCTGAGTATGGCGAGTGTGTATGATTATTAATGATTTCCACAGGGAATATCCGATGAGCTGCAGATTCTCGAAAATTGCACTGTGGGTGGCCTTGCCCCTGGGGGCTTTGACGGCGCTGCAGCCCGCTGACGCGGCTCGTCTGTCCGACTCGTGTCAGGTGCAAGGGGCCGTCGGTTCAGAAGTGGGTGGTGTGTTCTCCTCCTATCCCAGTGGTGGCCCTGGAATGGTCGATGGAGTGGCCATGGCGGTCGCTCGTGATGCGGACAAGTGCCAAGATGTCGTCGCGGCGACCCAAGGCGCCGGCAGTGCGGCGATCTCGTCGGCAGGCGACGGTCTGGCTGGGGCTTATTCTTCGCTTTCCAAGTCGGATGCGGCCGGCACCGGCAAGATCATGAGTTGCATGCGGTGCGCGTCACCAGAGCTGCAGGCTTCCTTCGCATACGCCCGCACCATACGAGCGACGTCGACGGTCTTCGGTCAGGCTTTCTCTCCAGGCTCGGGGGCGGGGGGCGTCGTCAGCCCATCGCGCCCATGAGGTGTCGCGCTCGTGAGGTCATGGGGTGGGGCATCAAGGTATCGTTAATGAATTGTGTTTAGTGGTTGGCGTTGGGAAGGGCATCCAGTGGAACGTCAAAACGGAACAGTAAACCCGCGGCGGCGTGCAGCAAGTCTTGCTGCGGCTTTTGCCATGGCCTGTTTCGCCAGCGGGACGCCCGTTGTAGCGCAAGGGCTGGGCTCCACGAGCGCGCCCGCCTTCACGACCTCGGAGTTGCTGCAGTTCGGCCAGCAGACGGATGCGCATGGCATCAGGGTCGGGAGTTTCATGGTCTTCCCATCGGCGTCGATGGGACTGGGCTACGACAACAACGTTTTCGCAAGCTCCAAGGACACGCGCGGCAGCTTGACCTATAAGGCCGACGCTACGGTCAATGCAGTTTCGAACTGGTCGCGACACGCGCTGCAGATGTACGTGAACGGCAGCGGCAACTTCCAGGACGATTTTTCCAGCGAGAACAGTGGCGCCCTGCGCACTGGTGCATCGGGACAGCTCGACGTCTACCGTGATCTCTACGTACGCGCCTTCGTCGACTTCGCGATGGCACCCGAGGATCGGGGCACCGGTGAATCGTTCGCCGACTTCAATCGCATGATTAATACGACCACCGTGAAGTACGGTGGCTACGTGCACAAGGGGTTCAACCGGGGTTGGACGGAGCTGGGTGCATCGGCGAGCCATCAACCTGCTTCAGTGCCTTCATTTCCGCGACATCTACGTAACTCGCTGACCTAATGATCGAATCAGGTAGATCGCTTGCCGTGGGCGGTATCACTCGGCGGGTGAAGGCAGATGCGAAGCTTCGAGATCGTGCGATCGAGCACCGATAC
>CAMDBL010000032.1 GCA_945889015.1 Devosia equisanguinis
CGCAAGGGCGAGATGATCGAGATGCGGCCGTCGGGTGGCGGACGCACGCGGATGGTGTTCTACACCCCGACGCGCGGCCTGCTCGGCTACCAATCGGAGCTGCTGTCCGACACGCGCGGCACCGCCGTGATGAACCGCATCTTCCACGCCTATGCCCCCTACAAGGGCGAGATCGCCGGCCGGCGCACGGGTGTGCTGATCTCCAACGGCGTCGGCGAGGCGACCGCCTATGCGGTCTTCAACCTGCAGGATCGCGGTGCGTTCATGATCGGGCCGCAGACCCGCGTCTACGAGGGCATGATCGTCGGCGAGCACACCCGCGACAACGACCTGATCATCAACGTCGTCCAGGGCAAGAAGCTCACCAACGTCCGCGCGGCCGGTAAGGACGAGGCACTGACGCTGACCCCGCCGATGAAGCTGACGCTGGAAAAGGCGATGAGCTACATCGCCGACGACGAGCTGGTCGAGATCACGCCGCAGTCGATCCGTCTGCGCAAGCGCTGGCTCGATCCGAACGAGCGCAAGAAGCAGGAGCGCAAAAGCGTCTCCGAGCGCGAGAGCGCCGCCTGACGGTCCTCCCTCCAAAAACGAAAAAGAACGCCCCGGAAAACCGGGGCGTTTTGCATTGGGCCAAGGCCGCTCGCTGGGACGGCGGCGGCCGCTAGTCCTCCTCGTCCGGATCGTAATAGGCCGGCGGCGGCGGCATCCGCAGTCCGCCACGGACGCTGCGCCCACCTGGCACCAGCACCTGTGCCCGCGACGCGCTGACCTGCAGCTGCTGCCTCGGCAGGCTGCGCACGACGGTGACCGTGGTCCCGACGCTGGCCAGAGAAGCCAAGTGGATGACGTTCGCGTTCATCATTCGGAAACAACCCGACGATGCAGCCCGGCCGATCGAGCCAGGATCGTTGGTGCCGTGGATACGATAGAGCGTATTGCCGAGGTAGAGCGCCATGGCGCCCAGCGGATTCCTCAGACCACCCGTCATCTTCGAGGGCAGGCTGCGGTCACGCTGGCGCATCTCGGCGGGTGGATTCCAATCCGGCCATGCCTGCTTGCGGCTGATCCTCTCGCGGCCGTTCCACGAGAAACCCTCGCGGCCGACCGAGATACGGTACTGATAGGCGCGACGGCCGGGCAGCACGTAGTAGAGTGTGCGCCCGCTGGTATCGATGATGATGGAATTGGCGGGGTAACTCGCGGTGAACGGCACGATCGGCGGCGCCTGCGGTGAGATGGCCGGACGTGCGCCACCATCCCAGATGCCGCCGGGCACGCCCCGCGCGGGCCGCTCGGCTTGAGGGCGGTAGGCCTGCGGTGGCGGCGGTGGAACGCGCCACGACCGCTCGTAGCGGTCTCCGTATGGATCGCCCCACGGCACCCAGCTCTGGGCCTTGGCGGGCAGCCCCGAAATCACAAGGACGGCAAACATCGACGCGATACGTTTCATGGGTGTCCCCCGGGATGCATTGGCGAAACCAATTGCCGGACGTTTCGTTCCTGTCCAGACGAAGGGGAAATCCTGCTTAACCATCAAATTTGCGACACCGGGGTGTGACAGGTTCGCAGGAGCCATTCGCGGGAGAGACACCATGTCCGACGAACTCGTTCTCTATACGAACCCCATGTCGCGCGGACGCATCGCGCGCTGGATGCTGCAGGAAGTCGGCAAGAGCTATCATACTGAAATCCTTGAGTATGGCACAACGATGAAGGCACCCGGCTACCTCGCGGTCAATCCGATGGGGAAAGTTCCGGCCGTAAAACACGGCGACACCGTCGTCACCGAGTGCGCCGCGATCTGCGCCTATCTCGCCGATGCGTTTCCCGAGGCGGGGCTCGCACCGCCGATCGGCTCACGCCAGCGCGGTCCCTATTTCCGATGGATGTTCTTCGCCGCCGGGCCGCTCGAGTCCGCCGCCACCAACAAAGCGCTCGGCTTCGAAGTCCCCGGCGATCGCAAGGCGATGGCCGGCTACGGCAGTCTGCCCGAGGTCGTCGATACTCTCGATGGTTGGCTGTCGAGCCACGACTACATCACCGGCCCCAGCTTCACCGCCGCCGACGTGTATGTCGGCTCGCACATCGGCTGGGGCATGCAGTTCGGCACCATCGAGAAGCGGCCGAGCTTCGAGCGCTATTTCGCTCGCCTGTCGGGACGTCCCGCAGCGGTCGAGGCAGCCAGGATCGACGACGAGCTGATCGCGCAACAGAAGAAGTCGTGACCGCCGCCGGTTTCCTCGGTCCTCCAGATCTCGTGACCATCGTCCACACCCGGTTTTGACATCGACGGCGGGCGTCTCTACCAGTTGATTCTGCCAGGAGATGCCCGCTTTGCCCGCGCCAGCTTTGCCCGCGATCGAGAGACAGGACGCCACGCCCCCTTTGGGCGTGTCCGATTCATGGCCGCACGGCATCAAGCCCACCTCCGAGTTCCAGGCCGCGCTCGACCACATTCGCAACGGCGACGGTCACCTGTTCATCACGGGGCGCGCGGGCTCGGGCAAATCCACGCTGCTGAAGTGCCTGCGCGACCTCGTGCCTTCCGAAATGGTGATCGTGGCGCCGACCGGTCTCGCCGCCGTCAACGTCGGCGGCCAGACGATCCATTCGTTCTTCGGATTGCCGCCGCGCCTGCTGCGCACCGACGACATCCGCCGCAGCCGCAACGGCCGTCTGATGCGCAAGCTCGAGCTGCTCGTCATCGACGAGGTGTCGATGGTGCGCTCGGACATGATGTGGGCGATCGACCAGTCGCTGCGCCTCAACCGGGGCCGCCCGCGCGAGCCTTTCGGCGGCGTCCGCCTGATCATGTTCGGCGATCTGCACCAACTGCCGCCGGTGGTCCAGGAGGCCGAGGTCGCGACGCACCTGCACGAGCAGCACGGCGGGCCGTTCTTCTTCTCGCAGCCGACCTTGCGCGACGGCGCCGGCACGACCCTGCTCGAGTTGACCGCGGTTTTCCGGCAGAGCGAGGAAGCGCTGCTGAACGTGCTCAATCGGATCCGCGACGGCAACGTCGACCAGAGCGATCTCGAGGTGCTGAACAAGCGCGTGTCGCCTATCCGTACACTGTCGGAAGGCGAGCCGTATGTGATCCTGACGCCGACCAACGCCGCCGCTCATCGCATCAACATGGCCTATCTCGACGCCCTGCCAGGCAAGGCACAAGCCTATGAGGCCGCGATCGGCGGCGACTACGGTAGCGGCGCCCATCCGACCGACACCACGCTGGTTTTGAAATCCGGCGCCAAGGTCATGATGCTGCGCAACGACAGTGAGGGCCGCTGGGTCAACGGCACCGTCGCCCGCGTGTCGCGGCTCGACGACAAGCGCGTCTGGGTGGAAGTCGACGGCAAGGAGTACGAGGTCGAACCGGCCTCGTGGGAGTCGCGGCGCTACGCCTACGATCAGGTGCAACAGAAGATCGTCGAGACGGTCGCCGGCACCTTCAAGCAGTTCCCCTTGCGCCATGCGTGGGCGCTGACGATCCACAAGTCGCAAGGCCTGACGCTCGATCGCGTCTACATCGACCTGGGACGCGGCACCTTTGCCCATGGGCAGGCCTATGTCGCCCTGTCGCGCTGCCGGACGCTCGCGGGACTGGCCCTCGCCCGCCAGTTGACTCCACGCGACATCATCTTCGATCCGGCGGCGATGGACTATCGCCGCCTTTTTCATCCAGTCGCCTGACGCGCCGAGCCACACTGCTCCGCCGACGTGATTCGGACCAACTTCCCGCGAAACGGGCGCGGCACGGCGGGGTTATCCACCTCCAGAACCTTGTGCGACAATCTGTCCATACAGGTTGCCCCTGATCGGCGTCGAAGTCGGTGAGCCAAAACGGCGCCGCCTTGAAAGGCCAGCCTCCGGCGTCGCAGTCCGCGGCGAAAGAAGCGTGCTCGAACCCGCACGGTGCTAGCTATTGATTAATCCGTATTTTTACGAGTTCGACGCTATCGGACAAAAGCGTCTCGCCGCCTTCGCGGTAACGCCTTTCGAAGCCGTCATCGATCAGGTCGCAGAGCTCTTGTGGCGGGGTGATCCGATGGCACCGAAGGCCGGGTCCAGCTCGGACAATCCATTGCGCCGGATACGTCTGAACACGCGTTCATCGCGGCGCCGTCTTCTTGCTGCGACGATCAATGATAGAATGTCAGATGGCATCAACCACTGGAGATATGCCGTGATCAAATTCTCTCGTCTTGGCCTGAGCGTCGCGGCCGCCACCGTTGCGCTCTGTTTGCTTGCTTCCGGCGCCAATGCGCAGACCACGCCTGCGGCCCCCGCCGCGCCAACCGCCAAGGCACCCCCGGCTCCCGCCGCCAAAGCTCCTCCGGCCGCCAAGGCCGCGGCGCCGGCAAAGGCTCCCGCCGCCAAGACCGAAGCCCCCGCCAAGGTCGCCGTGCCGAAGAAGGGCGCATCGGCCTGCAAGGGTCTGAAGGAGGCCGAGTGCGGCGGCAACGCCGAATGCCAGTGGATCGTGCCGCAGAAGGCCAATGCCAAGACCGGCAAGGTCGCCACCTCCTATTGCAAGCTCAAGCCGAAGGTGAAGGCTGCAGCCCCGGCTGCGAAGGCGCCTGCCGCCAAGGCTGCGGCCCCGAAGGCTGCCGCCCCGACCACCCCCGCCGCCCCGGCGAAGAAGTAGTCTCGGGCCGAGCCGCCCGCTCAAGCGAGATGACCGCGTCTCTGGGATCAGCGACGCGGTCATTCTTTTCAGGCTCGCGTCAATGCAGACGGGGGCCGGCGAAGACGATCTGAGCGCTCGCGTGGCCTCCTGCGGAGCGGAAAGCGGAGAACATCTGCTCCATGCCCTCCGTTGCCTTGCGGGACGCTTCCAACGCGTGCGCACCGGCTTCCGCGGTTGGCCAAGCCGCCGAGTGCGGCATTCCGAACGCCATCAACGCGAACGCCATCGGCCCGGCCGCCATCCGGGTGGGAGCCTGCGACCACATTTTCATCCATGCCAGCATCGGAGCCTGCATCGGAGTGCCCCAAGGCATCATGCCGATCGGCGATGCGGCCTGCATCGCGGGCATCATGCACGAGCCGGCGCCCCCCGCCTTCATCATCGCCATCCAAGGCTGGAGGACGGCAGCGGGCGAGAACGGAAGGCTCATGAGAGGCGTTTCCGCCGCGAAAGGGTTGAGGCCCGGCAAGCCGAAGGGCGTCATGCCGAACGGCATCGACGGTTGGTCAGGGTGGCGATACCACGAGCGGACGGTCCGGGAACTGCGTGTCGTCTCGGGCTCGGCCTCGGAATTCTGAGCCGCCCACGTCGTCATCGCCTGCGGCACGCCACCCGTCCAGAACGACATCGCGAGCGTCGCGTTGCGCATTGCCATCTCGGTCGCGGCCTGCGCAAGTCGAAATGGCATCATGGCGTCGAACATGGGACGATCTCCATCGGCGGGCGGGTCGGGGAGTCGAACGGCCTCTAACGATGTCCGACGATAACAGCTATGCCGCACCGCAGCAATCAAAGCTGCAGCGCAAGAAATGCCCGACAAGGCTTAGTATTCGATCAATGCGGAAGCCACAGTGTCCGGGAACGGAGCCCGGACGCCGCCTCACGCCCTGCGGGGCGGCATGCCGGCGGGCGGCGACGGCGGAGCGGGAGGCGTCGGCACCGACCTGGAAGCTGGTACTGCGGCAGCGGGCCGTGCCGGCCTGGGCGGTGGCGCGGCCATCGTCGGTAGTGGCTCGTCCTCGTCAATCGCGTCGCCCGCAAAGCGGCCCGCCAACAGCCAATAGATGAGCCCGGCTGCCAGCCCGGACATGCCATAGGCCGTCATCGCATAGCCGTTGGCGATGCTCGGCTCCTTCGCGAGCTCGGAAGCATAGATCGCCGCGAACCCACCGACCGAGATGGCCAGACCGATCAGCAGATAGAAGAACACGCTGCGGAAGCTCTGCCATTCCGCAATCGCCGCGGCGACCAGGGCAAACGGCGCCGCGAACACGGCGGATTGAGTTGCAGCGACCAACGTAAGCAGTCCAGCATCGCCAAGCCGGTCGTACATCACATTCTCGGGCAGTGCGAGAACCTCCATCGGCGGCAAGACAAAGCCGACCTTCACCAACCCGGCGACGAGGCAGGCGATCAGGAACCCGAACAGAACGCGCAACAGTGTTGCGAACATGACTTCACCCTCACCTGCGGCGTGCCCACGAAGCCGCAGTTAATGCCGAAATGATAACCGCATCAATGCGGTTCCGTAACTCAGCGTAAACCGCGGCGCACCGGGTCCGCCGGCGACGGGCAGCCCCCCACCCAGCCTGTCACATCCCCCTGTCACGCCAGACAGTCACGCCCGCCGGCCGGCCAGCAGCCAGTATACGAGCCCGCCGGCGAAACCCGCCGTGGCGAACACCTGCCAAACCAGCAGGCTCGGTCCCCCGGTGGCGCCGCCGGCCTGCCCGATCCGCGCCAGCAGCGGTATGGCCACCATAGCGGCTCCGCCGCCGATCACGTAGTAGAGAGCGCTCCGGATACGGGCGACCTCGCCGACGACGACCAGCGCCAGCGCCGGCAGCACCGTCATCGCCGACAGCAGGCGCAGGATTGAAAACAGCCCGTCCATCGCACCGTCGATGTTAGCGGCCATCACGTCGCTGCCCTGCATCGCCTGGGTGACCCGCTCCAAGCCGAGCGACACCAGGACGGCAGCCGCGATGCCGACCGCGACCAGCACGGCGAACGAAACCACGACGACCCGCCAGATCGAGCGCAAGATCATCGGGTGCCGCCTCAGCTTTCGGAAGGAGCTGGATGGGCCGCGGCATCAGCGCCCGGCCGCTCGCTCGCCCTGAGCTTGACGCTCTCGGACTTGAGCTGTCCGCAGGCGGCGAGAATGTCGCGGCCGCGCGGCGTCCTGACCGGACTCGCGTAGCCGGCTCGGTTGACGACCTCTGCGAAGCGCTCGATCTGCTCCCACTCGGAGCATTCGTACTGCGTGCCGGGCCAGGGATTGAACGGGATCAGGTTGATCTTGGCCGGGATGCCCTTCAGTAGTTGCACCAGCGACTTGGCGTCGGCGAGGCTGTCGTTGACGCCCTTCAGCATCACGTACTCGAAGGTGATCCGCCGCGCGTTCGACACGCCCGGATAGGTCCGGCAGGCCGCCATCAGATCAGCGATCGGATACTTCCTGTTGATCGGCACCAGCACGTCGCGCAGGTCGTTGCGCGTCGCGTGCAGCGAGATCGCCAGCATCGAGCCGCTCTCCGTACCCCAGCGCGCGATCTCTGGAACCACGCCCGAGGTCGACAGCGTGATCCGCCGCTTGGACACCGACAGCGCCTCGCCGTCGGCCGCGACCTCGACCGCGTCGCGGACGTTGTCGAAGTTGTAGAGCGGCTCGCCCATGCCCATCAGCACGATGTTGGTGATCTTGCGATCGGTGACAGGCAGCAGGCGACCATCGCCGGGGGGCGTGGCGCCGGGCCAGTCGCCGATGCGGTCGCGCGCGACCAGGATCTGGCCGACGATCTCGTGCACCTCGAGGTTGCGGACGAGCCGTTGGGTGCCTGTGTGGCAGAACGAGCAATTGAGCGTGCAGCCGACCTGGCTCGAGATGCACAGCGTGCCACGGTCGCTCTCGGGGATATAGACCGCCTCGACCTCCGGCGCGCGCGCCTCGTGTCCGAGTTTTTGCAACCTCAACAACCACTTGCGGGTGCCGTCCACCGACACCTGCTCGGCCACGATCTCGGGCCGGTCGAGACTGTAGGCCGCCGCGAGATCGCGGCGAACATCCTTGGCGACGTCCGTCATCGCATCGAACGACGTGACGCCGCGCACATACATCCAGCTCCACAGCTGGTTGACGCGCATCCGCAGCTGCTTTTCCGGCACACCCGCCGCCGCCAGCGCCACCTTCAGGCGCGCACGGTCGAGCCCGGCCAGCGTCGGCCGGCCCATGACGAGAGGTGCGGAGGTCGCGGAAAGGTCAGGCGTCTTGTCCAGCAGCAGGACCATGTGGGCGTGGGCTCGGTTATAGGATGGTGGTGCGATGCGCCATATGTAGCAAGGGATGAGCCCCGGGGGAAGGCAGGGGCTGCTGCCCGCCTTCCATCACGCTGGGCGCGCGACGCCCACCCAGCACCGTCCCGAGATGGGGCGCATGCGTCGAGTCTGAACCACATCATCGATCGCATGGACTGCGCTTGCGCAGGGCTGGCATGTCTGGTTACGATCCTCGCGATGGGAAATCGGGTGGCGCCGGGGGGCGATGCTTTCAACTGTCGACATAATCTTCTGTCGGCTGGCGCGCGCGAATTGGTTGCGGGCGGCGGAATAATCCTAGTGCGATAGTCCACCGCGAGGGTTTCTCGAGGGTAGCCACCTCATTCAAGCATGGACCTGTGGGCTCTGATGGCACTGTCGAGCGATCAGCCAATGAAAGCTCAGCGGGTCGAGAATGATCGGCTCAAGGTTTTCATTTCCTACTCTAGGCATGACAGCCGATTTGCAGCGGAGCTGATTGCTGGCCTCGGCTACGACGGCGGCTTCGAGGTGCTGATCGACCGGCACTCCATCCACGAGGGCGAGGAATGGCGGGCCCGCCTCGCAGCGCTGGTCGTCGAGGCCGACTCGGTCATCGTCGTGCTCACACCGAGCTGGCTCAGATCGAAGGTTTGCATCTGGGAGATCGAGGAGGCCTGGAAGCACTCCAAACGGATCGTTCCGGTTCAGGCCCTGCCGCTCGATGGCGAGGAAGTGCCAGCCCGCATCTCGGCCATAAATTACGTTCGCTTCGATCAGGAGAAAGATGCTCCGCCACGCCTCTTCATGGACGGCATGGCGGCACTGCGGCGCGCGCTCAACACAGATCTCGGCTGGGTGCGCGAGCATTCCAGGCTGTTTGCACGAGCGGCCGAGTGGGAAACGGCCGGTCGCGTCGGAAACCGGATGTTGGTCGGCAGCGACATCGGAGCCGCCAAACGTTGGCTCGATGACCGCCCGAAGGGTGCGCCCGAGCCGACGGAGCTGCATCGCGACTACATCGCCGCCAGCGAGCAGGCAGAGGCCTCACGCCTCAGCGTCGAGCGCAAGCGTGTCGAGACACTGCAGCGGCTCGTCAAGCAGACGAGGGTCGCGCTCGCCGCGACGCTCGTCCTGGCGATCGCCGCCGGTGCCGCCGGCGTCTACGCGACCGCCAAGAAGCGTCAAGCTCAGATCGCGGAGATCAAGGCACGCGACGCCGAGCAGGAGGCTTCGACCGAGCGGGACGCCGCGCTGGTCGTCCAGTCACGGCATCTCGCCGATCTCGCCGCGCGCCAGACCGCGATGGGCGACGCGGCGACCGCCATGTTGCTCGCCTTGTCGGGCTTGCCCGAGTATGGCTCGGCGCCAGCAAGCTCCGCAGCCCGCCAGCAGCGCCCCTATGTCGCCGAACTCGAAGGCCGACTTTACGAGAGCTATTTCGAGAACCACGAGCGGATCGTGCTGGGCCGGCATACGGGAAGTGTGCTGAGTGCCGCTTTCAGCTCCGACGGGCAGCGTATCGTCACCGGATCCACGGATCAGACCCTCCGCCTGTGGAATGCGGCGACCGGCCAGGAGAGCCTGCTGGTCCAAGGACACCAGGGCCCCGTCACCGGCGTTGCTCTTTCGCCGAAGGGGGACTTCGTCGTCAGCGGCTCCGGCGACACCACGGCCCGGATCAGCGAGACGACGTCCGGCCGCCTGCTGCACGAGCTGAAGGGACATACCGGCGAGATCCTGGATGTCGCGATCAGCGCCGATGGCAAACGCGTTGCGACGGCGTCCGACGATGGAACAGCTGCGGTCTGGAGCAGCGAGAGCGGCGAGCGGCTCGCGGTCCTGTCCGGCCACGCCGGTCCGGTCAACAGCGTCGCGATCACCCGCGACGGCACGACGGTCGTGACCGGCTCGAGCGATGCCACGGCCATCATCTGGGATGTCGCATCGCGGCAGCCGAGGCACTCGTTGAAGGAGCACGCACTGCTGGTTCGGGCGGTCGCTTTCAGCGCCGATGGACGTCGCGTCGTCACGGGCTCCGAGGACAAGACGATCCGGATCTGGGATGCAGCGACAGGACGTCAACTGACGGCTCTCTCCAGCGAGCAGGCCCCGTCCAGCATGACGGTCGACGCCACCGTCTCCCGAGTGGCAACCGGCGCAGGCGACGGAACAATTCGCCTGTGGAGCGTCGCGGAGGGCGTCGAGATCGAGCGCATCACCGGGCACGAAGGCAGCATCACCAGCGTCCGTTTCAGTCCGGACGGCAGACAACTCGTTTCAAGCTCGCAGGACGGCACGGCACGGGTCTGGTCGATCGGATCGGGCACCGAGAGCCGGACGCTCGACGGCCATTCCGGCGCCGTGTCCGCCGTCGCCATCACCGCAGACGGCACCCGCGTCGTGACCGGCGGGCGCGATCGAACGGCCAGGATTTGGAATGGCGCATCAGGCAAGGAGCTGACGCGGCTCGAGGGACATGGCAGCGAGGTCGGGGGTGTCGACGTGTCCGCCGATGGAGCGAAGGTCGCCACGGGCGCGAGCGACGGCATCGGCCGGGTATGGGACGTAGCCGGCCAGCGGCTCGTGGCCGAGTTCAAGGGACACGGCGGTGGGATTTCGGCGATCACATTCGACACCGACGGCAAGCGGGTCGCAACAGGCTCCGACGATGCCACGGCACGGGTATGGAGTGCGGCGAATGGAGAGCAGATCCAGGTGCTGGCGCCGCATCCCGCCCGCGTGACCAGCGTCGACTTCGATCGCGCTGGCAACCGTCTCGCAACGGGCGCCGGCACCACGGCACGGATCTGGGATGTCACGACAGGCAAGTTATTGAGCACGTTCCGCGGCCACTCCGGCTCGGTGCTCGCAGTGGCTTTCAGTCCGGACGGGCAGCGTCTCGCCTCGGCCAGTCGCGATTCGACCGTCCGCGTCTGGCAGGCCGAGACGGAGCCGGTCGTCCTGAGGGCCCCCGGCGGCGCCGTCACCAGCATCGCATTCAGCGGCAACGGCCTCAGGGTGGTCGGCGGGTCGAGCGAAGGCCTGCTGCACATCTGGGACATTGCGTCCGGCAAGTTGCTCGCCTCGCTGAAGATGCACACGGAGAGCATCAGCGGTGTGGCTATCGCTGCCCGGGGTGGCCAACTCGTGACCGGCTCCTACGACGCAAGAGCTCGGATCACGACGAGTTTTTCAGACGCTGCCTCGCTCGTTGGGCGAGCCAGGAGGGACGTGCCGCGCTGCCTCACGCCGACACAGCTGGCGAAGTTCCATCTCGCGTCCGTTCCTCCCCGCTGGTGCATCGCCGGGCCTGGCCGGGAGCATGAAAAAGACGCGGCGCAATGGGAGCCGCGCTGGCCGTACCACACCCCCGAATGGCGCCAATGGCAGCAGGCGAGGGACAAGGGCGAGAAGGTCGATCCACCGGATATGTGAGGCCGCGAACGACGGCAGGTCGGTCGACGTTGCACGACGAGCAGGTGAAATATGCCGTTTACGGTCGAAGGCGTTGGGAAGCACATCCGGAGCCTCTGGCTCTGGCTGCTCGAGCACGACAACACGATCTTCGGCATCGTGCTCGGGCTGATCGCCATCGACAACTGGCGAACTCTCATCGCACGCGTGGACGAATACTGGATCTACTTGATCAACGGCATATATCTCACGCCGTTCCTGAGCTTGCTGACGATTTCATTCTCGACGCTGTATGTGACCGCGATCTCGGTCATCCTGCTGACCGCGAGCAAACCGGTGGCTCGCTACCACACGGCAATGCCCAACCTCCTCGCCGTGCTCGCCGGCTTCGGCGTCTACGCCTTCGTGCTGCTGCCACCGGCCGAGGAGAGACTGATCGCCATCTACGTTCCACTCGCGCTGCTGGCGGCAGGCGCCGGGCTCGTCGTCTATGCGCTGCTGTGGCTGCGGCGATCGTTCTCGGTGACGCCGCAAGCCCGCAGGATCGTTCAGACGGGGCCCTATGCCTGGGTGAGGCATCCGATGTATGTCGGCAACATACTTTCAATTATGGGGCTAGGACTGATGATTGGCACTCCCGTCAGCATGTCACTGGCTGCCGCAACCTGTGCGCTGCAGGTGTGCCGGGCGCATTACGAGGATAAGCTCATGGCCGCAACGTTCGACGATTACGAGGCTTACATGTCAAAGGTGAACGCGTTCATCCCGCGCATCGGCCGCACCGCCCTGGCTGCGATGATGAGTATTTCGATCATCAGTTTCGCGGGGATCGACGAAGCCGCCGCACAGGGCAAAGGGCGCGCCGATCCTAACGCGGGCGCACGGTGCCAAGCCTGGCATCAGAAGGCGCTGTCGGGCCAATGGTTCTCCACCCAGGACGGCAAGGAGTTCGTCACCACCGAAGCGAAGCAGGAGGCGCTGATGTCGACGCCCGCCTGCAAGGAGTTCTTCCAATTGCAGAGCCGGTGCGAGCAGGCCTGGATCGATGTTCTCGTATCCGATGGGACTCCGGAACGCCGCAAGGCCGAGGCCGTCCTGCTATCGACGCTCGAGAGCGCACCGGCTTGCAAGGCGATCATCGGCTTCGAGGGCGTGTGCACCACGTTGCGCTCGCATTCGCGGGGCAAGCAACTGTCGACGCGGCTGCAGTCGATCCTGAAGGAATGTGCGGACGGCAGTATCGGGCGGCGAACGAGCGGAATGCTACGGCCGGCGCTTTAGTCGGCCGGCGCGGCAGGGCCGAATGGTATCGGGCGCCGTTCGCCACCACGAAAGCGTGAGCAAAGCCGGCAATCCCTCATTCATTCGGACCCGACTTCATCGAACGACGTGGCGAGGGCGGTGGCGATCTGCTCGGCAAAGCGGCTGGCCGCCACGGGCAACGTGCGGCCGCGAAGCTGGCCCAGGTAGAGAATGCCGGGTGGCACGTCGCGCGGGTCGATCGGCCGGCTGACGTCGTCGTTGGCCCTCGTTCCTTGTGCGATGCCTATCGGAATCTGGAAACTGATCGTCTTGTCCTGACGCGCGTAGTGGCGCAGGAACTCGAAGCTGTCGGTTTCGATGACAGGACGCAACTTCGCCGACAAGCGCACGATCGCGCTGTCGAGCACGCTGCGCACCCCATAGAGATGCGACGGCAACGCGATCGGGTAGCGCAGGCAGTCACGCAGGCGGACGGATCGCGTCTTGGCGAGCGGATGCCCCTTCGACATCAGCACGTGGATCGGCTGGCTGACCGCCAGCAGCGTTCCGAACTCGGAGAACCTGATCGGCTCGAAGACCAGCGCCAGATCGGCCGAATGATCGACGAGGGCCTGCTCGGCGGCCTCGCGGTCCCGCCGCAAGACGCTGAAGGTCACGGCGGGATGCTCGCCGCGGTAACGTGCGATCTGCTCGGGAAGAAAGACTGGCAGAACCGCCTGCGAGCAGGCGATTGAAACGTGCCCGCGGCGGATGCCCGAAAGATCCGAGATCTGTGATTTGACGCGCTCCATGTCGGCGAGTTGCGCGCGCGCATGATGGATCAGGATCTCGCCGGCCGCCGACAGGCGCACGCCGCGCGCCAGCCTCTCGAAGATCGGCGCTCCGAGTTCCTGCTCCATCGTCAGAATGCGCCGATTGAGCGCCGTCGACGTGATGGACAGCGTCTCTGCTGCCTTGCGGATGGAGCCCGCGCGCACGATCGCATCGAGGTATCGCAACGAGTGGAGATGACGCACGGATACCTCACTGCTGCAGTTTATGCAGCGGCTTGCTGCAATACTAGCAGAAGACATTGGCGCACGCGCTTGCACAAGTGGGCAAGTGGATCGCTGCAGCGCAACATCGCGACGCGGCCTCCATGCCGGACGAAGCGATCGTCTGACGATCGAGCATTCCACTCCGGCGGCCAAATCCAGCTTGTAGTCGAGGCCCTGATCATGAGCTCTCCCAAGAACGGCAAGCGTCCTGCTTCCTCGACAGACTCAAAAGGCATGGCTCGGCGCGAGGTCCTGAAGTCGGCGGGCGCCCTGGCGGCGGGCGCCGTATTGCCCGCGGCTCCCGCGGTGTGGTCGCCGGCCAAGGCGCAAGCGCGACAGGAGACCCTACTGATCGTGTCGGAGAGCGGTCCGAACAATCTGGACATCCACGGTCGCGGCACCAACGTCCCGGGCTACGAGGTGTCCTGGAACAGCTACGACCGGCTGATCAGCCACGAGATGAAGACGCTGCCGAACGGCACGCAGTATTACGATCGCGAGAAGTTCAAGATGGAACTGGCCGACGACATGAACGTCGGCGACATGTCGGCGACGTTCAAGCTGCGCAAGGACGCCAAGTTCCAGGACGGAACGCCAGTCACGGCCAAGGACGTCAAGTGGTCGCTCGACCGCGCCGTCTCGGTGGGCGGATTTCCCACTTTCCAGATGGCAGCCGGCTCACTGACCAAGGCCGAGCAGTTCGTCGTCGTCGACGATCATACCGTGCGCGTCGACTTCCTGAAGAAGGATCGGCTGACGATCCCCGATCTCGCGGTGATCGTGCCGTGCGTGCTGAACTCGGGGCTGGTGAAGAAAAACGCAACGGCCGAGGATCCCTGGGGTCTGGAGTACACCAAGCAGAACACCGCCGGCAGCGGCGCGTACAAGGTCACGAAATGGACTCCCGGCGCCGAGATCATTCTCGAGCGCAACGAGGACTGGAAGCTCGGGCCGAAGCCGAAAGTGCGGCGCATCGTGTGGCGCATGGCACCATCCGCTGGCAACCGGCGCGCCCTGCTGGAGCGCGGCGACGCCGACATCTCCTACGAGCTGCCGAACAAGGATTTCGTCGAACTGCGCGATGCCGGCAAGCTGAACATCGTCTCGACGCCGTTCTCGAACGGTATCCAGTATCTCGGCATGAACGTCACCAAGCCGCCATTCGACAACTTGAAGGTTCGACAGGCGGTCGCCTATGCCATTCCCTATCAGAAGATCATGGACGCGGCGCTGTTCGGACTCGGCAAGCCGATGTTCGGTGCGCCGGCCGAAAAGGCCACCGAGGCGATCTGGCCGCAGGCCCACAAGTTCAAGACCGACATCGCCAAGGCCAAGCAGCTGATGGCGGAGGCCGGTCATCCCAACGGCTTCGACACAACCCTGTCCTTCGACCTGGGGTTTGCGACGATCAACGAGCCGCTCTGTGTGCTGACGCAGGAGAGCCTCGCCCAGATCGGTATCAGGGCCGAGATCAATAAAATTCCCGGCGCCAACTGGCGCACCGAGCTGAACAAGAAGGTGCTGCCACTCTACACCAACGTCTTCTCCGGCTGGCTCGACTACCCCGAGTACTTCTTCATCTGGTGCTACAGCGGCAAGAACTCGATCTTCAACACGATGAGCTACGTTTCGAAGGAGATGGATGGCTTCATCGACGCAGCCGGCACGGCCGCCTCCGCCGGCGACAACGCCACCTACCAGAAGAACGTCAAAGGCTTCGTCGACCAGGCGTTCACCGACATTCCCCGTATTCCGCTGTTCCAGCCGCTTTCGACGGTGGCGATGCAGAAGAACGTCTCGGGCTATCAGTACTGGTTCCACCGGAGGCTCGACTACCGCGCCCTGGTCAAGGGCTGAGCACCGCGATCACAGCAGAGTGGTGTCCGATGCTGACGTTGATTGCAAAGCGGCTGATGTTCGCCGTCCCGAGCCTGATCGGCGTCGTCGTGGTGACGTTCGTGCTGACGCGAGCGCTGCCCGGCGACCCTGCCGCGTACTTCGCCGGGCCGGCCGGCACCAAGGAAGCAATCGAGCAGATCCGAACCAAGCTCGGTCTAGATCGAACGTTGCCGGAGCAGTTCGTCCGCTACGTCAGCGATCTCGCCCGGGGCGATTTGGGGACGGCCTTGACCACCGGCCAGCCGGTCGCCTCCGACATCCGCGCACGGTTACCCGCGTCCGCCGAGCTGACGCTGCTGGGCCTGATCGTGGCGATCGCGATCGCCGTGCCACTCGGCATCCTGGCGGCGACCAGACCCGGGTCACTTATCGACCACGCTTGCCGGATCGTGACCACCGCAGGCGTGTCGCTGCCGGTCTTCTTCACCGGTCTGATCCTGGTCTATGTCTTCTACTACCGCCTCGGCATCGCGCCGCCGCCGCTCGGCCGCCTGGACGTATTTGCCAGCGCTCCTCGCGATATTACCGGCTTCTATCTGGTCGACAGTCTCCTCACCGGCCAAGTGGACGTCTTTTTCGCGAGCTTGCGCCAGCTGGCGCTGCCGGCGTTGACGCTCGCCATCTTCGCCCTGGCGCCGATCGCACGGATGACGCGCGCGTCGATGCTGGCGGTGCTCGCATCCGATTTCGTACGCACCGCCCGTGCCAGCGGCCTGTCGCCAGGGACTGTGATCGTCACCTATGCGTTCCGCAACGCCATGCTGCCCGTCGTGACGACCCTCGGCATGGTGTTCTCGTTCCTGCTCGGCGCCAACGTTCTGGTCGAGAAAGTGTTCGCGTGGCCCGGCATCGGCTCGTACGCCGTCGAGGCCCTGATCGCTTCGGATTTCGCGCCCGTGCAAGGCTTCGTTCTCACCATGGCGGCCCTCTACGTGCTGCTCAATCTCGTGATCGACATCGTCTATGGCGTCATCGATCCGCGGATGAGGGTCGAGGCATGACCGACATTGCGACGGCCAAGGAAGGACGGCAGATGGGGAGCGGCCTATCGGCGACTCTGGGACATGTCCGATATGTCTTGGCCGGCAACCTGGTCACCGCATTCGCGTTCGCGCTCTTCGTAATCATCATTCTTCTGGCCCTGTTCGGCCCGTGGATCGTCCCGTTCGATCCTCTCGCCAGCGATACCGCCGCGGCGTTGAAGCCACCGTCGGCCAAGCACTGGTTTGGAACCGACCAGCTCGGGCGCGACGTGTTCAGCCGTGTCATCGTCGCAACGCGGCTCGACGTGTTCATCGCGGTTGCGTCGGTGGCGCTGGTGTTTTTCATGGGCGGCCTCGCAGGCGTCGCTGCTGGCTTCTTCGGCGGCTGGACCGACCGCATCGTCGGCCGCATCGCCGACACCATCATGGCGTTCCCGTTGTTCGTGCTGGCGATGGGCATCGTCGCGGCGCTCGGCAACACCGTCGGCAACATCATCCTCGCCACCGCGATAGTGAACTTCCCGCTCTATGCACGTGTCGCGCGCGCCGAGGCGAGCGTCCGGCGCGAAGCTGGCTATGTCCAGGCCGCGCGCCTCTCCGGCAACAGCGAGATGCGCGTCGTGCTGGGACACGTGCTGCCGAACATCATGCCAATCATGGTCGTGCAGATGTCGCTGACGATGGGCTACGCCATCCTCAACGCGGCAGGGCTTTCCTTCATCGGACTCGGCGTCAAGCCGCCCATGCCGGAGTGGGGGATCATGGTCGCCGAGGGTGCCGCCTTCATGGTGTCCGGCGAGTGGTGGACGGCCTTCTTTCCGGGCCTGGCATTGATGACAGCCGTGTTCTGTTTCAACCTTCTTGGTGATGGTCTGCGCGACATCGTCGATCCGCAGAGGCGCACGTGAGGCCAGCATGACCGCCACCAGCCTCCTCGACGTCCGTAATTTGACGGTCGAGTTCGCCACGCGGAACGGCACCGTCCGCGCCGTGCAGAACGTCGATGTTTCCGTCGGCAAGGGCGAGACTCTGGCGATCGTCGGCGAGTCCGGCTCGGGCAAGTCCGTGACCTCGTTCGCGGTGATGCGCATTCTCGATCGGGCTGGGCGGATTGCTGGCGGCTCGATCAGCTTCAGCGGCATCGATGTCGGCCAGGCCGACGAGTCGACGATGAGCGACCTGCGCGGGCGTGAGATGTCGATGATCTTTCAAAACCCGCGAGCAGCGCTCAACCCGATCCGCAAGGTCGGCCATCAGATCGAGGACGTGCTGCGCCAGCATGTCCAAGCCGACACCCAGACCGCCCGCGAGAAGGCGATCGACATTCTGAAGCAAGTGAAAATCGCGAGGCCCGAGGAGCGCTTTCACGCCTATCCCTTCGAGCTTTCGGGCGGCATGTGCCAACGCATCGTCATCGCCCTGGCGCTGGCCTGCCGGCCCCAGCTCCTGATCGCCGACGAGCCGACCACCGGCCTCGACGTGACGACGCAAAAGGCGGTCATGGACCTGGTCGTCGAGCTCACGCGCGAGCGCGGCATGTCGACGATCCTGATCACGCACGATCTCGGCCTGGCTGCGGCCTACTGCGATCGCGTCGTCGTCATGGAGAAGGGCAAAGTGATAGAGACGGCGGCGGCCGCCGAAATCTTTCGCGCGCCTTCCCATGCCTATACGCGCAAGCTGATGCGCGCGACGCCTCGGCCGGGAGCGACGCTTCGCGGCCTGCTGCCGGAGGACACCGCGGCACGAGACGATGCCTGCACCACCGCCGCGCATACCCCGAATGTATCCTCGGAACCGCTGCTCGTCGTCGACGGCTTGGTCAAGGAATACGCGCGCAAGGGTGCCGGCGCGTCCATCGCCAAGCTGCTCCGCCGCGGCCCAGCGACCGAAGCACTGCAGCCCTTCCGGGCTGTCGACGCGATCAGCTTTACCGTAGAGCGCGGCGAAAGCGTCGGTCTCGTCGGCGAATCCGGCTGCGGAAAGTCGACGACGTCGAGCATGGTGATGCGACTGATCGACAAGACTGGCGGCAGCATCCGTTTCGGTGGCGAGGATATCGGAGCCATCTCGCCACGCGATTTCGCCCGCTCGCCGATGCGCCGCAGGATCCAGATGGTGTTCCAGGATCCGACCGACAGCCTCAATCCGCGCTTTACCGCGGCGCGCGCCATCGCCGACCCGATCCTGCAACTGAGCGAGCTCGAAGGCGGAAAGGCCGTTCGGTCCCGCTGCGAGGAGCTGGCAAGGCAGGTCGGCTTGCCGCTCGAGTTGCTGGACCGGTTTCCCCACCAGTTGTCCGGCGGACAGAAGGCGCGCGTCGGCATCGCCCGCGCGATCGCGCTCAATCCCGATCTCGTCATTCTCGACGAGCCGACGGCCGCACTCGACGTTTCAGTTCAAGCGGTCGTGCTCAACCTGCTTCAGGATCTCAAGCAGCAGCTCGGCATGAGCTACCTGTTCGTGTCGCACGACCTCAACGTGGTTCGCCTGCTCTGTGATCGCGTGATCGTCATGCAGGCGGGTCGCATCGTCGAGCAGGGACCGACCGAGCGGGTGTTGACCTCCCCCGAGGCGCAGTACACGCGAGATCTCCTCGCCGCCATTCCCCATCCGCCAGTCCCGCCGCCGCCGGCCTCAACCGGGAGCACCTGACCATGCCGACCGAAATCGAGGCGCTCGATGCTTACATCGAGGCTGCGCGCGCGATCCTGAATCTGCCGCTGGAGCTAGCGTGGCAGGCCGCGGTTCGTGCCAATCTCGAGGTGACGCTCGCGCACGCGCGCAACGTCCAATCGCTGCGGCTTCCCGACGAGGCGGAGCCCGCATCCGTGTTCGAGGTCTGATCCGATGGACACCTGGAGCAGTGCAAGCGAGATCGCGAATGCCGTTGCCGGTGGTCGGCTCAGCGCGCGCGATGCCACCACCGCCGCTCTCGACAGGATCGCCAGTCACAACGGCGTGCTCAACGCCTTCACCGACGTGACCCGTGATCGCGCCCTTGCCAAGGCCGACGCCATCGACGCCGCCCGGGCGCGCGGCGAGAGCCTGGGCCCTCTAGCCGGCGTGCCCTACGCGGTCAAGAACCTGTTCGACGTCGCAGGGCTCGCGACGCGCGCCGGCTCCAAGATCAATCGCGACCATGCCCCCGCAGCGTCGGACGCAACCTTGATCAGCAGGCTCGATGCCGCCGGTGCCGTGCTGGTCGGAGCACTCAACATGGGCGAATATGCCTACGATTTCACGGGCGAGAACGCGCACGATGGCCCGTCGCGGAACCCGCACGATCCAACGCTTATGACCGGGGGCTCGTCGGGCGGATCGGGTGGCGCCGTGGCGGGCGGGCTGGTGGCATTTGCACTCGGCTCCGACACCAACGGCTCGATCCGGGTGCCGGCCTCGTTTTGCGGAATCTTCGGACTGAAGCCGACCTATGGACGCTTGTCGCGCACGGGAACGTTTCCGTTTGTCACAAGCATCGACCATCTGGGTCCGCTGGCCCGCACGGTGCGCGACTTGGCGCTGACCTACGACGCGATGCAGGGCCCCGACCCGGCCGATCCCGTCTGCACGAGACGGGCGCCGGAGACGACCTTGCCGTCGCTCGAGCAGGGCATATCGGGACTGCGCATCGCCGTTGCCGGTGGCTACTTCAAGCGGTCGGCATCGGGCGAGGCGCTCACGGCGCTGGACCGTGTCTCGGCCGCACTTGAAGCCGCGCGTGAGATCGAGATTCCCGAAGCCGCGCGGGCGCGCTCCGCAGCCTTCGTCATCACAGCGACGGAGGGAGCAACGCTGCACCTCGACCGCTTGCGCACCCGGCCGCACGACTTCGATCCAGCCGTCCGTGATCGCCTGATCGCCGGGGCGATGGTGCCTGCCCCGATGGTCGCTGCCGCCCACAAATTCCGCCGCTGGTATCGTGACCGGCTCGTCGCGCTGTTCGACGATGTCGATGCCATCCTGGCTCCGGCAACGCCGATAGCCGCACCGAAACTCGGCGAGACGACAATGACGATGGACGGCGCGGCCGTGCCACTTCGCCCCAACATCGGGATCTACACGCAGCCGATCTCGCTCGCGGGCCTGCCGGTCGTCGCCGTTCCCGTTCCGCTCTCGCCGCTGCCGATCGCCGTCCAGATCATCACCGCCCCCTGGCGTGAGGATGTCGCGCTGCGCATCGCCCGCTGGCTCGAGTTGAATGGCGTGGCCGCCGCGGGACGGCCGACGGACGCCAGGCAGGGAACCGCGTGACGTTGATCCTTCGAGACATCACCTCTTCGAACCGGCGACAGGCGTAGCTCGCATGGCCCAATCCTCGATACCTCTCGGAATCCGCGCACTGCACGATGCCTATGCCGGAGGACTGTCCCCCGTTGGCGTCGTCGACCACATCCTCGATGCCATCACGGCCGCGGGCGATCCTGGTATCTTCATTTCGGTCGCCGAGCGTGGGGATCTGCGTGCAGCGGCGCGGCTGCTCGGACCCTTCGATCCTGTGAGGCAGCCGCTGTGGGGCATTCCATTCGCCGTCAAGGACAACATCGACGTCGCCGGATTTGCGACCACCGCCGCGGCCCCCGCCTTCGCCTATCAGCCGAAAGGCGGCGCGCATGCCGTCGAGCGCTTGATCGCAGCCGGCGCGCTGATGATCGGCAAGACCAACCTCGACCAGTTCGCTGCCGGCCTCGTCGGGGTGCGCACGCCCTATCCCGTGCCGCGCAACGCGATCGATCCGACGATCGTACCGGGCGGTTCGAGCTCCGGCTCCGCGGTCGCCGTGTCACGCGGGCTGGTGACTTTCGCGCTTGGCACCGATACCGCCGGCTCCGGGCGTATCCCGGCCGGCCTCAACAACATCGTCGGATTGAAGCCCTCGGTCGGCGCGATATCGAGCCATGGCGTGGTGCCGGCCTGCCGCACGCTGGATTGCATCTCCGTCTTCTCGCTCGTGGTGGACGACGCGTGGCGCGCCTATTCGGTGATGGCGGGAGCCGATCCGAGCGATCCGTTCTCGCGTCCGATCGCGTTGGGCGCGCTACGGCCGGCACCTGCACATCCCGTGATCGGCATTCCCCGACCGGAGGATCTGCGCTTCTTCGGCGACGAGGCGGCCGCCGCGGCGTGGTCGAAATCGATGCATGTTCTCGCCCGGCTCGGCGCCCGCTTCACCGAAATCGACATGACGCCGTTCTTCGAGACGGCGGCGCTGCTCTACGAGGGGCCCTGGATCGCCGAGCGGCTGGCGGCCATCCGTGACTTCGTCGACGGCCACGCCGCGGACATCCATCCCGTCACGCTCGAAATCATCTCGAGCGCCAGGAAATACTCAGCCGTCGACACGTTCCAGGGGCTCTATCGACTGGCCGCTCTCAAGCAGGCGGTGGCACCCGCCTTGCGGGCCGTCGAGGCGCTGGCGGTTCCGACGGCACCGCTGACACCTACGCTACAGGATCTGCGCACCGATCCGATCACACCCAATGCGCGACTGGGAACGTACACCAACTTCGTCAACCTGCTCGACATGTGCGGGATCTCGGTTCCAGGACCGTTCAGAAGCGACGGACGTGCCGCGGGCATCACGCTGCTCGGCGCCCGGGGCCGGGACGCGGCGCTCGCGAGCCTCGCACGGATGTTCCATGCCGAGGCCTCGGTCAGCCTCGGCGCCACGGGGCGGCCGATGCCGGCTCCCGAGGTGCTGCCGCCGTCCGCCCCGGAAGGATACGAGACGCTCGTCGTGGTCGGGGCGCATATGTCGTCGATGCCGCTCAATGGCGAACTGCAGGCTCTCGGCGGGTTGTTCCTGCGAGCGGCACACACCATGCCCTGCTACCGGCTCTATGCGCTTCCGGGCGGTCCGCCCGCCCGGCCAGGTCTCGTGCGCGTCGCCTCGGAGGGCTGCGCGATCGCGACGGAGGTCTGGGCCTTGCCCACCGCCGGGTTCGGACGGTTTGTCGCCACGATCCCCAGTCCCCTCGGCATCGGCACGATCCGCCTCGCCGACGGCTCCGAGGCCAAGGGCTTTCTATGTGAGGCCGAAGGCATCAAGGGCGGGCGAGACATTTCCGGTTTCGGCGGCTGGCGCGCATTCGTCGCGAGCAAGACATGAAGCAAGCGCGTGACTTCAGCGTGCGGCAGCGCCGCTGAGCCAGCCTTTGCCACGCGCATAGAGCGCCTCGACCTCGGGCCCCTTGAGGCCGGGCATATCGGTCTTGACGGGATAGCCGATCTCGCGCTGCAGGTAGCCGAGGTGACGGTAACCCTCGGGCAGCGCGGCGAGCTTGGCCTGGTCGAGCTCCAGCCGCGCCGCCGGATCGACCGGATCCATGCGATCTTTCTCGTAGATCGGCTGCCGCAGAACCACGCCCCACTTGCCTTGGCGCTTCTCGACGAAATCGTAGAAGCGGCCGGTGCAGACCACGTCGCAGAGCACGCCATGCACCTTCGCACGCTGGGAGATCGTCATCTTGGTTTGCGCGATCGCGCGATGGCCGGCGAGGTCGATGGTGGTGCCGCCGAGGAAATGCAGGATGCTGACCCCTTTCGCCCAGCCCTCGATGCTCATCTGGATGAAATGATCGGCCGAGCCCTGCGTCCAGGTTGCCATCATCCATCCGTCGTCGTGCCAGACGGTGCGGAACCGCTCCCAATCGCCGGCGTCTCGATACAGCACCCAGTTCTCCACGAGATCACGTATGGCGAGGCGGTCGGCGAGTTCGGCGTCGATCATGAGCGTTTGTCCCGGTCGTTTTCTGGTTGGATCGAAAGTGGCACCACCTTCGCCAATGTCGGCGGCTCCGGCAAGGGGGAGGGGAAGCTACGTCATCCCCCATCGACGATACGCCCATCCACGATGCGGATGTTGCGGTCGGCGCGGGCGGCGAGGTTCAGGTCGTGGGTGACCATGACGATGGCACGCCCGGTGTCGTCCACGAGTCGGCGAAAAATGCCGAGCACCTGCTCGCTCGCATGCGTGTCGAGATTGCCGGTCGGCTCGTCCGCGAGCACCACCAACGGATCGTTGGCGAGTGCGCGGGCGATGGCGACGCGCTGGCGCTGGCCGCCGGAGAGCTTGCCGGGCGGCTTTGTCGCGTGATCGGCGAGACCGAGCGAGGACAGCAGGTCCATGGCCCGCGCGCGCTGCTCGCGATCGGAAAGCCGGCCGAGGGCTCGCATCGGCAGCATCACGTTGTCGAGCGCGGAGAACTCCGGCAGCAGGAAATGGAACTGGAACACGAAGCCGAGCAGCGACAGCCGTACGCGGGCCCGTGCCGCCTCGTCGAGCGAACTGGCGTTCTGGCCGTCGATCATGACCCAGCCGATCGAGGGCAGGTCGAGCAACCCGAGGAGGTAGAGCAGCGAACTCTTGCCCGAACCGGACGGCCCGGTGATCGCGACGAACTCTCCTTGACGGATGGTGATGTCGATGTCGCGAACGAGCGTCGTCTCGACCTCACCGTCGATTGTCTTGGTCAAAGACCGGGTTTCGATCAACGTGCGGCCGAGTCCGGGAAGGCGCCGTTCGACCGAATCCATCACGAGGCCCCGCGGATGATCTCGACCGGCTGCAGCGCGGCGGCCTTGCGGGCGGGCAGATAGCCGGCGATGGCCGAGGCCGAGAGGGCGATGAGCCCGGCCAGCAGGTAATGCTTCGGCGTATAGAGAATCGGCAGGTGGGTCGCGTCCATGAACGGGCTCTTGAACTCGATCGTACCTAGCGCCAAGCACAGCACGTAGCCGAGCATCCAGCCGGCCACCATGCCGGCGATGCCGATCATCAGTGCCTCGAGCAGGAAGATGCGCCGCACTGTCGCCTGGGTGAACCCCAATGATTTCAGGATGGCGATGTCGCGGGTTTTCTCATGGGTGATGGTCGAGATGATGTTGTAGGTGCCGAACGAGGCCACCAGCAAAATGGCACCCACCACCGTATACATGATGAAATTTCGGATCTGGAAGGCGTTCAGAAGGTCCTCGTTGCCCTCCTGCCAAGACACCGCCTTGTAGCCGGTCTCGGCCTCGATCCGGCTCGCCATCTCGCGGGCGCCGAGGATGTCACGGACGCGCACGCGGATCGAGTTCACGAGGCCGGTCTGACCGGCGAGGATCTGTGCCGTCTTGAGCAGCGTGTAGGCCTGGCCCTCGTCGTACTGGCTGACGCCGGTGTGAAACAAGCCGATGATGGTGTGCGACAGCGGCCGTCCCGTGCCCGAGACGAGAACGATGGTATTGCCGACCCGGGCGCCGATCTTGGCCGCGAGCTTGTCGCCGAGAATGATCGCGTTCGACGCCTTATATAGGCCGTCGAGGGTGCCGGCGCGCATCTGCGTCGCAAGCTTGGAGACGCTGGTCTCGCGCTTGGGATCGATACCGGTGATGGTGGCTGCCGTGTCGCGGCCGGCGAAACGGATCACCGCCTTCGCCTGCACCGAAGGTGCGACGGCGCCCGCGATCCAGTCGTCGAGCGAGGCGATGATGGCGTAGGGGTTCTTGATGCCGGGCCGGATCACCGGCGTCGTCAACCCGCTGATCTGGATTGCCTGGAACTCGGCCTCGGCCGGCTGCACGGGCGGGTTGCGGCGCTCGTCCGAGATGGTGATATGTGGCAGGCTGTCGACTAGCTGGGCGACGAAATCGCGCTGCGACCCCTCCATCAACGCCGCCATCATCACCGAGAACCCGACGCCCATGGCGACGCCGAGAATGCCAACCAGGGTCTGCCTCAGTCGCGTCGACACGTGGGTCAGCGCGATGTCGAGAACCAGCCTCATGATCCGCTGCCCGAAGCCTTAGCCTGATCGTTCACGGCCGGCTTCGACAGCACGGCCGACACGCGGGCGCCATCCTCGAGATCAGGCAGGAACGTCGAGACGATCGGCCTGCCCGGCGACAACCCGCCGCTGATCTCGACCATGCGCGCCCCCTTGATGCCGATGGTCACGGCCGTGCGCTTCAGCCGCCCATCCTCGTCGATGGCCATCACCTGGCCGTCTCGCACCGCCTCGGCCGGCACCAGCGTCACGCCGCGGGCTTCGCGCACGACGATATTGGCCTCGACGCTCATGCCGATCTTGAGCGGCGTGTCGTCGGGCAGCGCGAAATAGACCCGAAACGTCTTGGTCGACGGGTCGCCCTTGGGCGTGATCTCGCCGATGGTGGCCTCCAACGGTGCCGACTTGAATCCCTCGTGGCGCAGCAGCACCTTTTGACCTTCGCGCACCTTGGCGATGTCCTCCTCGTTGACCTCGGCGACGATCCGCAACGGCTTGGGCTGACCGACCCAGAACAACACGTCGGCATTGGCCGTTCCCGCGATCTCGCCGACCTCGCCATCGCGGCGCAGGACCACGCCGTCCGCTGGCGCGCGCAGTTGGAGATCCTGGATACGATCCTTCTGGGCGGCGATCCGCGCCTCGTATTCACGCACCTGAGTCAGCTTGTCGTCGTAGCTCACACGCGACGTGATATTGCGATCGACCAGTGGCTTCATGCGCTCGGCATCCTGCTGCAGCCTGTCACGCCGTGCCTGCAGCTCCGTCAGCAGGGCCTTCTCTTCGTTGTCGTCGAGACGAGCGAGCACGTCGCCTTTGCGCACGGACTGGCCCTCGCACTGGCACATCTCGACGATACGCTTGCGCGACAGCGCCGAAACCTTCGCCCAGTACCTCGGCTCGACCACGCCGGTGGCATAGACCACCTCGGCCGCATCGCCCTTGATCGGAAGGGTGGCCGCCAGCTTGACCGGCGCCAACACCCACCACAGCCCCGCGGCCAAGGCGCCGACCGCCGCGGCCACCAGCAGCCAGCCAAGGCGCGAAAGCCGGGAAACCCGGCCCGAAATCGCCATCCCCCTCAATTCCGACTTGCTGGCGATGCTGTCCTGCACGTTGTGGCTTCCGATCGCGTTGCCTAATATCCCGCCGATAGCCGCGGTGATCGCATCTTATCAATCTCTGCCCCCGCCGGCACCTTGAGACAGGACAACCCATGGCCACCACCCCCGTCACCGTCATCACCGGCTTTCTCGGCAGCGGAAAAACCACGCTTCTCAACCACTTGCTGCGCGATCCGGGCATGGCCGACACCGCCGTCGTGATCAACGAGTTCGGCGAGGTGGCGATCGACCACCTGCTGGTCGAAAGCTCGATCGAGAACACGATGGTGCTGCAGTCGGGTTGCGTATGCTGCACCATCCGCGGCGATCTCGTCGATACGCTGATTGAGCTCGATGCCAAGCGGGTCCGTGGCGAGATCCCGGGCTTCAGCCGGGTGCTCGTCGAGACCACGGGCCTCGCCGACCCCGCCCCCATCGTGCAGACACTGTCGACCGACAAGGCATTGACGCCGATCTTCAACCTGAAGGCGGTCGTCACCACGGTCGACGCGGTCAACGGCCTGGCCCAGCTCGACGAGATGCCCGAGCCGGTGAAGCAGGCGGCACTCGCCGATGTCCTGCTGATCACCAAGACCGATCTCGCCGGCGGCAATGCCGTCGCCGCGCTTCACCAGCGGCTGACCAAGGTCAACCCTGCCGCGACCCAGCGCGAGATCGTCAATGGCCTGATCGAGCCCGACGAGCTGTTCGGATTCCTCAAGGCAGACCCGGTGGCCAATCCGGAGCTGATCGCCAAGTGGCTCGACGCCGAGGCGTTCGAGGCGGAAGGCGGCGGCCATCGCGCGCACGATCACGAACATCACCACGGAGACGGGCACGGCGCCCGAGGCCATACCCACGGCCTGGATCCGAACCGGCACAGTGATCGCATCCGCGCGTTCTGTATCCGGCTCGACGAGCCGATCGCCTGGAGCGCGCTGCAGCGCTGGCTACAGTCGATCACGTCGCTGCGCGGCGCCGACCTGCTTCGAATGAAGGGCGTGGTCAATGTCGAGGGACTGCCCGGCCCGGTCGTCGTGCAGGGTGTGCAGCATCTACTGCATCCGCCGGTGCGGATGGCGGGGTGGCACGATGACGACCATCAGACCCGCATCGTCTTCATCACGCGCGATATCCCGGAGGCGGCGCTACGCAAGAGCCTCGAGGTGCTGAGCAAAGCGGCGGCACACTGAACGTCGGCCGCGCGTTCAGGCCGTGGCGTCGACGCCTCGATGCAGGCGCTGCAACGCCTCGGCCAGAGGCGTCGCGGCGAGCAGAGCGGCGAAATCCTTGATGATCACGCGATGCCGCGTCGGCAGCGAGATCAGATGGCGGGCTTTCAGCCTCGAGATCATGCGGCTCAACGTGTCTGGATTGAGTGCGAGATAGTCCGCCATGTCGTCACGCGTCAGCGGAAGCTCGAACGTGTAGCCGCCTGCCGTCGCTGTGCCGAGAAATAGCGCCATTTCGACCAGTAGCGCCGCCAACCTCTCCTCGCCGGTCAGCCGGCCGATCATCACTGCGTGCAAGCTGCACCGCGCCATCAACCTCGCGATGGCGCACGCATAGCCGT
>CAMDBL010000033.1 GCA_945889015.1 Devosia equisanguinis
GCGCGTGCCGTGCTTGTCGTCGAAGCCCCAGATCTCCGGCCCGAAGCCGATCGAGAAGGCGAAGACCGTCACGCCACACCAGCGCGCCACGAGGAAATGGCCGAGCTCGTGGATGAACACCACCACCGAGAGCACGAGCAGGAACGCGCCGGCGAACAGCATCTTGTCGGCAAGGCTGCCCGCGATAGCGCCTAACGTGGTCATTCCGGTCTCTCCCGTATCGCCCGCCGGGGCTCGTCGGCGTCAAGCACGCACGCTGCCTCGGTCATGGGCTCAGACATAAGCACGCAGCATCGTCCGTGCCAGTTGACGCGATTCCGCATCCACCGCCAGCACGTCTTCCAGACCGGCGGGGGGGCGCGCGAGCCCTCGCACGTCCGCAGCCTCGATCACATCCGACACGAGATGGGCGATTTGAAGGAAGCCCAGCCCTTTCTCGAGAAAGGCATCGACCGCTATCTCGTTGGCGGCATTGAGAATTGCGGGAGCTGATCCGCCCTTGATCAGGGCTGCCCGCGCGATCCCCAGACACGGGAAGCGAACCTCGTCGGGGGCTTCGAACGTCATCGATCCCAGCTTGACGAGATCGAGGCGTTCCGTCGGCGCCGCCATCCGCCGCGGCCAAGCCAGACTGAAGGCGATCGGCGTTCGCATGTCGGGGCAGCCGAGCTGCGCCATTACCGAGCCGTCCGTGTAGGAGACGAGGCAATGAATGATCGACTGCGGGTGAACCACCACATCGAGTTGAGCAATCGAGACCGGAAAAAGGTGGAAGGCCTCGATCAGCTCGAGACCCTTGTTCATGAGCGTCGCCGAATCGATGGTGATCTTGCGGCCCATCGACCAGTTGGGATGCTTCAGCGCCTGCTCTGGTCGGGCCGCTTCAATCTGCTCGAGACTCCAGGTCCGAAACGGCCCGCCCGATGCCGTCAGAGTGATTCTCTCGATGCCGCTCGGATCGGAGCCGGCGATCGCCTGAAATGCCGCGGAATGCTCGCTGTCGACCGGCACCAGCTCTGTGCCTGCGGCCGCGATCGCGTTTATGAAGATGTCGCCGGCTGAGACCAGGCATTCCTTGTTGGCGAGCGCGACGCGCCGCCCCTGACGCGCGGCCTCGAAGGTGGGCCGCAACCCCGCCGCCCCCATGATCGCTGCCATGACGCAATCGGCAGGCTCCGCCGCGGCCTCGACCAGCGCCTCGGGGCCGGCCGCGCAGCGAATGCCGGTGCCGGTGAGCGCCGCTTTCAGCTCCCCGTAGCGCGCCGCATCCCCGATTACGGCGAGCTTGGCGCAGCTGGCTTTGGCCTGCTCGGCGAGCAGCGTGACGTTGGAGTGGCCGGTAAGTGCCACAACCTCGAACGCATCGGTGCTGCGCGACAGCAGGTCCAGGGTGCTCTGCCCGACCGAGCCGGTGGCGCCCAGCACCGACACGCGCCGCCGCTGCGCCGGCGGTGGCGTCGCCTTGCTCGGCGTGCTCGCGTCCAGGCTCATCGGCCCTGGCTCCTTGCCATCTTCGTTTTGCATCAGCCGCCGAACAATAGCGCGCGCGCGGGCTCGGCGAAATTCACCACCATCGCAATCATTCCAGCCAGGGTTGCAGCCGCCACCACGCCATCGACACGGTCGAGAATGCCGCCGTGGCCCGGTATCAGCCCGCTCGAATCCTTGACTCCGAAGGCTCGTTTCAACGCGGACTCGGCGAGATCGCCACCTTGCGAGGCGATGCCGAGGGCGAGCGCGACGAGCGCGAGATTGAGGCGTGGCGCGCCGAGCCACCAGCCGATCCCCGCGCCCATCACCGTACCCGCGCCGACGCCGCTGAGGAAGCCTGCCCAGGTCTTGTTCGGCGACACTGCCGGCCACAGTTTGGGACCGCCAATGCTGCGCCCGCCCATGAACGCGGCGGTGTCGACCGTCCACACCACCAGCATCACCAGCAGAACGGCGGCGAGCCCGTGGCTCGGCGCCAGCCGCAGGACGATCAGTGCCACTGCGGGGATACCGACGTAGAACACACCGAGCGAGGACAGAACCGTCTGGGTGCCGAAGGTCAGCGCCATCACGATCACGCTGCCCATCGCGACGACGATCACCGCTAGCAGGGGCTGCCCGAACGCGGCCAGGCCCACGGCGATGGCCACCGCCAGCGCGTGCACGACGCAGGCCGTATCGCGTCCAGTGCCGCGCACGATGCGGCTCCATTCCCAGCTCATCAGCACGCCACCCACGCCGACGAGCATGGTGAAGCCCCAGCCGCCCAGCCAGATCAACCCGAATGCGATCACGGCCAGCACGATGCCGGAGACCAGTCGCAGGCCGAGATCGTGGAAGCTGCCTTTGGTTGGACCCGTGCCCATGCTGCGCGGGACCTTTCAGCTCGGGGACTGGAGAAAATGCCCGTTCGGGCGAAACCGTGCCGTGCTCACGTGGTGGCCCTCAACCTGTCGAGCGGGCATCGAGCCCACCGAAGCGGCGCTTGCGCGCCCGGAACTCGGTGATCGCCTGCTGCAGCAGGTCCTGGCCGAATTCGGGCCAGTAGGCGTCGAGGAAAACGAACTCGGTGTAGGCGCACTGCCACAACAGGAAATTCGAAAGCCGGATCTCGCCACTGGTCCGAACCAGCAGATCCGGATCGGGGATACCGTGAGTGTCGAGCTCGCTGTCGAGCATGGCGATGTCGATGTCGGCCGGCTTCAACTCGCCGACTGCGACCTTCTCGGCCAGCCGCCGCGCCGCCTTGGCGATCTCCCCGCGCGCGCCATAGTTGAACGCGATCACCAGGGTGAGCGTGGTGTTGTCCCTGGTCAACGCCACCGCCTCGTCGATCAGGCCGAGCAGCTCGGGATCGACGTTGGTGCGTTCCCCGATGATGCGGATGCACACGCCGGCCTGATGCAGCTCGGCGAGGTCGCGGCGGATGAACCGTTTCATCAGCCCGAAAAGATCGTCGATCTCCGCCAGCGGCCGTGACCAGTTCTCGGACGAGAAGCTGTAGATCGTCAGCACCGGCACCGACAGCGCGATAGCCGCATGGACCGTGCGCCTGACCGCCTCGACGCCCATGCGGTGGCCCACGGCGCGCGGCAGCCCCCGCTCCCGCGCCCAGCGGCCGTTGCCGTCCATGATGATGGCGACATGACGCGGCCCCGAACCGTGCGTGGGCTGTGATCCCTGAGCCTCTTTGCTCTCTGCCACGGCGGTCGGTCTCTCGGGCTTGGATCGGTGAAAACGGGCGGCACGATGTGGATCGGGCAAGACGGCGCGGCAAAGGCAGAGCTAGACCTTTTGGATCTCGGCTTCCTTGGCGGTTGTGATCTGATCGATCTCCTTGATCAGCTTGTCGGTCAGCTCCTGAACCTTGGCCGAGTTCTTCCGCTGGTCGTCCTGCCCCATCTTTCCGTCCTTCTCGAGCTTCTTGAGAAGCTCCATGCCTTCGTGGCGGACGTTGCGGATGGCAATGCGATGCTGCTCGGCGTATTTCTTGGCCTGCTTGGCGAGCTCTCCCCGCCGCTCTGCGGTCGGCGCGGGCACCGGCAGCCGGATCAGCGTGCCGTCGACCATTGGATTGATGCCGAGGTTGGCCTCACGCAGCGCCCGTTCGACCGCCTGCACGTTGCTGCGGTCCCAGACCTGCACGCTCAGCATCCGCGGCTCGGGCACCGACACCGTCGCGAGCTGGTTGATCGGCATGCGCGCGCCGCCATACACGGCCACCTGGACGGGATCGAGGATCGAGGCGTTGGCGCGGCCCGTCCTCAGGCCCGCCAGCTCCTTCTTGAGCGCATCGAGCGATACCCGCATCCGCTTCTCGAGATCGTTGATGTCGAAGGTCGCGGCAGCCATGGCACGTTCTCTTTCGTTCTGAGCGCCGTCACGCATCACGGACGCGGCGCTGGTTCGATCCGAATAGGCCCTGCAGCCGGCGGTCCGAGTGCGACCGCCCGGCCGCTTCAAGCGTCCGCGGTGATCACCGTGGCGCGCGCCTGCCCGCTGAGCATCTTCAGCAGGTTTCCGGGCTCCTCGATAGAAAACACAATTACCGGAAGTCGGTTGTCGCGAGCAAGCGCGATGGCAGCGCCATCCATCACCCGAAGGTCGCGGGCGAGCACCTCGGAGTAGGTCAGGCGATCGTAGCGGACCGCGGACTTGTCCTTCTTGGGGTCGGCCGAGTAGACGCCGTCGACCTGCGTCGCCTTGGCGACCGCGTCGCACCCCATCTCGATCGCGCGCAGCGCGGCCGTCGTATCGGTCGTGAAGAACGGATTGCCGGTGCCGGCCGCGAAGATCACGACCCGGCCCTTGTCCATGTGATGCAGCGCCTTGGGGCGAACGTAGGCCTCGCACACCGTCGGCATCGGGATCGCGGACAGCACGCGCGCGGGACAGCCGGCCTGTTCCAGCACGTTCTGGAAGGCGAGTGCGTTCATCACCGTGCCGAGCATGCCCATGTAGTCGGCGGTAGCGCGGTCCATGCCGCGCGCGGCGAACTCCATGCCGCGCACGATATTGCCGCCGCCCACCACGATCGACATCTGGCAGCCCGCGTCCTGCGCCTCCTTGACGTCGGCGGCAAGCCTCTCCAGCACGCTCATGTCGATGCCGTGGTTGCCCTTGCCGAGCAGCGCCTCGCCCGAAAGCTTCAGCAGCAGGCGCTTGAAGCGCAGATCCTTCCCCGTGTTGCCCGCTGCCGCCATGCTTGTTCCTCCAACCCTGCGCCACCGACTGGTCGCGCGCATGAAAACGGCCGGTCGATCAGGCCGACCGGCCGTTGATATCTAACCGATTTGCGCCGGGAGGGGGATGCCCTCACGCACCGCTGGCGGCCTTGCGGACCTCCTCGGCGAAGTCCTCTTCCTTTTTTTCAATTCCCTCGCCCAGCGCATAGCGCACGAACGACTTAACCTTGATCGCCCCCCCCGCGGACTTCTCGGCCTCCTTCAGGAACTGCTCGACGGTCATCTTGCCGTCGCCGCCCGCGCCGAAAAAGGTCTGCAGCATCAACGCCGCGGTCTGGAAGAACTCCTTGCGCAGACGGCCCTCGCTGGCCTTGCCCAGGATCTCGTCGGACTTGCCCGCGTTCTTGGGATCAGCCTTGGCCTGGGCGACATAGATCGCCCGCTCGCGGTCGATCGCCTCCTTGGGGAGGTCCTCGACCGAGACGACCATCGGGTTCGCCGCAGCGATGTGCATGGCGATCTGCCGTCCGGCCTCGACCAGCGCGTCGGCCTTGCCCTTGCTCTCGAGCGCGACGAGCACGCCGATCTTGCCGAGCCCGGCGGCAGCCTTGTTGTGCACGTAGTCCGCAACGACGCCTTCCGACACCTCCACCTGCACCGTGCGGCGCACGCTCATATTCTCGCCGATGGTGGCGATCATCGCCTTGACGTGATCCTCTACCGAGACCGCCTGGCCCGGATACTTGGCGGCGAGCAGCTTGGCCAGATCGCCTTTGGCGGCGGGTGCCAGCGACGCGATGCCGCTGACCATTTCCTGGAACTGAGCGTTGCGGGCGACGAAGTCGGTCTCTGAGTTGACCGCGACTGCCGCGCCGACCTTGCCTGAGGCGACGACGCCGATCAGGCCCTCGGCCGCGATGCGGTCGGCCTTCTTGGCGGCCTTGGAGAGACCCTTCTTGCGCAGCCAGTCGATGGCGGCGTCCATGTTGCCGCCGTTCTCGGTCAGCGCGGACTTGCAATCCATCATGCCGGCACCGGTCTTGTCGCGCAGCTCCTTGACCATGCTAGCGGAAATCGTCGTCATATCGGTTCTCTCGGGTTGTCCGCGCGCTCTCGCACGGCACATTCTGACAGCGCCGGCATCCCGCCGGCCGCAATCGGCTCAAGGCCGCCATGGCAATCACGTCGAGGGGCCACCTCGAACGGCGGCAGCCCTCATATAGTGTCGCGCCGGCAATCCGGCCATGACGTGAAGCCATGACGTGGAGCGCCGGCGCTCATCGGTGCGGCGCCCCGCCTCAGACGGTGGCGGCCTCGACCAGCTTTTTGGCCTGGGCGACCCAATCTTCCTTCGCCGTCTGCCCCTTGAGCCGGAGCATCCGGTCGAGCGCCGCCAGATGGTCGGCGTCGAGATCGGCGATCTGCCAGAAATGGAACACGCCCGAATCGTTCAGGCGCTGCTCGAGCTTGCCGGTGATCCCGACGATGCGCTTGAGGTCGTCGGGCTCGCCGCGTGCGGCCTCGATGCCTTTGAACGTGACCTTCACGGCCTCGACCGGGATGCCCTCGACCGGCGGACGGTCGGACGCACCGACGTCGACGCCCGACGAGGACTGGCCACGCTCCAGGCCGTCGAGAGCTGAGCGCGCGACGAGGTCGCAGTACAGCGTGATGGCGCGGCCGGCGTCGTCGTTGCCGGGGACCGGGAAGTCGATGCCGTCGGGATCGCAGTTCGTGTCGACGATCGCGACGATCGGGATGCCGAGCTTGCGCGCCTCCTGGATGGCGATCTGCTCCTTGTTCGTGTCGATCACGAACAGCAGGTCGGGCAGACCGCCCATGTCCTTGATGCCGCCGAGCGCCTGGTTCAGCTTCTCGCGTTCACGCGTGATGTTGAGGACTTCCTTCTTGGTGCGGCCCTGGGGGTCGGCGAGGATGTCGTCGAGCTGACGCAGGCGGCGGATCGACTGGGAGATGGTCTTCCAGTTGGTCAGCGTGCCGCCGAGCCAGCGATGGTTGATGAAGTACTGCGCCGAGCGCTTGGCGCTCTCCGCGATCGACTCGGCCGCCTGCCGCTTGGTGCCGACGAACAATACGCGGCCGCCATTGGCGACGGTGTCGGAGATCTTGACCAGCGCCTGATGCAGCAGCGGCACGGTCTGGGCGAGGTCGATGATGTGGATCTTGTTGCGCGCGCCGAAGATGAACGGCGACATCTTCGGGTTCCAGCGGTGGTTCTGGTGGCCGAAGTGAACGCCTGCTTCCAGGAGCTGACGCATATTGAAGGCGGGAAGCGCCATAGGGTCTCTCATCCTTTTCCGGTTGATCCGCCGCGCACCTTCAAAATAGGCCTGCCGATCCGATACTGCATCGGAAACGGCGAAAGCCCACCGGAGCGGCGTCCGGGGTTTTTCCGACCCGGTCGGCGCGAGGGTGCGCGTGTGTGATGGCGGGGTTGATACCTGCAGTGCGCCCGCTTGACAAGACCGAAACCGCACGTCGCGCTCGGGCGGCAAGCCAGTGACGCGGGCGGCCAGCACGTGTCGGGGGTGAAAAAGCCATCGGCGCCCACTGGGGCGCCGATGGACACGCAATCTGAACCGAGGGCGCCCTCGCCGACTTCAGTTCACGAGTTCCTTCAAACCCTTGGAAGGCGTGAACTTGGGAACCTTGGAGGCCGGAATCTTGATGGTGGCACCGGTCGCGGGATTGCGACCCTCGCGCGCTTTCCGCTTCGTCACCTTGAAGGTTCCGAAATCGGGAATGCGGACCTCCTCGCCGTTCTTCATCGCCGCCTTGATGTGCGCGAGTACCGTTTCGAGGGCTGCGGTCGCCTTGTCCTTGGTGATCTCGCACTCCTTGGCGACGGCGTCGATCAGGTCCTTTTTGCTCATGGGTCGAATCCTCTGACTGCGGATTTGAAGACTACGGATTTTATCTGCCCCGGCCGCGCGTACCACGCAGCATCGGAACCCGCTACTGTTCTGCTGCATGGGCAACAGAGCCCGCAGACAACGCCCATTGCCTGGGGCCGTCAAGGGGTAAAACCCCAGATTCAGCCCGGAAATACAGCGGTATCGTACGGTCTCACCCGCTTGCAGCGCGGCAGAAAAAGGCCCCGCGATCATGGCGATCGCGAGGCCAACTCGTCATCCCTGCACATTTGTCCGCGCAGCGAGACTCACTGTCCCGCTATACGCGTCAGTGCGCGACCGGCCGGCTATCCGATTTGTCGGTGCCGTCGGCGACGGCCCCTGCCGCCGCCTCTTCGTCCCAGGCGATGGGATCGGGTACGCGCTGGAGAGCTACCTTGAGCACCTCCTCGACACGACTGACCGGGATCACCTCGAGCTTGTTCTTCACCTCGTCGGGGATGTCCTGGAGATCCTTGGCATTCTCCTCGGGGATGCAGACCGTCTTGATGCCGCCGCGCAGAGCCGCCAGCATCTTCTCTTTGAGGCCACCGATCGGAAGCACTCGGCCACGCAGCGTGATCTCGCCGGTCATCGCGACATCCTTCTTCACCGGAATACCGGTGAGAACCGAGACGATAGCGGTGACCATGGCCACGCCCGCAGACGGACCATCCTTCGGCGTCGCACCCTCGGGTACGTGCACGTGGATGTCCTTCTTTTCGAACATGGAGGGATGAATGCCGAACTCCACCGAGCGCGAGCGCACGTAAGCGGTCGCGGCCTGGATGGACTCCTTCATCACATCACGCAGGTTGCCGGTAACCGTGACCTTGCCCTTGCCGGGCATCATCACGCCCTCGATCGTCAGCAGCTCGCCGCCAACCTCGGTCCATGCCAATCCCGTGACGAGGCCGATGCGATCCTCAGCCTCCGCCTCGCCGTACCGATACTTCTGCACGCCAAGGTAGTCGTTGAGGTTGTCGACCGTGACCACGATCGACTTCTTCGAAGACGTCAGGATTTCCTTGACCGCCTTACGGGCGAGCTTGGCGAGCTCGCGCTCGAGACTGCGGACGCCCGCCTCGCGCGTGTAGCGCCGGATGACCTCCTGCAGCGCGCGGTCCTCCACCGTCCACTCACCAGGCTCCAGGCCGTGCGCCTGCTGCTGGCCAGGGATGAGGTGGCGCTTGGCGATCTCGACCTTCTCCGTCTCGGTGTAACCGGCGAGACGAATGATCTCCATGCGGTCCATGAGCGCCGGCGGGATGTTCAGCGTATTGGCCGTGGTCACGAACATGACGTTGGAGAGATCGTAGTCGACCTCCAGGTAGTGGTCGTTGAACGAGCCGTTCTGCTCGGGATCAAGCACCTCGAGCAACGCCGCCGCGGGATCGCCGCGGAAATCGGTGCCCATCTTGTCGATCTCGTCGAGAAGGAACAGCGGATTGGTCCGCTTCGCCTTCTTCATCGACTGGATGACCTTGCCGGGCATCGAGCCGATGTAGGTGCGGCGGTGGCCGCGGATCTCCGCTTCGTCACGGACGCCACCGAGCGACATGCGCACGAACTCGCGCCCGGTCGCGTTGGCGATCGACTTGCCGAGAGACGTTTTGCCGACGCCGGGAGGGCCGACGAGGCAGAGGATCGGCCCCTTGAGCTTGTTGGTACGTGCCTGCACCGCGAGATACTCGAGGATCCGCTCCTTGACCTTCTCGAGGCCGTAGTGCTCGGCATCGAGCACGGTCTGCGCCTCGTCGAGATCTTTCTTGACCTTGCCCTTGACGCCCCACGGGATCGACAGCAGCCAGTCGAGGTAGTTGCGCACCACCGTCGCCTCGGCCGACATCGGGCTCATCTGCCGGAGCTTCTTCAGCTCGGCGAGCGCCTTGTCCTTGGCCTCCTTCGACAGCTTGGTGTTCTCGATTTTCTCCTCGAACTCGGAGATATCGTCGCGCTCGTCGTTGTCGCCGAGTTCCTTCTGAATAGCCTTCATCTGCTCATTCAGATAGTACTCGCGCTGCGTCTTCTCCATCTGCCGCTTGACGCGCGAACGGATCTTGCGCTCGACTTGGAGCACGGAGATCTCGCTCTCCATCAGCGTGTAGACGCGCTCCAGACGCTCCGAGATCGTGGTGATCTCGAGCACGTCCTGCTTATCGGCGATCTTCACCGCCAAATGCGAGGCGATGGTGTCGGCGAGCTTGGAGTAGTCCTCGATCTGGCTGATGGTGCCGAGCACCTCGGGCGAGATCTTCTTGTTGAGCTTGACGTAGCTCTCGAACTGCGAGACCGCCGAACGGGCCAGCGCCTCGATCTCGTCGCTCTGGCCGACGTCCTCGGCGACGCGCTCGATCTCCGCCTCGAAGTAGTCGGCGTGCTCGGTGTAGGTTTTGATGCGCGCGCGCGACGTGCCTTCGACCAGCACCTTGACGGTGCCGTCCGGCAGCTTGAGAAGCTGCAGCACGGAAGCGAGCGTACCCATGCGGTAGATCGCGTCGGTGGCTGGATCGTCGTCACCGGCATTCTTCTGCGCCGCAAGCAGGATGTGCTTGTCGGTCCGCATCACCTCCTCGAGCGCGTTGATCGACTTCTCGCGGCCGACGAACAGCGGCACGATCATGTACGGGAAGACGACGATATCGCGCAGCGGCAGGACTGGAAACAGCTCCTTGCCGGCACCCTTCTCACGGGTCTGCTTGTCTTCGCTCATGGCGCCTTCCATTCTTGTTGGCCCGACCGCAGCCTACTGCCGCGGACGGGGCCTCTGGCTTCCACTCCGGTCACTTCAACCTTCCCGAGACACCCTCCACGAGCGGTGCGAACGGGACGCGCTATGACCGGGCGCAGCACCAACGAGACGCGACAGTTCTGTCGAAAGAAAGGTCTGTCGAAAGAAAGCCTCGGCTCGCGTGCTGCTCTTGCTTCCCGCATCAGATGGGGGGAAGACCTCCCCCCCACAAGCCCACCACCGGCAGCACCGATGGTCTGCAAGCGTACCGTCGCAACGCGGGACCAGACGCCGGGATCAGGACGCCGTCTACGTGCCCGTCCCCTTCTCCTCGCTGCGGTCGGAATAGATGCGCAACGGCTTGGCGCTGCCCTCGACCACCTCGGGACCAATCACGATCTCCTCGACGCCCTTCAGGGTCGGCAGATCGTACATGGTATCGAGCAGGATGCCCTCCATGATGGAGCGTAGTCCGCGAGCGCCGGTCCGGCGCTCGATCGCCTTGCGCGCGATCGCCTTCAGCGCCTCGCCAGAGATCGTAAGACGCACGTCCTCCATCTCGAACAGCCGCTGGTACTGCTTCACCAGTGCGTTTTTGGGCTCCATCAGGATCTGGACGAGTGCCGCCTCGTCGAGATCCTGCAGCGTCGCGATCACAGGCAGACGACCGATGAATTCGGGGATCAGGCCGAACTTCAACAGGTCCTCGGGCTCCACCTCGCGCAGAATATCGCCGGTGCGCCGCTCGTCGGGGCCGGTCACTTTGGCGCCGAAGCCGATCGAGGAGCCGCGTCCGCGCCGCGAGATGATCTTCTCGAGGCCGGCGAAGGCGCCGCCGCAGATGAACAGGATGTTGGTGGTATCCACCTGCAGGAACTCCTGCTGGGGATGCTTGCGCCCGCCCTGCGGGGGCACCGAGGCGACGGTGCCTTCCATGATCTTGAGCAGCGCCTGTTGCACGCCCTCGCCCGACACGTCCCGCGTGATCGAGGGATTGTCGGACTTGCGCGAGATCTTGTCGACCTCGTCGATGTAGACGATGCCGCGCTGCGCACGCTCGACGTTGTAGTCGGCATTCTGCAGCAGTTTCAGTATGATGTTCTCGACGTCCTCACCGACGTAGCCGGCCTCGGTCAGCGTCGTCGCATCCGCCATGGTAAACGGAACGTCGAGGATGCGGGCAAGCGTCTGCGCGAGCAGCGTTTTACCGCAACCGGTCGGCCCGACCAGCAGGATGTTCGACTTCGCCAGCTCGACGTCGTTGTTCTTGGCGGCGTGGTTCAACCGCTTGTAGTGGTTGTGCACCGCCACCGACAGCACGCGCTTGGCATGCTCCTGACCGATCACATAATTGTCCAGGACATTGCAGATCTCACTGGGAGAAGGCACGCCGTCACGCGACTTGACGAGCGTGTTCTTGTTCTCCTCGCGGATGATGTCCATGCACAGCTCGACGCATTCATCGCAGATGAACACGGTCGGGCCGGCGATCAGCTTGCGCACCTCGTGCTGGCTCTTGCCGCAGAAGGAGCAATACAGGGTGTTTTTCTCTTGGCCTGCCATTCGCTTATCTCACCCTCAATTGCCTGATGGCCCGACTGCCTGTGCCCCGACGTCTCGAAGCCCTGGCCGCACTTTGCGACCGCGGAGGGATGTCCCTAACCTGGACCCCGTCCTACCGTTTCCCGCTGAGCGGCTGCCTCGGCCCGGCGAGAACGTGGAGAATGCCACCGGCAGCATAACCCCACCTCATCTGTCACGCGAAGCAGTGAATCCTTACACCGATCTGAGCATGCCGCCGTCGGCAAGATCAAGGAGCGATTGACGGATGCTCACCTGCTGTCTCCTCAACCGTGTGGAGTGGCCCCTGTTTGGCGCCACAGTGTGCCCCATAAGTCTCAAAGGCACAAGCATGGTGCTCGGACGCAACACAGAGACGTCAGTCTGGTGTAGTTTCGTGTCACAATTGCGGCCTCGCCGACGGCAGCACTTTGCCGCCACCGCGGCGAAGGGTCACCAGCCGCGCTCGTGCGCCTGACGGGCGGTTTGCCGCAGGCGATGCCGGTACGGGCAGGATCGATTACAAGCAGGATCGATGCCACCTGCGACCCGAACTGCCGGCTCTCAGGATCGTCAGGCCTGCTTACTGCCGGGGAGTTCGACCTCGTCGCGATGCAACAGCACCTTGTCGATGATCCCGAAATCACGGGACTGGTCGGCGGTCATGAAATGATCGCGGTCCAGCGTGCGCTCGATCATCTCGTAGCTCTGGCCGGTATGCTTGACGTAGATCTCGTTCAGGCGCCGCTTCATCTTGACGATGTCCTCGGCGTGGCGCTCGATGTCGGAGGCCTGCCCCTGAAAACCGCCGGACGGCTGATGCACCATGATCCGGGCATTCGGCAGGGCATACCGCATCCCCTTGGCGCCCGCGCCCAGCAACAGCGAGCCCATCGACGCCGCCTGGCCGATGCACAGCGTGGCGATCGGGCAGCGGATGAACTGCATCGTGTCGTAGATCGCCATGCCCGCCGTCACAACTCCCCCCGGGGAGTTGATGTACATAGAGATTTCTTTCTTCGGGTTCTCAGACTCGCAATACAAAAGCTGCATGCAGATCGAGGTGGCCATGCCGTCCTCGACCGGTCCGGTGACGAAGATGATGCGTTCCTTCAGGAGGCGCGACGGCAGGTCGTAGCCGCGCTCACCCCGGTTCGTCTGCTCGACGACCATGGGCCAGAAGGTGCTCGTGAGGGAGCTGACGGGATCGCGCATGGCCTCGCCTCTTATGTGATCTGATGACGTCTTCTGTTGCCGTCTCGGACCTCGACCAGCGGCACTGGTTGCGCCGCCGCGGATCCGGGTGGGGGGCTCGTCCGCCGTTCGGTCGAAGTCTCGAATCGGCTAACCGAACCCGCACTAGTTCGGCATTCATGCGGGCGGTTTCAAGGCCAGTTTCGGCCTCTCCCGCCCTGGCGTCCGACCGGCTTGCGGCTCCAGGAGCCGCCAGCCGACACGGAGAGCCGGGCAGGAGCGACGGATCAGACCGTCTCGTCCTCGAGCGGCTTCAGCAACTCCTCGCGCGACACCTTGCGCTCGGTCGGCTTGGCCAGCTCGACGATATAGTCCACGACCTTGTCCTCGAAGATCGGAGCGCGCAACTCGTCGACCGCGCCCGGCGTCTTCTCGAAATACTCGTAGACGAACCGCTCCTGACCCGGATATCGGCGCGCCCGTTCGATCAGGGCGCGGCGGATCTCCTCCTCCGTCACCGTGACCTTGTTCTTCTCGCCGATCTCGCCGATGACGAGACCCAGTCGCACGCGCCGCTCCGCGAGCTTGCGGAACTCCTCGCGGGCGCCCTCCTCGGTCTTGCCCTCATCGGCGAACGTCTTATTGGACCGCTCCAGACCCGTCGTCACCTGCTGCCAGATACCTTCGAACTCGCCATCGACGAGCGAAGCCGGCAGCACGAAGTCGTGCGCCTTCTCAAGCGCGTCGAGCAGCGCCCGCTTCAGCTTCGAGCGCGAGGCCTGATCATGCTCGCGCTGAAGCTGCGCCTGCACCATCTCGCGCAGCTTCGCGAGATCGGGTGCACCCAAGTTCTTGGCGAAGTCGTCGTCGACGGCCGGCTTCACCGGCTTGCCGACCGCCTTGACGGTGACGTCGAACTCGGCCTCGTTGCCGGCGAGTGTCGGCACCGGGTACTCGGCCGGGAACGTCGCCTTGACGACGCGGGTGTCACCCGCCTTGGCGCCGGTCAGGCCTTCCTCGAAGCCCGGGATGAAGCCGCCCTGACCGATCACCAGCTTGACGTCCTCGCCCTTGCCGCCATCGAACGGCTCGCCACCGATCTTACCGACGAAATCTATCGTCAGTTGATCGTCCTTTCCGGCGGCACGGCCATCCTCGGTCTCGTAAGCCGTATTGCGGTCGGCGAGATCCGAGAGCGCCTTGTCGATTTCGCTGTCGGGGACATCCGCGACGAGCTTCTCCAGCGTCAGTTTGGAGAAGTCCGCGAGCGCGATCTCCGGCAGCACCTCGAACGACATGTCGAATGCGAGATCGGCTTCACCCGACAGCACCTTCTCGATCTCCGCCTCGTTCTCGGTCAGGTCGATCTTGGGCTGCATCGCCGGGCGCTCGTTGCGATCCGCAAGCGCCTTGCGCGTCGTCTCGTCGAGCGTCGACTGCAGCACCTCGGCCATCAGCGAGCGGCCGTAAAGCTTCTTGAGATGCGCCATCGGCACCTTACCGCGGCGGAAGCCCTTGAGCTGCACACGATCCTTGAAATCGTCCATGCGCTCGGTGAACTTGGCGCCGATCTCACCCGCCGCGACGACGACCTTCAGCTTGCGCTGCAATCCGTCCGATACCGTCTCTGTAACTTGCATTCGCCTACCAGACCTGCGCTCGAGTTCACTCAATCCAAAAACCACGCGGCAACCCGGGGGCTCGCCGCACCGACATCGTCACCAGGGGCTGATCCGCGACCACGGCCGATCACGACCACTGGTGCGGACGGAGGGACTCGAACCCCCACGACTTTCGTCACTGGAACCTAAATCCAGCGCGTCTACCAATTCCGCCACGCCCGCTCGCCGTCGATCCGGCGACGCTGCCGTCCACCGATCGCGCGGCTTATAGCATGCATGAGATACGTGTGTGCAATGGGCCTGACGACACCGCTGACGCAACGCCGCCGACCACCCGGCGACATATATCCGGCTCAATCATAGGGAAGCAATGGCAAATCGGGTGCGCGTGGAGGTGACGGCCAACATGGTTGTTCGACCGTCGATCAGAGGATTTCATGCCGTCGCACCCAATCCCGTCAACTCCCGCGGGTATTGCCGCCCTGCTGCTCGCGCTGTCGATGGCGCTGACCGGACCGTCCGCCCGCGCTGGCGAGCCGACCGCACGCGCCGACCGCATCGAAGGGCAGGTTCGCCTGGTGCGCGCCGACGCGTCCATCACGCTGACAGCCGGTAGCGAGGTGCGCCGCCAGGACCGCATTCTCACGGGACGGGAGTCGCGCGCTGCCATCCACTTTCCCGACGGCAGCCGCCTCTTGATCGGCGCCGACGCCGAGGCGGTGATCGAGGATTACCTGCCAGAGGACGGCCGCCAGCGTGCCGTGATCCTTCTCGACGTGCCGAAGGGTCCCGTCCGGCTGCTGCTGTCGCAACCGCGTCACGGCCCGGCGAAGCAGGCCAGCATCCGCAGCCACGGCCTGGTGGTGTCCCCCGCGCCGTCGCAGCACATCATCGACATGTGGACTGGTCCCATGGACGGCGCGGTGGCGGTCCTCGCCATCGTCGGCCGCCTCAACGTTCGAAACGCAGCCGGCTCGCTGGTGCTCCACAAAAAGCGGCAGGGAACGTTCGTGACGAGTCCCACCACGAGCCCCGATGCCCCAGCCATGTGGCCGCGTGCCCGCATCGAACAGGCACTGGCCGCGGTGGAGTAGGTCGAGCGCTATTCCCACAGCAAGGCGATGCAGGCCACCGAGGCGAGCGGCAGCAGCAAGGACCACGCCGCATGGCTCTGCTGCAGTGACCCCGTCACCAGGAAGCCCACACCTGCGATGACACAACCGGCCGCCACCAACAGACGAAACATGATCCGAGCACTCCATTCTCCATGCGGCGCGAGCCGCGACAACCTTTCATAAAGCAATCGGCTTGCCAGACTCGATCAACCTGCAATTTCAGACGTCAATTCCGCGACTTGAAACGTCCATGGCCCGCTTGGGATCCAAGCGGGCCACAAAATCGGACAGTCCCGGCGTTTCAAACCGGAAGCGGAGTGTCCCGCTATCGCTATTTCATCGAAACCCCGCCGTCGCCGCCGAGCTGATAGCGCAGTCCGACCTTCAGCTCATGCGCAGTGATGTCGTCGATCACGACGCGCGGATTGGCGAAGCCGGCCGTGTCGATCCGTCCCGATGTCGCCTTGCCCAGATCGGCATAGCGGTAGCCGACATCCAGCGTCGCCCGCTCGTTCAGACGATAGCCGACGCCCGCCATCACCTGCCAGGCGAACGCCAGGTCGCTGTTACCCTCGATCTCGTTGGTGAGGAAGGGGTTCTCGGTGAACGAGACACTTTCGACAGTGTGATAGGCCATGCCGACGCCGACACCGACGTACGGCGTGAAATTGCCGAACGTCATCAGATCGCGATAGGCGTTCAGCATCATCGTGTAGCTGGTCAGTTTGGTGTGCAGAGGATCGACGAAATTCACATTCGGCGGTGCCCACAGCAGCGGCTCGCCGTCGATCTTGTGCTGGCCGCGATAGCCGAACACCACCTCGCCGCGCCAGCCGCCATGACCAGGGCTCGCGCTGCCGCAGCCGATGCCGCCCTCGGCGAGCCAGGTGTCGCCTGTCTTCACCTTGGAGACCTTGTCGCCCAGGAAGTTGCCGCCGGCGTCCGTCACAGGCCAGGTCACGTCGGGCGTGCTCGAGAACGAGTAGCCGACGTCGGCGCGCACATAGCAGGGACCACCCGGCGCCCGCATCAACACCGGCATGGTGTCGTCCTTGATCGAGCCGCCGCGCCCGTCATAGAGGTCGGCGGCATCGACCGACCCGATTGCGCCGACGAACCCGGTGATAAAAGCGGCTGCGGCGGCGAGCTTGCGAACTGTCTGCATGGCCTTCGACCCTCTGGAGCACTGGGCGGAGACACCGCCCGCATTGTTCCAGGTCACCTTGCGGTCGGCATCGTTAAGCCGAGGTAAAGGCACGGCTCGTTTCGGGACGGAGAGCCGATCGCCCGCGCCGCCTCACGTCCCGTGCATGCGAGCCGGTTCGACATGGCGATTGCGCGCCAAGACCTGCCGGGGCAATGCTGCTGGCAAGAAGAGAGTCAGAGGAGACACCCATGCTGCACGAGCTTCGCATCTACACGTTCAAGGCCGGTGGCGCAGCCATCGCCGCCAAGGCTGCCGCGACGATCGGCAAGGACATCCGCGGCGACAACTACGGCAAGCTCGTCGGCTATTGGAACGCGGAGACCGGCACGCTCAACCAAGCGTTCCACATCTGGGAGCACGAGGGCTACGAGAAGCGCAAGCAACTGCGCGCCGAGATGGGCAAGCTGCCGCGCTGGGTGAACGAGTACGTCCCGGTGATCCAGGGAGAAGCCGGTCTGCTGCACCAGCAGATCAAGTTCCTGAACCCGGTCGGCGAGATCAAGACTCCTGCCGGGCCCAACCTCTACGAGCTGCGCACCTATCGCCTCAAGCCCGGCGCGGTCGGCCAGTGGATCACCAACTTCACGGCGGCGCTGCCGGTGCGCGAGAAATACTCACCGCTCGTGGCGCTATGGACCGGCGAGGCAGGCCAGCCCAACGAGGTCGTGCACCTGTGGTCCTACAAGAGCTTCGAGGAGCGCATGAAGGTGCGCGACGCGGTCAGTGCCGACAAGGATTGGCAGGCGACCGTGCAGAAGAGCCGCCCGCTGCTCGAGGCGCAGGAGAACGTGCTGCTGCTGCCGTCGAGCCATTCGCCGCTGAAGTGACGCCGCAGGAAACTCCAGGTGTCTGACCTCGGGTCAGACACCGCCCCCCGTTGCGTCTGACCGCTGGTCGGACGCTGGACGCCGTCGCGCTCACGGCGCCTTCACGTTCGCCACGCGGACCACCTCGCCCCATTTTTTCAGCTCAGCGGCGAGATAGGCCTTGAACGCCTCCGAGCCGCGCACGTTGACCGCGATGCCCTGTTTGGTCGCGGCTTCGGCGATGGCGGGCTTGGCGAGCGAGGCCAGGACCACCTTCGACAGTTTGTCGACCACGGCCGGCGGTGTCTTGCCCGGTGCAAACAGCGCGAGCCAGCTGTCGGCCTCCGAATCCAAGATCCCCTGCTCCTTCAACAACGGTACGTCCGGAACCTGCGGCGCGCGCATGTTGGAGGCGATGGCAAGCGCCTTCATCTCCTTGGCCTGGATCTGGCCGAGCACGGACGGCAAAGTCGCGAAAGCGACATCGATGCGGCCGGCCAGGATCTCGAGCGCCATCGGAGCCGCCCCTTTGAACGGGACGTGTTGCATCTGCGTCCCGGTGCGCGTCTTCAAAAGCTCCATCGCCAGATGCGACCCCGAGCCCGTCCCCGTCGAACCGTAGTTGAGCTTGCCCGGATCCTTCTTCGCCAGGGCCACCAGCTCCAGCACCGAGGACACGCCCAGATCCTTGCGCACCACCAGCGCGTGCTGCAGGTCGGCGAGGCCCGCGACCGGCACGAAGTCGGTCTGGGGATCGTAGCCCGCGTCCTTCATCAGGATGGCGTTGGTGGCGTGCGTCTGGTTGTTTCCCAGGACCAACGTATGGCCGTCCGGGTCAGCCTTCGCGACCTCGCGCGATCCGATGGCCCCCGATGCGCCAGGACGGTTTTCGACGATCACGGCCTGCCCGAGCGGGCCTGCGATGTCCTGCGCCACGATTCGGGCCAGGGCATCGGTCGGCCCGCCCGGCGGATAGGGCACCACGATCCGGATCTGCTTCACCGGAAACTCCTGGGCATGAGCCGGGCCGCCGAAGAGGCCGCTCGCCGCCATGCCCGCCACGAAGTGCCGCCTGCTCAGACGCATCACCGTCCTCCCTGAATTGCAGCCCCGAGCCGCTCAATTCGACGGACAAAGCAGATTTCCGGGCCCGGGCCAAGGCGGCACGTACATCCCGTCTCCCCCTCCCGCACTCGTGATCCCGGCAGCCAACTGAAGGCTTCCATCTCGTGCTTGCGCCCCCTATGGTCCCGCCGCTTCGAGCTACCCATTCTCAACCAGGAGCCCAGACACTATGCCCAGCGCGAATTCGCGGTCGACCGAGCACGCCATCGACATCCAGTTCCTCGAGCGGTGGTCGCCGCGCGCCATGACCGGTGCCACCATTTCCGAAACCGAGCTGATGACGATGTTCGACGCAGCTCGCTGGGCGCCCTCGTCGTACAACTCGCAACCCTGGCGCTTCGTCTATGCCCGCCGCGACAGCGCGCACTGGCCGCTGTTCGTCTCCTATCTCAACGCCAACAACCAGGGCTGGGCCAAGAACGCCTCGGCGCTGGTGGTGCTCGTCTCCAAGCTGAACATGGTGACGCCCGCCACCGCGCCGAAGGAGGTGCCGTCCTTCACGCACGCGCTCGATTGCGGCGCGGCCTGGGGCTATCTGGCGCTGCAGGCTCAGAAGATGGGCTGGTGCGCGCATGCCATGATCGGCTTCGACTACGCCAAGGCCACCGAGACGCTGAACCTGCCGGCCGAGCATCGCGTCGAGATGATGATCGCCATCGGCAAGCAGGGAGACAAGTCGATCCTGCCCGAGGCGCTCGCCGCCCGCGAGAGCCCCAACGCCCGCCAGCCGCTCGCCGCGATCACCCACGAGGGCCCCTTCGCGAAGAGCTGACCCGACGAGCGTCAAACACGTCGTCCAGGCCCGGCGGATCCCAGCGACCCGCCGGGCTTTTTCATCTGACCCTCCGCTGCTACGCCAGCGCCTTCAGATCCGGGATCGGACGCTTGGTGTCGCCGTTGCCCTCGAGCACCCGCTCCAGGCTGAGCGCGATCTCCAGCACCGTCGCGTCAGAGCCCTTCGGCCCGATGATCTGGATGCCGAACGGCAACCCGTTGTGATCGACACCGCAGGGCACGCAGGCCGCGCACGACAGCATCATCGTCGGGATGTAGGCGAGCGCCATCCAGCGCGTGTAGTTCGGCATCGTCTCGCCGTTGATCTCGGTGACGAACAGCTGCGAGTGCGGGAACGGCGAGACCGCCGCCGCCGGCGCGATGATCACGTCGACATCGTCGAAGAACTCGCGGTAGCGGTGAAACAGCCTGGTCTGCTCGACGTGGGCGCGCGCGACGTCCGCCAGCGAATATTTGAGCCCCGCCTCCGTGTTCGAGATCACGTTGGGACCGAGCAGCTCTCGATGGCTCTTCAGCCGCTCGTGATGCGAGGCGACGAAATTGAGCCCGCGGAACACCTCGAACACCTCGTGCACACCGGCGAAGTCGGGATGCCTGAAATCGGCGTCGGCGAACACGTCCGAGAACGTCTTCACGCGCCTCTTGAAAACGTCGGCGATGCCTTTGTCGACCGGCGCCTGGCCGAAGTCGGTGGTGAACGCCACCCTGACCGAGCCGAGGTCGGCGCCGGTCAGCTGGTCGGGGATGTTGAGGCTGTCCTCGCTCGAGAACGGATCGGCCGGATCGACGTCGAGCTGCGCCCTGAGCAGCAGATGCGCGTCGGCGACGGTGCGGCCCATCGGGCCGAGCACCGAGAGCGGGTTGAGCGAGGCGGCGCGGGTCGCGCTCGGCACCATGCCGGGCGAGGGCCTGAAGCCGACGATCCCGCAAAACGCGGCGGGGGTCCTGAGGCTGCCGGCATAGTCGGAGCCGGTCGCCAGCACCGCCTGCCCCGTCGCCAGCGCCACCGCCGCGCCGCCCGAGGAGCCGGCGCAGGTCTTGGCGGGATCGAACGGGTTGCCTGTCGCACCATAGACGCGATTGGTGGTCTGCGCGCCCGCCCCGAACTCCGGCGTGTTGGTCTTGCCGACGATGATCGCGCCCTCGCCACGGACGTTCGACACCATGGCGTCGTCCTCCTCGGGGGCGTTGTCCTTGTAGAGCAGCGAGCCGTAGGTGGTCTTGAGCCCGGCCGTCGCCTCCAGATCCTTGATCCCGGTCGGCAGGCCGTGCAGCAGGCCCAGCTCCTCGCCGCGCATCACGGCCTTCTCCGCCTGCTTGGCCGCGGCCCGGGCCGCCTTGTCGTCGCGCGCCACGATCGAGTTGAGCTTGGGATTGGTCGCGTCGATCCGCTTCAGGCAGCTGTCCGTCAACTCCACCGGCGACAGCTTCTTCAAGCCGATCAGGCGGCGGGCCTCGGTGGCCGTCAGGTCGCAGGGCTCGCTCATGCTCGGGGCTCCGGGGCTCGAATGGATCGGTTGGGCGCCTTCATGGACGAGGCGGCGCGCCAACTCAAGTGTGGGGACGGCTGCGGCGGGGAGAAGCCGCGCGCGGCGCGGCCGGAGCCCGGCTAGACCACCCGTTTCCAGCCGCTTCGCATGTAGATACACGCGCCATGACAGACCTCCGTGCGAAACCGTTTCGGGGCGCGGAGCGGCGGAGGCCGCGAGTGACTGCCGGCCTTGCGACCGGCTGGTTTATGCGGCTCCCGCCGCTCCGCGTTCGGGCATTTGAACGGCGGGGGACTATCCGCCTGCGGGATGCTCCCCCTCGCTACCCCTGGCCCTGAGGTGCTGCCGGTTACCCGGCAGTGGGGACTTTTGTCATCCGCCCAGCCCGGCGGAGACATCCACCGACCTGAGAACCCGAGCCCGCGCCTCGCCTGACGGCCTGCCTTCCGGAAGACGACCCCGAGCGGCGCGAGCAGGGGAAGTATGCAGGTGGTGGAGGCGCGCGGGGATAACGTGGCGGCGGGATGTGGTGGGCGTGGTTAACCCAACAGGCAGAGGCATGAGTGGCCTCGAAAACGAAGAGGATGCTCGACACCCCGCCCAAACCGAAGAAGGCGGCTGGTAAGCCGAAGAAGTGACTACTTCCGGCTGACCTCGAAGTTCATGATGTCGGGCTGGCCGGTGTCGCGATAGAACGAGCAGCGGATCTCCGCCCCTTTGATCTCGACCTCGCCACTCTTGGTCTTGAGCGCCGACTGGTGGCACTTGACGAAGGCGCTGCGCAGAGTGGTGCCCGCGACACCAGTCTCCGCCGAGCCGGCCTTGGCCAGCATGTCGAAGAACTCTTTCGATGGGTAGGCAGCAGAGGTGTCGATCGTGACGACGGGCCGCGTCCTGTTCGTGCAGAGGATTTCGACGGTGCCACCAAACGGGTGCTTGAAGTGCACCTCCGACGTTTCGCTGGGCTTGGTCTCGCTTCGCCTAACGAAGGAGAGTCCGGAGACGGACGAAGAGACCTTCGCGGCGGTCTCATCGCACTCGTCGGCGACTGCGGGGGTTGCGATCAAAGACCAAGCCGCCATCGGCAGCATGATGCAGCGAAGGATCATCGCCATGCCTCCTAGTTCGGACGAGAAGCGGGACGAGACGCATGATGTTGCATGGCCTTCTGACAGGCATCAGAAAGCGAGCGGATCAGGTGTTCCGGCAGGGCACAATCCACGATCAATCCGCCATCGAGTAGTATCGATAGAGCAAATTGTTCAGAGGGTGTGTCGGGAGCTTGGACTTCAACTGCCTCTGCCTGAAGAAGAGAAACCGTCATTGAAAATTCGTCCTGTACGAGACGCCGCCGCTTTTCGAGAGTTCTGCCGTCGCGGCGAAACGCGTTGGCAAGTCCAATCCACAGCTTTGCAGCAGCTTGGTTCGGAACCACCATCCGACATGGCACTCCACCGCAAACCATGATGAAGGTAACGAGATCACCTCCATCGACGGTGTCGACGCTGTGGATGTCATCGATGGCAGTGGCCGGCACGTCAGGATTTTCTGTCATTATCATTCTCCGTAAGGGGTTGACTTCAGCAATCACACCTTACGCGAGTCGGAAGCTCGACGCCTTCTCCAGCGGAGGAAGCGTCGAGCCTTCTGCTTAGTCGTTCGCGGCTTGGTTAGGCCGTCGATAGGTCAGCCTCTTGCCCTCGACACCCTTGATGATCGCGGCGGCACGGGCGTTGTCGTCGATGCCGAGCGCGATGCGGTAGTTCCAGCGGAAAGCGAACTCATCCGCGTAACGCTGCAAGTGGGCCTCGGACACCGAGTGGAAGCTGCCCATGATGCCGCGCTTGAGGATGGCGAAGAAGCTCTCCGCCGTGTTGACGTGCTGGCCTTCCTTGCCGACGTACTCTTCGGCCGAGTGGTTGACCGAGCGGTGCTTGGCAAACTCGCGACCAAGCCAGTAGTAGAGCAGCGAGTCGTCAGTGTGCAGCTCGAACGAAAATGGGGACGTTTACATTTTCGCCATGAGCGGGTGCCGTACAAGCAAGACCCCGTCGAAAAATGAAGCCGTCCCCATTTTCACCACTGCCCCCGCCCATGCGCTCAGTGCATGACTGACAGAACTTTGCCCCTGCTGCGGTATGGGCTCTTATGCGCGTCGTCATTCGATTCAATCGTCGGCGATTCAATCGCCGGTTTCTAGGCGACGATCTCAGGTCCGCGGGGCGCACGGCTTTGGCTACACACGCGATGCGATTTGCGAGCCTGTCGGCATCGCTCAGGAAATCCGGCGCGGCGGGCCAGACCTCAGACCCCATCGCCGGCGTCATCTGGATCACGCTGGCGATGGCGCTGATGTCGGGCATCGCGATCTTCGCCAAGCACCTGTTCAGGCTCGGCGTCGCGCCCGAGCAGGTGATGTTCTACCGCAACCTGTCGGTGCTGGTGCTGCTGCTGCCGCTGTTCGCGTGGCGCGGTATGTCTCTCGTCAGGACCAAGAATATCAAGATGTACTGGCTGAGGTCGGGGATCGCGCTGTTCTCGATGTATTGCTGGTTCACCGCGCTCAGCATGATCCCTCTCGGGCAGATCACCGCGATCAGCTTCCTCGGCCCGCTGTTCGGCACCGTGTTCGCAGCCCTCTTCCTCGGCGAGGTGCTGCGCGCCCGGCGGATCAGCGCGCTGGCCGTCGGCTTTCTCGGCGCAATGATCATCCTGCGCCCCGGCCTGGAGCCGATCAGCGCGGGGCATTGGATGGCGCTGTTTTGCGCCCTGTCGCACGGCGTCATCGGGCCGCTGATCAAGCAGCTGACGTCGGAGGACGACGCCGACCGCGTGGTGTTCCTGTCGCACGTGTTCATGACGCCGCTGACGCTGATTCCGGCGGTGTTCGTGTGGCAGTGGCCGACGGCCGAGTTGATCCCCTACCTGATCGGCATGGGCATCTGCGCCGTGCTCGGGCACATGTCGATGGTGCGCGGCTTCGCTTCCGCCGACGCCTCGCTGGTGTTCACGTTCGAGTTCTCACGGCTGCCGTTCGCGGTCGGCCTCGCCTGGATCTTCTTCGGTGAGCCGACGGACGTTTGGACCTGGGTCGGGGCCGCAATCATCTTCGCCTCGGCCGCCTACATCACGCGGCGCGAGGCGCAGCTCAAGAAGATGCGCGGCAAGGTGCTGGCGGCCGAGCACGTCGACCCGCATTGCCTCTCCCCGCTGCGGATGGCGCCGGCGGAGTAGGCAAGCCGTCGCGCGATAACGGAACCGTCCCCATTTTTCGTCAGAACCGGGCGCAGCCCATTGCGTCGGCGAGGCCGTTGAAGCTGTCGGTGATCACGTCCCAAGCGCGCTCGGCCTTGAAGTCCTTCTGCTGGCCGGTGCCGTACTCGGTCGGGCGCACGACGAAGGCGGTGCGCATGCCGACGCCGGACGCCGCGGTGAGATCGCCGTTGTGGGCGGCGACCAGCATCACCTCGGCCGGCTTCAGGTTCAGGTACATGGCGGTGCGGGCGTAGGCCTCCGGCATCGGCTTGTAGGCGCGCGCGGTCTCCGCGCCGAGGATCACGTCCCAGGGCAGGCCGACGTTCTTGGCGAGCCTCGTCATCAGCCCGACGTTGCCGTTCGAAAGTGTGCCGATGATGTAGCGGCGCTTCAGCCGCAGCAGCCCCTCGATCACGTCCGGCCAGGGAGGCAGGCGATGCCAGATGGTGTTCAGGTGCTCGATCTCGTGCGGTGCGAGGCCGCGCACGCCGTTCTTGTCGAGCAGCTTCACCAGGCTCTCGCGGTGCAGTTCGTCGAGGATGGTCCAGGGACGGCGGCCCGAGCGCACCTCCTCGAGCGAGGGCTGGTACATGCCGCGCCACTCGTCGGCGAACTGCACCCAGTCGAGCTCGATGCCGCGGCCCCGGCCGAACGCCGTCAGCTCCCGGATCAGGCCGGAGCGCCAGTCGACGACCGTCCCGAAGATGTCGAACACGATCGCCTTCACGTTGTCCTTGCTCATCTCAGCCGTCCTTTGTCGTCGTCGAGCATGCGGTCGCGCCATTCGGGGCCGGGGACGACGCAGGCGTCGTGACGGCCGAACAGAGCATAGCGGTTGCGGGCGATCCGATCATAGAGCCAGTCGCCGAGCGGCGCGGGCAGCGCACGCATAAGGTTAGCGGCGAGCCGCCAGCCCCGCCCGAGATGACGCAGGATACCGGCGACGGCGTCGAGCTTGCCTGCGGCGCGGCCGTCCTCGATCAGGAGGTTGGTCTCGAAGGCGACGGGGTCCAGGCCATAGTGGCGCATCAGCGCCTCGCCGGTGGCCGTCTGCGCCGCGACGAAGCGGAACCGGCGGGCGCCGTCACGGACCGCGACGAAGCGGGCAAAGCGCGAGCAGAGCACGCAGACGCCGTCGAACACGATCAACGGCTCGGCATCGGCGAAAGCGGGCACCGCCGGATCGCTCCGCCGACTGTAGGCCGATCGCGTGGCAAGGCGGCGGCGAACCGGGGATGTCGCAAGGCTCGAGGTGGCGCTCGCAGCCGAAACGGACGCCGGCTCGGCCATCAGCGACGCTCGCCCACCTGCGCCCGATGCCGCAGCAGATGATCGGCCAGCACCAGCGCCGTCATCGCCTCGCCGACCGGAACCGCGCGGATGCCGACGCAGGGATCGTGGCGCCCCTTGGTCAGGATCTCCGCGTCCTTGCCGCCGATGTCCAGCGTCTTGCGCGGCGTCAGGATCGAGGAGGTCGGCTTGACGGCGAAGCGCACCACCAGCGGCTGGCCGGTGGAGATGCCGCCGAGCACGCCGCCGGAATGGTTGGAGAGATAGACCGGCTGGCCGTTGGGGCCCGCCCGCATCTCGTCGGCGTTGGCCTCGCCGGTGAGCTCGGCCGAGGCGAAACCCTCGCCGATCTCGACGCCCTTGACGGCATTGATGCTCATCATCGCGGCTGCGAGATCCTGGTCGAGCTTGCCGTAGATCGGGGCACCGAGTCCTGGCGGCACACCCTCGGCGACGACCTCGATCACCGCCCCGACGGAGGAGCCGGACTTGCGGATGCCATCGAGATAGGCGGCCCAGGTGACGGCCGCCCGCGGGTCGGGACAGAAGAAGGGGTTGCGGTCGACCTCAGCCCAGTCCCAGCGGCCGCGATCGATGCGATGCGGGCCGATCTGCACCAATGCGCCACGGATGACGACACCCGGCAGGACTTTGCGCGCGACAGCGCCGCCCGCGACCCGCGCCGCCGTCTCGCGCGCCGAAGAGCGTCCGCCGCCGCGATAGTCGCGGATGCCGTACTTCTGCCAGTAGGCGAGGTCGGCGTGGCCCGGCCGGAACTTGTCCTTGATGTCGGAATAGTCCTTGGAGCGCTGATCGACGTTGCGGATGACGAGCGAGATCGGAGTGCCCGTGGTGACCTGCCGGCCACCGCCGTCGTCGAACACGCCCGAGAGGATCTCGACCGTGTCCGGCTCCTGGCGCTGGGTCGTGTAGCGCGACTGTCCGGGGCGGCGCTTGTCCAGAAACAGCTGGATGTCCTCGACGGTCAGCGGCAAGCCCGGTGGGCAGCCGTCGACGACGCAGCCGAGCGCGGGCCCGTGGCTCTCGCCCCAGGTGGTCATGCGAAACAGGTGGCCGATCGTATTGTGCGACATCTCGATGTTTCGGTCTTGAGGAGTGCGTTCACGGCGCATCGCGGACGCATAGCACCGCCGGTCTGTCCGGCGGCGCGCTCAAGTCTTAAAAGGCAACACCCGGCGCGGCAAGTCACGCTTCAGCGTGATTTCGAGTGACAAGTGTTGATGGACGCTTCTATTTGTTAGGAAGCGATTCATGCGATTCCCGAGCGTCTAGCACGCGCGACGGTCGAATTGCATGCGCACCATCGCCAAAGTGGCGGTGGATGTTGCGTGACGTGCGTCCGAGCGTGAAACACTGCAACCGCAGCCCCCGCCGGCAGGCACCCCGCTTCGCCGTCAGGGGCCACGAGCACGAAAGGACGACACCTCTTCAATCGGAGGTGCCCGCGGTCTGAGCAACCGTCGGCGCATTCGATCATCATCTGACGTTATTTGGAGCCAGGGCGCCGCTTCGCCCTGGCTCTTCGTATTTCAGGAACGCCGTCCGGCAGGCTCTCGTCACCCGGCAGCGTCAGCTGCCCTGGCCGGCCACGACCCGCTCGAGCTCCTCCAGGGTCGTCTTGGCGCCCGAGGCGAACGGATGCACCTCCACCAGGCGGCGGTAGACCTCCAGCGCGGCCTTCTTCCGGTCGGTCTCCTTCAGGATCTGGCCGAGCCCCTCCAGCGCCTTGTAATGATTGGGCTCCAGCGCCAGCACGCGCCTCAGGTCACCCAGCGCCCGCTCGTACTCGTTGAGGCCGTAGTAGACATAGGCGCGGCGATTGAAGCCTTCGGGAAAATCGGGCGCGATCCGCGTCACCGTATCCAGCATCGAGAGCGCGAGGTCCGGCCGCTCGGTGGCCGCCGCCTTGACCGCGCGGTCGAGCAGCACCGCCACCGTATCGCCGGCCGCCGCCATCCAAACCCGTTCGATCGCCTCGGTGATCTGGCCCGCGGACTC
>CAMDBL010000034.1 GCA_945889015.1 Devosia equisanguinis
TATCGGTGCTCGATCGCACGATCTCGAAGCTTCGCATCTGCCTTCACCCGCCGAGTGATACCGCCCACGGCAAGCGATCTACCTGATTCGATCATTAGGTCAGCGAGTTACGTAGATGTCGCGGAAATGAAGGCACTGAAGCAGGTACATGCATCCTGTCTACTTCCCAAAGACTGCCTGGGAAGCAATATGGGGCAGGCAAGACCATGGATACATGGCGGAAATTCGCTTGGAGGACGTCGACATTTCAGCACTCAAGGCAGTTAGGAGCGCGCTGAACGCAGGATCAATGTTTGATCGCGTCCAGAGAAAAGAATTCAAAGACGGGAATTCGGAAGAGAATGAGATATTTCACTATTACATTCATGGTGACTTCTACAAAGTCCTCGTCAATATCCGCGGACGCCTGCTCGGCTCGGCGATGCACCCGCGTGCGATTGGCGGACCCGGCGGCAACGGTGGATCGACCTACGGTGGCGAGATGCGCGAGCGCGTCGACAAGCTCGGCCCGGCGCCGCAGCGCCGGCAGATTCCCCACCAGCCCTCGAAGCCGGAGAAGTCCGAGGTCGGCGCGGCGCCCGTGATGCAGCCGCCGATACACGCCGCAGCCGAGACGCCCGCAGCGGCGTCCGCGGTCGAGATGGAGAAGGCCCATGTCTATTACTGGAGCGAGCTGGTCTACGTTCTCGGCATCGATCCTCAGAGTGCCCTGCAGCGGCTGAGCACACCCGAAGCCAGCGTTCAAGCGCGCGAGGTCTGGGCCTCGCTGATGCGTCTCGCCGAGCAGAACGAGGACTTGGCCGGCTTCATCGAGGATCACAAGGAAGCGCAGGAGGACGCGCTGAGCCGCACCTATACCAAGCTTCGCGGCGAGGCGAATGGGGATCAGGCGCTGGTCGATCAGCTCGATCGCGCCGACGACGACATCCAGCGCAACCTGTCGATGTTCATGCTCTTCCCGGAGAACGGTCTCCTCGACCACCTCATCGCCAACCTGGAGCGGGCCGCTGCGCCCGATGACGGCATCCGGGCGAGCGAGCAGAAGCTGCTCGACGAGCTGCGCCACATTCGCGCGTCGCTGCGCGAGGCCGATCTTTCCGATCCCGAGTCCTGGACTCGCATCGGCCAGGCGCTGCAGAAGGTCGTCGCCGACCAGCGCAACCTGATCGCCCGCTTCACCCCGAACGGTGACAAGCGCACGCTGAATTGAGATAAGCTCGCCGGTGCGGATCACTCACTCTCCCACCGGCGGTTTTCATTCATGCGTATCGACGGCAAGCCCACACGCACGATCTGGCCACGCCCCGATGGCGTGTCGGTCGAAATCATCGACCAGACCCGGCTGCCGCATCGCGTCGAGACGGTCGCGCTGACCACCGCCGCCGAAGCCGCGCATGCCATCAAATCCATGCAGGTGCGCGGCGCGCCGCTGATCGGCGTCACGGCCGCCTATGGCCTGGCGATGGCGTTGCGCGAGGACGCCTCCGATGCGGCGCTTGGTCAGGCCGTCACATTCCTCGGCGCCCAGAGGCCGACCGCCGTCAATCTGCGGTGGGCACTGGACGACGTGCGGCGCGCGGTGACGCCCTTGAAGCCGGGTGCGCGGTCGGCCGCGGCCTTCCTGCGCGCGGGCGCGATGGCCGATGAGGATGTGGAGACCTGCCGCCGAATCGGTGCGCACGGACTCGACCTGATCCGCGGCCTCGCCGCGGGCAAACGGCAGGGCGAGCAGCTGAACATCCTCACGCACTGCAACGCCGGCTGGCTCGCCTGCGTCGACTGGGGCACCGCGACGGCGCCGATCTATATGGCGCACGATGCCGGCATCCCCATCCACGTCTGGGTCGACGAGACTCGCCCACGCAACCAGGGCGCCAGCCTCACCGCCTTCGAGCTCGGCGCGCACGGCGTTCCGCACACGATCATCGCCGACAACGCCGGCGGCCACTACATGCAGCACGGCGAGGTCGATCTCTGCATCGTCGGCACCGACCGCGTCACCGCCTCCGGCGACGTCGCCAACAAGATCGGCACCTACCTGAAAGCCCTGGCCGCGCGCGACAACGGCGTTCCGTTCTACGTCGCCCTGCCCCACACCACGATCGACTGGCAGCTTCACGACGGCCGCCAGATCCCGATCGAGGAGCGCTCCGCCGACGAGGTTCTGCGCATGACCGGGCGGCTACCCGGCGGCGAGATCGCGACCGTCGATATCGCAGCACCCGGATCTGCCGCCGCCAATCCCGCGTTCGACGTGACGCCCGCGCGCCTCGTCACCGGCTTCATCACCGAGCGCGGCAACTGCCCGGCGAGCCGCGACGGGCTGCGCGGACTGTATCCCGAGCCGGCGTGAGGCGACGCACATGGCCCAACGCGACAAGACAGCGAGAACAGCACGGACCAAACCGGGCTCCACCAGCGGCGCAAGCGCCAGAGCCGGCGCCGAGGAGATGGAGGCGCGCCAGGCGGTGATCGACACGGCGCTGGCGATGAGTCGGCTCGGCCTCTCGCCGGGCCGCTCCGGCAACGTCTCGGCCCGCTGGGGCACAGGCATGCTGATCACGCCGTCAGGACTGGCCTACGACGCGATCACACCCGCCGACATCGTCCTCGTCTCGCAGGATGGCACCTGGGACACGAGCCAGCGCCTACCTTCCAGCGAGTGGCGGTTCCATCTCTCCGCCTACGAAGCGCGCGCGGATATGAACGCTGTCGTGCACACCCACTCGCTGCATGCGACCGTGCTCGCCTGCGCGCATCAGCCGATCCCGGCCTTCCACTACATGGTGGCGGCCGCAGGCGGGACCGATATTCCGCTGACGCCTTATGCCACCTTCGGCACCGCGGAACTCGCCGGTCACGTCGCCGCTGGTCTCGCTCGCCGCAATGCCTGCCTCATGGCCAACCACGGTGCGATCGCCATCGGACCGTCGCTGCCGGCGGCGCTCGCGCTCGCGGCCGAGGTCGAGGTGCTGGCCGAGCAATATTGCAAGGTGCTCGCCATCGGCGCGCCCAAGATCCTGTCCGAGACCGAGATGGCCGAGGTGCTGGAGCGCTTCAAGAGCTACGGCCAGAAGGCGCAGGGCTGAGCGACCCCGGCCAGCAAAGGCTCGAGACGGCAATTCCGCCGGCGCGGCGGATGCTCTATGACAGCGTTCGACAATCAGGTCAGGCGAGGAGCGCGCGACAATGACGGCCAGCACCGTGGGCAAGAGCGTAGGCATGATCGGCACCGGGCTGATGGGCACCGCCATGACGCGGCGGCTGATGGCGCAGGGGTTCGCGGTCGAGGGCTACGATCCGAGCCCCGAGGCGGCAGAGCGCTTCAGGGCCCTCGGCGGCACGCCGCACGCGACGCTCGCCTCGCTGGCAGCCAGCGTCGAGCGTGCCGTGATCTCGGTGTTCAATTCCGACCAAGTCGAGGATGTCGTCGAGGGCAAGGCCGGCCTCACGGCGCTGGCACCGGCCACGCGTAAGCTCGCCCTCCTGATCAACACCTCGACCTGCGAGCCCGACCGAATGGCGGCCTTGTCCAAGCGCGCCGCCCAAAGCGGCCTTCGCTTCATGGAGGTGCCGCTGTCGGGCAGCTCCGGGCAGGTCATCGCCGGCGACGCGCTCGGCCTCGTCGGCGACAATGGCGGCGATCTCGCGCGCGGCAAGGACATCGTCGACAGCATCTGTCCGCGTCATGTGGAGATGGGCCCGGTCGGCAACGGTTCCAAGACGAAGCTCGCGATCAATCACATCCTGGCGCTCAATCGCGCCGCCGTCGCGGAAGGGCTCGTGTTCGCCGATCGCATCGGCTTGCCGCTCGATGCCTTCCTCGACGCGGCCAAGGCATCGGCCGCCTACTCGCAAGTCATGCAAGTGAAAGGGCCACTGATGATCGCCGGCGATTTCGCGCCGCAAGGACGCATCAAGCAGTCGCTGAAGGATATCACGCTGATCCTCGGCGAGGCGAAGGCGCGCGGGCAAGAGCTGCCGATGGCCGAGGTGTATCGGCGGCTGATGCAGGACGGTGTCGACAACGGCGAGGCCGACATCGACAACGCCGGGGTCATCAAGGCGATACAACGCCAACGGACGGCTTAAGGCGGCACCCAGCTCACGTTATTTCGATCCTGATCGGCAGGTCGCGAGCGCGGCGCGCACCACCTTGTATGTGGTCGCAGCCATCTCATGGTTCGGGTCGAGCCGATACACTCGCGCGAAGCATCGATCCGGGATTGCATCGGATCGAGAGAGCACCAGCGCGACTACCTGTAGACGACGAGCGTCGGTTCGACCTGTTCGATCGTCACCGGCCTGCCCCAGCGCAGCCTCGCATTTCTGGTCATCGGCGAGCATGTCGCCAGGCCGTTCGCCTTTCGAAGTGCGGCCTTCGCGCGACCGCGTCCGCTCCGTGATCTGGAACCGCCGTTCCGTTGAAGCGTTCTTCTTGCCGACGACCGCCTTGACGATCCGGTCGCCTCCCTTGCAACAACTGGACGGAGAAAAGCCATGAAAACGCTTGTTCCAATGGCCGTGCTCGCTTCGCTGCTGAGTACAGCCGCCTTCGCGCAGACGAGCACGCAAACCACACCGGCGACCCCGGCGACCCCGCCGACCGTCGGGGCCCAGCCGTCGACCAAGCCGGGCATGTCCGCTGACGCCGCGCCCGTTCTCACGAGCGAGGAGGCCCAGCGTCTCGTCGACAGGACGGTCTACAGCAGCGACAACAAGAACCTGGGCGAGGTTTCTGCCGTACAACGCGACAGCTCTGGCAAGGTCACCGAGCTCCATGCGGACATCGGCGGCTTCCTCGGCCTTGGCGAGACGCGCGTTCGCGTGATGCCGTCGCAGATGAAGATCGAGAGCGACCGCGTGGTGCTCAACATCAGCTCCGAGGAAGCCAAGCAGCTTCCGAAGATCGCGAAGTAACCAGCGCCAGCGGAGGGTAGCGTTGGCAGCGTCTGGACGAGATCATGAGGTCAGCATGGACATCGCAACCGTGAGCGTCTCGCGTCGCCATTACCGACGGCGCCCCCTCAGGTCTCGACCCGATCAGCCGCTGTTCGATGGACGCTGGCGGCGATACATGACAGCATCGCTCGCCCGCAAGGTGGGCGCGTTGCCACCGGCGAAGGCCCTCGAGCCGCCAGTCGAGGTGGCTTATGTCGGCGATCCGCGGACCTGCTGGACGCCTCCCGACGCCGAAGGAAGTGTGTGGCCGCAGCCGGCTCGGGGCTTCGCCTAGCCCGCAGGCTCGTCAAAAAAGTGCGATGCGCGGCCCATGCTGCGCATCGCACTGCCGGGACCGCGTTGATCGCCGCCCTCCCTTAAAACGAATAGCCGTCTCCACAGCACTTTCCGCGTCAAGCCAGCTCCCACTTGTCGCGCCATGCCGACGTCACGAAATTGATGATCAGCGAGCGACGATGACCCGTTATCGGATGATGTCCGACGGCATGCCACGAGTTGGAGCTTGGGATGAAGATCACACCGAGATTGCGCCCATAGGGGGCCGACGCCACGTATTTGAAGTCGGGTGGCCCCTCATGGATGTCTGTTCCGCAATTGCGCAAAGCCGCATCGTCGGCGAGATAGACCAGCATCGTGAATTTCTTGACCAGGATGTCCGTGTGCGGCTCGAGCCAGAAACCCGGCTCGTCCTGGCAATATTCGATCCTGAGAAAAGCGTCGGACAGGTCCGTTCCCGTCACCTGTTCGATCGTGCCTCTGACGCGGGGATGATCGAATCCATCGACGATCCGCCGGCAGACCGCAAACTTCTCCTGATTTTGAGGGGTGAAGTACACGCGCGTCGCATTGTTGGTCTCGCGCCGGCCGTCGAAGACGGCGTTGCCGGGAGGATCGAACGGCAAGGCCAGGACGTCGTCCACGTCCTGCTCGGGAATTGCCCGATCGAGCAGCCAATAATCAAACGGCCAAGTCTCATGCCTCGATCGGGCAAGACAGTCGAGAAACGATTCCGCCACGGCATTCAACGGCCCATTGGCATGGCCTTGCACGGCTTCACGTGCCGCCGCCAACCGTAGTGCTGCATTCGGCATGTCAGGCCCCCTTGTAGAAGAACGGCAAGATATTCTTGACGCGTGCGGACCATTTATGCCGGCCGAGCTGTCGCGAGAGTGCAGCGTCCGACCGCACCCAGTTGAACATGATGTAGCGCCGTTGCCCGACGAACGGCTTGTGACCGTGCCACGATTTCTCGCCGACCTTGAACGCGGCGAACACGCCGCCGTGGGGCGGGATCTCCGCCGCATAGTCGTCGAGATCGTCACCCTTCCGCAGCATGCGCAGACGGCCGCCGCCCTTGTCCCATTTGTCGTTGAGATACAGCAGGCAGGTGACGACCTTGTCCTGCGTATCGGTATGGATGCGCCCGTCCTTGGCCTGCGCCTGCCCGCGCACGGTGATCATCAGAGGCAGTCCGGTCAGGTCGACGCCGAATTTCTCGCCGACGACTTTCGCCAATGCCGGACCCTTGACCTCCTCGATCAGCTTGGCGAACGCGGGGCCGTAGCTCAGCGTTTCCAACGGATACAATCCCGGGCGCTCGATCCTGGGAAAGTCGTCGTTGATCGCCGACAGGTCGGCGCCCTCGAGCGTACCGTCGGCCGCGAAGAACTTGAACGGCTCCTCGGCGACCTTCACCTGGGCGATCGGCTGCAAGTTGAGCAATGGCGCATTCCTTTCACTCGCGGGCTCTTGGCCGGGGCTGACGTGATCACGACAACGCGCGCAGACGAAATGGCAGGCCGCCCTTCGGCATCAGCGTGACGGACGCCGCGATCTGGGCAGGAACCGGCCCCGCATATTCGACGCGGAACCGCCGCAGAAGCTGCGACAGCGCCAGCATCACCTCCATCTGCGCCATCTGGCCGCCGATGCAAAAGCGCTTGCCGCCGCCGAACGGCAGGTAGCTGTACTTCACCCGCTTCGCCACCTTGCCCGGCGCGAAACGATCCGGATCGAACCGCTCCGGATCCTCCCAATAGCGCTCGTCGCGATGCACCAGATAAGGCAGCAGCACGATGCGATCCCCCGGCATGATCTTGTGTCCGGCGATGGTGTCCTCTGCCGTCGCCGTCCGCACGAGCGCCCACGCCGGCGGATACATTCGCAGCGTCTCGAGCACCGCCGAGCGCGTGTAGGTGAGTTGCTCCAGGTCGGCGGCCGTCGGCTCGCGATCGCCGCAGATCGTCTCGCTCTCGCGACGGATCCTCTCGGCGACCGCGGGATGCTGCGACAACAGATAGAAGGCCCAGCCGAGCGTCAGCGCGGTCGTCTCGGTACCGGCCCACAGGTATTGCTTGATCTCGTCGAGCACCTGCTGGTGATCCCACTCCCACATCGAGGGATCGTCCCCCGACCGCAGCAGCGCCTGCAGCAGCGTATCGGCGCGGTTCTGCCAGGGCTTCGCCGAGATCACCGCCTCGGGCAGGGTGAGCCATGCCCCGATCGCCTGCGCCGGCACCTCCGCGTCCGTCACCTCGGTCAGCCCGCCGGCGACCTTCTTCATCCGGATGGCGCGATGATGGGACACATCCGTATACGCTTTGACGGCACCGAACACCGCACGCGGATTGAACGGCACCTCGCGATCGAACAGCGCGCGACAGACCATGTCCGCGGCGAGGCCCCAGGTCTGCTCCAGCATCTCGACCGGCTGACCGGTTTGAGCAAGTGCGGCCCAATCGGCGGCCTTGCGACGAAGCGCAACCATGAAATGCGGCACATAGCCGGCGTAGACGTTGGGATGGAAGTAGGGTTGCTGCGGCTGGCGCACCTTCTGCCAGAGCGCGCCGTCGATCGTGATCATCGCCTTGCCGAAGATCGGCTTCAGGCCGTCGAAATACTTCTCGTAGGTATCGACCTTGGTGACCAGCACGTGCTTGAAATGATCGACCTCGCTCAGGAAGAAGATCTTCTCGTCACGCATCTGGATCGGAAAGCAGCCGGACTGGCGCGAGACCAGCCGCTTCAGGATACCCATCGGATCGGCGGCGTTCACCAGCGGCGAGATCTTGAACCAGATGCTCTCCTGTTCCCCGAGCGTTTGAGAATAGGCATGCGCCTCGGATTCCATGCGCTGGCTCCGCTCGTCGAAGACCCGTCGTTTCGATCGCATCCGGGGCAGGTCGTAGGAAACCAGATCGAGAGCCCGTCGGGCCCAGCGATCGACGGCGACCACCCCAGCGTCGGAGCGACCTTGGCCGACGGCATCGGCACGCTGGTTGATCAGCATCAAGTTCGAGGGCGCGAGGCGAGCGCGGATTGACGCACGCGCGGGCCGATGCCGCCGCACCGAACCAGGGCCGAGACTATGCGCGTGGCCGGCCCTCAGGGCGCGGGCGTGCGGCCCGGTCTCCACCAGTAGCCGGCGCCGCCGAGCAATTGGTGCGCGGAAAGCCGCGTGCTGAAGCGACCGAACTTCGGCTCCTCGCCCCGCCACCAGCGATTGAACTGACGCCACAGATCGCCGGGCATCCAGAAATTCTTCCAGGATTCGTCGCCCGTGATCGCACCCTTGATAGAGGCCCAGGAGAACTTGTACTCGAAGAAGTACGAGAAATTCCCCGACCTGAGCTCGAGTCCGGCGACAAGCTGCGCGGCAGGACCTCCGTACTGATATTCGCTGGTGCGATCCTCACGGTCCTCGCCCGGCCGCCACACTTCCACGTGCGGCAGGGCAAACCCGCCGCCGACGCCCAGGTACGGGCGCAGGCGCGGCGTCCAGGTGCCGGGCCTCAGCATCGGCGTGAAGAACAGCATGTTGTGGCCGTGAGTGAACTCGAAGCGCTCGAATATTTCGGTGAGCTTGATGCGCTCCGGCGCCGGCTTGCCCTTGATCGTGCCCGAGGCCTCGACCTCCTCGATGACCGGATGGGAGAGCTTGCGGCCGTGCGCCCCCTTGCCGAGGCGGGCGATCGCCTTGTTGTGCAGGAAGTCGATCATGAACCCGAACGGCCCCCACCACTCCACGCTGCGGATGCCGCCGTCGATGGGAAAGTAGAGCGCATCGCCGTCCCAGCCGAGCCGCTTCAGCTCTACGTCGGTTTTCTCGTCGTTACGATTGAGCTGGACGTTGCTGCGATAGTAGATCGGCCAGCCCGCATAGCCCGCGAGCAGGATCTCGCGTCCCGCCGGCCGCGTCCGGTCCAGGCTCGGATCGCGGCCCTCCACCTCCCGCGACGTCCCCGCCGGCATCGATTGCTCTGAGATCCACGGCCGCACCACAATCGCGACCAGCAGAACGCAAGCGGCCAACCGCCCCAGCCGATCGATCCGCAGCCAAGTGCTATCGAGATCAACGACGCCCACGCGCGCCGTCGGCCTCGACCAGGCGTTCGCGATCAGAATGCCCATTCCGGTTTGCCCCCAAAGCCCAGCATTACAGTCACCGACCATGCGGCGACTGCCGGCGAAACGCCTCCTACCGGCTGCTCGATAGTCACGGAATTGTGGCATCGCAAGAGCAATCGACCACCGTGCGCCGTCACGTCCATGTCATGCAAAGATTGCAGGGTGGCGAGGAACAACGGTCATGAGATGGCCGTTGTGAGCGTGCAATCCACTGAGGGTCGCGAGAGGGCGAGAACACCCTCCGACACACCCATTGGATGCGTGGCGGAAAGCGAGTGCCACGGGCCCGCCCCCCCCTGGATCGATCCTGGGATCGAGGTGAGCGGACCACACCCGCCCGCACACGAATCAATTCACTTGAGTACGTCGCCGGCAGCGGCGACAGGAGGACAAGCCATGTCGGAAGGCTTCACCATCGAGACTGCGCGCGGCGAGACGGCGGGCATCGTCGTCCGCTGGCAGGGAGAGCGCGGTTATCGGTTCCACGCCGCCGATCGGAAATTCCACGCCCTCGACGGTCACGTGTTCGCCACGCCCAGCGCCGCCGAGCGCGCCGTCGCCGATTTCACCGGGGGCAACGGTGGTCGCCCCGCGGCGAGCAACACCCGCGCGGCTGCCTGAGGGAGGACGATCCGGAAGTAGCGACGGAAGGCTTCACGCCTCGACCAGCTTAAGGCTCTTGTCGAACACGCCGAGCACGCGCTTCAACTCGGGGCCGCGCTTCAGGATCAGTCCGGAGGCGGTGATCACCGAGTAGGCGCCCTGCTTGCGCGCGAGCTTCGGCGTCTTCTCGATCCGGTAGAGCGGTACTTCGCTGGTGCGCCGGAACACGGAGAACGTCGCCGTCTCACGCCCCATGTCGAGAGCGTAGTCACGCCACTCGCCGGCCGCGACCATGCGACCGTAGACCGTCAGGATCTCGTTGAGTTCCTGGCGATTGAAGGCAGTCACCGACGGCGTGAAGGTCTTGGATTGGGACGTCTGCGGGTTGGGCTCGACTGCCATGGCCAGCCGCGGGCGCAATGGTATCGGGTCGGTATCGCTCACGCGCGCCTCCTGTCTTGCCGTCGACATGATTGCCCGGGCCGCGCTGGAAAACAAGGTGGCGGGGCTGCGGGCGGCTCTAAGTTTTCGGCGCCAGCAACTCCGGGCGATACTCGAAGTGCATCGTGTCGTAGTGGAACCATCGGCCGCCCCAGATGAATCCATGGCGCTCGAAGATTTCGACGATCTCCATTGGGATGCGGTTGCGCCAGACCGGACGGCCGCTCGGGCCCGTGCGGCTCCAGCGCCAGTAATCGGACGTCGCGACAGCGATGTCGATGGCGATGCCGAGGCCGTGCGGCGAGGTCCGGTCGGTCCCCGCGATCGGCCGGCAGACGTAGGTGCCGGCCGCCGGCGTCAGGTGACGGCGCAGGGCCGCGGGCAGCGCATCCAGCTCCTTGGACACCGCCTGCAATTTGGCTGCGACACCGTTCACCCGCGTCACCTTGAGCTTCTGCGGCGCGCTGCCGGCCAGCCAGGTGATATCGGTGAGGTGCGGCGACACCGCTCCCTTTGCGCAATCGCCGTACATCTTCGTGAAGAAGGCGGTATGCCGGACGCGGCCCGGATCGCTGCCCGGGGCCGGTGGTTTTGCCGCGTCGCCTGCCCGGTACGGGATCGCCATCATGTCGTCGATATCGGGGTGCCCGAGCATCTGCTCGAGGCTCTTGCCGGTTTTGCCGTCGTCGATCGTCATCCGGGTGCCGTCTTTCCAGACGAGCGCATTGCCGTCGATGCGATCGAGGTGCTCGGGATAGGCATCGAGCAGACGGCGCGCATCGACGGTCCCGGCCCATGCCTCCGCACCGAGCGAAAGCCAAAGCGCCAGAACCAGGGCCGTCGCCCCACACCACCCCCACCGCCCCATCGACCGCTCCATTCGCCTTGGCCAAGCCAAAATCCGTGCAACCGCCCACGGCGATTTCATCAATGTGAAATCGCGACTCTTTACCCCACCCGATATGCTGCTACACTGCCCCTCAACACGTAAACCAGAACAATAGCCTGACGAGCGGACGCGCGCCCGTGACACGCACGGGAACGATATCCCAATCCAGGCTCTGGAGAAGGACGCCGACCTTTGGAGGGGCCGAGCGAAAAGGCGGGCGCATTCCCGCACGATGACGGCGATCCGCCCGCTGGAGGTCCTTTTGGAGACCCCGCCGGCGATGCAGATCCCGGCGCGTGGGAGCCATCCCCGGCGCAACTTCAGTCCTATGCCGCGCTCGATCTCGGCACCAACAACTGCCGTCTGCTGGTCGCGCGGCCGTCGCGGCGGGGCTTTCGCGTGGTCGATGCGTTCTCCCGCATCATCAGGCTCGGCGAAGGGGTCTCGGCGACTGGACGGCTGTCGGAGCCGGCCATGCAGCGCACCATCGAAGCCCTGCGCATCTGCTCGGACAAGCTGGTCCGAAATCGGGTGCTGCGCTCGCGGCTGGTCGCAACCGAGGCCTGCAGGATCGCCGACAACGGCGCCGAGTTCCTTGACCGCGTGCGCAACGACCTCGGCCTGTCGATCGAGATTCTGAGCCGGGAATCCGAGGCCAAGCTCGCTGTATCCGGTTGTGCCTCGCTGATCGACACACGCTCGGACCTTGCGATGGTGTTCGACATCGGTGGCGGCTCCTCCGAGTTGATTTGGCTCGATCTGACGCGGGCCGAGGCGACTTGGCGGCGAACCCTGGCCGAGCGGCTCGAGGCGCAGCACTGCATCGCGGCCTGGACCTCGCTGCCGGTGGGTGTGGTGACGCTGGCGGAGCGCTTCGGCGGGCGCCACGTCACCGCTGAGCACTTCGAGGCGATGGTCAGGCACGTCGAGGAAATGTTGCGGCCATTCGAGGCCAAGCATCGTTTCCGGGAGCGCATGCGCGGCGCCAGCACCCACCTGCTCGGAACCTCCGGAACGGTCACCACAGTCGCCGGCATCCAGCTCGGACTGCCCCGCTATGACCGAAGCAAGGTCGACGGCTGCTGGCTGAGGGTGGACGCGGTGCGCGATACCACCTACAGCCTGCTGGGCCGCAGCTACGAGGAGCGCGTTGCCGAGCCGTGCATCGGCCGCGACCGTGCCGACCTCGTACTTGCCGGCTGTGCCATCCTGGAAGCCCTGTTGCGGACATGGCCGTGCGACCGGTTGAGGGTTGCCGACCGTGGACTGCGAGAGGGCATCCTGGCCATGCTGATGGCCGAGGATGGCGCGTTCAGGCCAGATCGCAAGCGGCGGCACCCAGGATGACCAAGAAATCGAAGCCGGGCGGCGGCAAGGGCACGCGCGTCGGACCCACCGGCGGGCAGCGGCTGCTGAAACAGAGGCTCGAGAGCAAGCGGATCCGCAAGCCCTCGTCGCGGGCCTGGCTGGAGCGGCAGATCAACGACCCCTACGTCGCCGCCGCCCAGCGCGAGGGCTTCCGCAGCCGCGCGGCCTACAAGCTGACCGAGATCGACGACCGCTACAAATTCCTGAAGCCGGGCCAGCGGGTCGTCGACCTCGGCGCCGCACCCGGCGGCTGGAGCCAGATCGCGGCCGCTCGCGTGCGCTCACAGCCCACGCAGTCCGCCAAGGATACCGGCAAATTCGGACAGGTCGTGGCGATCGATTACCTGGGCGTCGAGGCCATTCCCGGCGTCGAGATCCTCGAATTGGATTTCATGGACGAGTCCGCGCCCGGCCTGTTGAAGGGCTTGTTGCGCGACGGCGGCGCCGACGTCGTGCTGTCGGACATGGCCGCACCGACGACCGGCCACACCGGCACCGACCACCTGCGCATCATGGGTCTCGCGGAAGCCGCCGCCGCGTTCGCCTGCGAGGTGCTCTCGCCGGGCGGCACGTTCCTCTCAAAGGTGTTCCAGGGCGGCACCGAGAAAGATCTTCTCGACCTGCTCAAGCGCTCGTTCGCCACGGTCCGCCACGTCAAGCCGCCAGCGAGCCGCGCCGAGAGCGCCGAGTTGTACGTGCTGGCAACCGGCTTCAGGGGCCGCAACACCTGATTGCATAAATGATCGACCAGTGGCCACGGTGCGAATCCGCGCCTGTGCTCGGCAAAGAGCCGGCAAGTTCATTTTTTTCAAGGGCATGGCGGAACTGGTTGTCGCCGGTGAAGTTAATTCGGCAGACCGGGGATTATTTTGTCCTGCGTATCCTGATCCGGTTGTTTTCGCGTTCGTCGTGTTGGAGGGCCCTATGACTTCGACGAAGACTGCGTCCGGCAAATTGAACGTGTTCATCTCCTACAGCCGCGACGACATCGTCTTTGCCGATCAATTGATTGCGGCGCTCGCCTTGTCGGACTGCGCCACCACCATCGATCGCCAAGGCATCTTCGGCGGCGAGGACTGGAAACGCCGCCTCGGCAACCTGATCCGCGACGCCGACACGGTCGTTTTCGTGCTGTCGCCGTCTTCCGCCCGCTCGCCGATCTGCGCCTGGGAGGCCGAGGAGGCCGTGCGCATGGGCAAGCGCATCATCCCGGTGCTCTGCCGCCCGCTCGACGACGTGCAGCCCTCGCCGCACCTCACCGACCTGAACTACATCTACTTCTACACAGACCCGAAAGTGCCCGGCTCAGGCTTCGGAACCGGTCAGGTCCGGCTCGTCGCCGCTCTCGACACCGACCTCGACTGGCTGCGCGAGCACACACGCCTGCTGCAGCGTGCCACCGAATGGCAGTCGTCGCGCAAGCCTACGAGCCGGCTCCTGTTCGGCGACAGCGTTGCCGAGGCCGTGCTCTGGATCGCCAACAAGCCGCGCAATGCGCCCGAGCCGACGGCTCTGCAATTCGAGTTCATCCGCGCCAGTGAGGAGCACGAGGCGCAGCGTGTGAACGCGGAAAATCGCCACCGCGAGGAGATCGCCTTGCTCGAAGCCGCGCGCGCCAAGGCTCACAAGGAGCGCGAAGCCGAGCGGCGCAAAAGCGCGATCCACGTGCGGCGCATGGGGATGCTGATGACGTTCGGCTTCTTCGCCGCGGTGCTGTTCGCAACTCTGGCGGGATCGCTCGGCTTCATCGTCCTCCAGAAGAAACGAGAGATCGAAGCCCAACGTCAACTCGTGCTGAAGCAACAAGCCGGCGAGAGCGCGGGGATTGCGGCTTTTCCCGACGACGAAGGCAAGGTCGGTGGCGGAGACGGCTCCGGCGCCAACCCGCTCGATATCGGTTGGACCAGGGGAAAATCGTCGGGTGACGACGCGAGCAAGAAGTCGATGCAGCTCGAGTAGGCCCCTCAGACACGTGAACGATCCGAGGGGTGATCTCCTCCCGGTAGTGTGCAAAGATGCCTCGAACCTCCGTGCCGCCCCGCTGCACACTGCACGCGGGCGGTGCCGTCATGAGTCCTCGCCAGCGAGGGGGGCAGAATGTCTTCAGACCAGCCGGATCGATCCGGCTTCGGCATGTCGGCCGGCTCGACCGCGAAACTCGTCGATCATGCCCCGAGTGCCTCGACCCGATTTCCTGTCTCCACCTTGGAGGCGCTGCCGTCGCCGTCCGAGGAGGAGGACGACTATCTTCCCGAGTTGTTCGACCAGCCCGATCCCGGCGTGGCGATGGAGGCTGCGGGTGGTGTCGCGTGGGCCGCCACCGACCGCCTGTCACCCTGCTACAACCACCTCATCATCGGGCCGGGAGACAACGTCGCGGCGCCCAAGACCTTCGAATTCGGCAAGCTCGAGCTCGAGATGCTGATCGCCGCCAATCGCTATCTGCCGCGCGGAGAAGGCGACAACATCGCGTTCGGCCTGCGCGGAGCCAGGCTGCGCGGCGGCGAGAAGGCCGAGCTGGTGGACCGCCTCTCGCTCGAGGACGTGCGCCCCGACCATCGCAATTTCCGCTGTGTCGTCGGCTTCTATCACCGCGCAACCGGCAAACTGTCGGCCTATACCGGCTCGACCGTTCCCTGGCACAGCTACATGCGCAGCGGCGCCACTTTCAACCTGCTGCCGACCGGCTGCTACATCTACAAGAAGGGCGCCCACGTCGGCTCGAATGCGACCGTCACACCCGTCCTCCGCCTCAGCGATGCCAAGGGCGTGCACAGCGGCAGGGTCACGGTGCTGAGGACGCGCAAGGACGAGGTTTTCGATCTCGACGACGTCTGGGACATGTGCGCGCCGAGCGACAATGTTCATTGCGCCTTCTCCAATGACAAATTTTCCTCGCTCGGCTGCCAGACCGTCAAAGGCACCACCAACGCCGGCCTGTGGACCGACTTCCAGTCGACACTGGAAGACCTGCCGGACGGGGCCCGTGTCGACTACCTGCTGTTCACGGGCACCGAATGCGGCATCGCCGCAGCCTTGGTCAAAGCCTCCATGTCGGGCAACGCCGTCGAGATCCAGCGCCGCCTCGGCCGGCTGCGCATGGGCTCGGAAGGCGAGGAGGTGAATCGGCTGCAGGCCAAGCTCGGCGTCGAGCCGACCGGCTATTTCGGCGCGCAGACCAAGAAATCCCTGACCGAGGCCCAGGCGGCGGCGAAGGTGCCCGTGGACGGCGTCTACACGCCGGCGCTGGACGCCAAGCTCGGCTGGACCGTGCTCGCATCACCGGCGCCGGCCGCGCCGGCTGCGGCGTCCACGTCCGTGCCCTCGGTCGCGCCTCCGCCCGCCGCCGCAACTGCGCCGGCATCGGCCCCCGCGCCCGTTCCCCGACCCGACCCGATCCCCTCGCCCCGTCCCGTCTCGCCGACGGCAGCCCCGGCACCGGCGGCTGCACCTGCTCCACCTGCGGCCAGTCCCGAGCCTTCGACGCCCGTGCCGACAACTGCACCAGCGCCTCCTTCGGACGCCAAGAGTGCGCCGAGTCCTGCCCCAGCGGCTGCCATTCCGAAAACCGCAACCCCGGCCGCCGCCGTTCCGGCTGCTGCTCCGGCCAAGCCGGCGGCGCCAGCCGAGCCCGAGCCTGCCGTCAAGCTCACGGTCGACACATTAAAAGCGTTCGCGCCGAAGGCTCGTCCCGACTATGCCGCCGTTCTCGGCACCGAAGGGAATGCCGTCCTGTCGCGCTATGGCATCAATGAAAGTCCGCTGCGCTTCTGCCATTTCATGGCGCAGGTCGGCCACGAGTGCGGTGGCTTCACGATCACCACCGAGAGCCTCAAATACACCGCCGAGCGCATGGTCGAAATGTTTGGCCCCGGTCGCCATTCCGCCAAGCTAACACTGGCTGAAGCGAGGACGCTGGTCGGCAAGGAGGAGGCCTTCGCCGAGCGCATCTACGGCCTCGGCAATCCGACGATGGCGCGCTCACTCGGCAACACCGCTCCGGGCGACGGCTACAAGTATCGCGGGCGCGGCTTTATCCAGCTCACTGGCCGGTCGGAGTATCGCGAGGTCGGCCGGATGATCGGCATCGACCTCGAGGCGCAGCCCGAAAAGTCCGCCGAGCCGTTACCGGCCTTGATGTCCGCCGCCGCGCTCTGGGACGACCGCGACCTCAACGCCTACGCCGACCGCAACGACATCGTGCTGATCACCAAAAAGATCAACGGCGGCCGCAACGGGCTCGACAATCGCCAAAGCCGCCTGACGACGGCCAAACGGATCTGGGCGGCCCGGCTGGAAAGCATGGGCGGCGGCTTGGAGAGCGTTTCGGGGTCCGCGATCCTGGAACTCGGCAGTCTCGGCCCGGACGTCGCCCGGCTGAAGCAACAGCTTCGCCAGGCCGGCTACGGAGGGTTTACCGCGAACGAGGATTTCGACCGGCCGACGCATCTGGCAGCGGTCCGTTTCAAGCTCGACCACGGGCTTCCTGGCGACGGTGTGATCGATCAACGGACGTGGTCGGCGCTGGAGCGATCTTCCGCAATGCCGCGAAGGCCCTCCGTCGAGCGGCCGCTGCAGCCCGCGGGTTTCGATCCCGACGCGCTCAATCGAAGCGCGGCACTCGCGCGCCGTGTCGGCTCGGTCCGCTTCTGGGGCGGGATCATGTTGTTCGTGGCGGTCGTGATGACGCTGATCCGCCTCGTGCATGCCGGCGTGCCCCTCGACTCCGGCTGGCAGCTCCGGCAGTTCGAGTTCGCGCTGATCGCCCTGATCGCGATCGGCGGCGTCGCGGTCATGGTGCTGTGCCGGTCCATCCTGCGGGCCTGCGCGGCCAAATCGAACGTATCTCTTCCGCCGGCACACATCCCGAGCGCCGTCCGCGGCCAGGAGGTCGCCGAGGCGAGCGACCTCGACTTGGGTATCCGGCCGGCGGTGAATCAATAATGAGTAGCAGAAGTAGGGGTCAGACCCCTTGCATCGACGACGCAGGTTTAATGCGTCGTCGCGGCAAGGGGGCTGACCCCAGCATTCTTAAAGTCCGAGCAGCTTCTTAGCGTTGAGGCCGCAGATCGCTGCCTTGGCGCTGTCGTCGAGGTTCGCGTTGCAGACGTGACCGACCGGATCCTCCTCGGCCATGTCGTAGGGATAATCCGTTCCCAGCACGACGTGATCGGGTCCGAAAACGCGCACCAGCGTCTCGAGCTGATGGTTGGTGAACACCACCGTGTCGACCCAAACATTGCGCTTCAGGTAGGTGGTCGGCGGCAGCGGCACGACGTTGACGTCGGCGCGCGCGCCCCAGGCGTGGTCGATGCGGCCCGAATAGGCGGAGAGATAACCGCCGCCGTGCACCGAGATCACCTTGAGGTTCGGATAGCGGTGGAACACGCCGTCGAAGATCAGGTGATGCAACGCCATCGTTGTGTCGAACGGGTTGCCGATGATGTTGGAGAAGTAGTGGTTGGTGAAGCGCTCACCCTGCGTAAAGCCGTTGGGATGCAGCAGGATGACGGCGCCGAGCTCCTCGGCCTTCTTCCAGAACGGCTCGGACTGCGGGTCGGACAGCTCCTTGCCGTTGGTGTTGGTGAGGATCTGCGCGCCCTTGAACTTGTATGTCTTCATGATCCGCTCGAGCTCGGCGGCGGCCGCCTTGCCGTCCTGCATCGGCACGTGGCCGAGGGCGCAGAACCGGTCCGGCTTGCCGGCGACGTACTCGGCCATGTCCTCGTTGACGAGCTTGATCGCCTTGTCGGCGATGTCGATCGGCAGCTGCGGATAAGCGGTCGGCGGCGGCGGCATGATCAGCTGCATGTCCACGCCCTGGGCGTCCATGTCCTTCAGGCGAAGGTCATAGGGCTTGACCATGTTCGGCGTGCGGTCAACGTCCTGCTTCGAGTTGATCGCGCGCGACTGCTCGGTCGCATACTTGAACAGCGGGATCGTCATCGGATCCATGTGCGGCTTGGCGAACGCGATCGCGCGCGGCACCGAGATGTGCGCGTGCATGTCGATCGTGACGCTCTTCGGGCGCACCAGCGGGCCCGCTTTGCCGTGCGTGCGCGCCTTGGTCAGCGCATACTTGTTCCAGGTCTCGGCCATTGGGAGTCCTCCAAAATTGTGAGGGGGCATGCGCTTGATAACGGCCAGCTGGAAGAGCCCCCTCGTCCGGCCTCGGCCACCATTCTCCTAGAGAGGAGACGGCAAATATCCCGCACGCTTGTCGGTCGGAGCGAGGCCGGCTGTCGCCGGTCGAGGTCCGACGCGACCGAAGATACCAGATCTCGCTACGGTGGGCTTTCAGCCCTCCTCCGCTCGCTCCGACCTACGGTGCAAACCTGCCCGGCAACCCCTATAGAAACGGCCGCGACCCGGCAAGTGCCGCGGTGTGACGCTGGAATGCCAGCAGCGCATCGCTGCTCAGGACTTGTTCGCCGCCGCCTTCACGTCCTCGTAGGCTGCGAGTGCCGCAACGCGCGCCTTGCCGTGGTCGACGATGGGTTGGGGATAGGTCCTGCCGAGATCTAGGCCGGCCGCCGCCAGCACCGAAACCGGCGCCTCCCACGGCATGTGGATGTGCGCGGCCGGCATTCGGGCCAGCTCCGGCACCCAATGGCGGACGTAGGCGCCGTCGGGGTCGAACTTCTGGCCCTGGAGCACGGGATTGAAGATGCGGAAATAGGGTGCAGCGTCCGCGCCAGAACCCGCCACCCATTGCCAGCTCGCCGAGTTGTTGGCGAGATCGGCATCGACCAGCGTGTCCCAGAACCAGCGTGCGCCCTCGTGCCAGTGGATCCGCAGATGCTTGGTCAGCAGCGAGGCGACGATCATGCGCACCCGGTTGTGCATCCAGCCGGTGTGCCAGAGCTGGCGCATGCCGGCATCCACGATCGGATAACCCGTCTGCCCGCGCTGCCAGGCGGCGAGAGCAGCTTTTGCTTCGCGACCGCCGGTCCATGGGAAGCTCGCGAACTCCGGCCGGAACGGCGCATCGGTGATCGCGGGGAACTGGAACAGCAGATGCGTCGAGAACTCGCGCCAGCCGAGTTCGCGCAAGTAGCTCGCCGCGCCCCGCGCACCCGCGCCCTCCGCCATGCGCACCGAATGCCAGCACTGGCGTGGGCTGATCTCGCCGAAGTGCAGATGCGGTGACAGCATCGACGTGCCTGGCAGGTCCGGCCGGTCACGACTGATTGCATAGTCCCCGAGGCTTCCGTCAATGAAATCGCGGAGCCGCGCGGATGCGCCCGCTTCTCCCGGCGTCCACGTCTGGCGCAGGCCGCCGGCCCAGTCCGGCTTCTGTGGCAGCAGCCCCCACGTATCGAGCCCATCCGACGCAGGCCACGCGGCGGGTGCCTTCAGCTTGCTCGGCGTTGGCAGGGATCGGCCCGGCTCACCGGCGGCGAGACACGCCTTCCAGAAAGGGGTGAACACACGGAACGGGCCGCCATCCTTGGTGCGAATCGCCTCCGGCTCGAACAGCAGCGCGCCCGAGAAGCGCCTTACCTCGATGCCGTTGCGATCTCCGAAGGCCTTCAACGCCACCTCGTCGGCGACCGCCCAAGGCTCGTAACCGCGCGTGACGTAGATGGCGCTGGCGCCGGTCTCCTTCGCCAGCTGCTCAAGCACGTCGATCGTGCGGCCACGGCGCAGGATCAGCCGGGAGCCGAGACCTTTCAGGCGACCGGCCAGAGCCGCCAGACTGGAATGCAGCCACCAGCGACTCGCCCCGCCCATGCGCCAAGCACCCGGAGTAGCGTCGTCGAGCACATAGACCGGCAGCACGGAACGGCCCGTCTCTGCCGCCGCGCTGAGAGCCGGGTGATCGGCGATCCTCAGATCCTGCCGCAGCCAGACGATGACGGGACCATGCCGGACGGCGTCGCTCACGTCGTCACCCACCGGCTCAATCCACCATCGCCAGGAATTCCTGGCGGGTCGCCGGATTGTCGCGGAAGCAGCCGAGCATCCGGCTCGTCACCATGTCGGTCGAACTCTTGTTGACCCCGCGCGTGGTCATGCAGTGGTGAACGGCCTTGATCACCACGCCGACGCCTTCGGGCTTCAGCACGTCGTTGATGGCGTTGGCGATCTGCGCCGTCATCTTCTCCTGGATCTGCAGCCGGCGGGCATAGACCTCGACCACGCGCGCGAGCTTGGAAATACCGACGACGCGACCTTGGGGCATGTAGGCGATCCAGGCCTTGCCGACGATCGGCGCCATATGATGCTCGCAGTGGCTCGCGAACGGGATGCCGCGCAGAACCACCATCTCGTCGTAGCCCTCGGTCTCCTCGAAGGTGCGCTGCAGGATCTCGACGGGGTCCTGGTCATATCCCTTGAAGTATTCCTCGTACGCCTTCACGACACGCGACGGCGTATCGGCGAGACCATCGCGGCCGGGATTCTCCCCGGCCCAGCGGAGCAACGTGCGCACGGCGGCCTCGGCCTCGGCCCGGCTCGGCTGGCCCGACTCCTGCGGACGCTCTCCCGCCAGCCGCGCCACCTGAATCTTCTTTGTCGGCTGATCCATAGCTTCCTCCCATCGAGGCTGTACGCTGGCCCTGTCCAATCGGATCGGCGCGCGTGGCGAGTTCGTGACGAGCTTTGCTCCGGCGTCAACATAGGGTGCCGCACCGCCCGAAACCATAAGCACGACACAATAGCGCCCGGCCCCCTCCCGTCGCCGCTCCGCCCTTGCACCTGCAAGCCGCATCAGCAATCCAGACCTGCACGGGAGGCATTCCCCGTCCACGGTTTACGCTGTCGTCTCGACAGCCTATCGTCTGCGCCCGCGCAGGCCGGTGCAGGCGATGCCGCGACGGCACAACAACGTCAGGTGGAGGAAATCAGAATGGCAGCAGCAACCAAGGCGGGGGCCGGCAAACGGCCCGTCGCGATGATCACCGGTGCCCACGTCGGCCTCGGCAAGGCGATGACGCTCCGCCTCGCCCGCGACGGCTTCGACATCATTGCCGCCGACTTGTCGACCGAGATCCTGTCCTCCCTCGACGGCGCCGCCGAGCTGAAGGATCGCAAGCTCTGCAAGATCGCCGTCGACGTGCGCAATCACGACAGCATCAAGAAGGCCGTCGCCACCGCACTGAAGGAGATGGGCCAGATCGACGTGCTGGTGAACAACGCCGGCCGGCAGCTTCGTGCGTTCGTAGTCGACACGAAGTGGGAAGACTACGACGACGTGATGAACATCAACCTGAAGGGCGCCTACTTCCTTTCGGCCGAGGTCGCCCGGCACTGGCTCGCGAACAAGCTGCCCGGCAACATCGTCAACATCTGCTCGACTCACTCGTTCACGGGCGTGCCCGAGGGTTCCGTCTACGGCATTTCGAAAGGCGGCCTCGCGCAAATGACGCGCATGATGGCGATCGAGTGGGCGACGGACAACATCCGCGTCAATGGCGTCGCACCGGCGACCGTTCTGACGCCGTCGCGCGAGATCCTGCTGTCCGATCCACAACGGCGCCAGAAGATGCTCGAGCGGCTGCCGCAGAAGCGCTTCCCGACGCCCGAGGATATCGCTGGCGCGGTGTCCTACCTCGCCAACCCCGAGACGCTGGCCGTGACCGGCCACATCCTGCCGGTGGATGCAGGCTTGTTGGCGGTCTGACGACACCTTTCCGCTTCTGCAAGCGGGGAGCGATGGACTTCCCCTCCCCCTTGTGGGGAGGGGGCCGTCCCTACTGGAGAGGGTCTGCCATCCCCCCTCGCCGCCCCTCCCCAACGAGGGGGGAGGGGGATCAGCGCTCACATATGGATCGGTCGCTTCGCCACCGACAACGCGGCTTCCTTAACCGCCTCGGTCAGCGTCGGATGGGCGTGGCAGGTGCGCGCGAGATCCTCGGCCGAGCCGCCGAACTCCATGATCACGGCAGCCTCGGCGATCATCTCGCCGACGTGCGGTCCGATCATGTGCACACCAAGAATGCGGTCCGTCGTGGCATCGGCCAGCACCTTGACGAAACCGTCCGTCGTACGATTGACCTTGGCGCGACCGTTGGCCGTGAACGGGAACTTGCCGGCGTTGTAGGCGATCCCCGCAGCCTTAAGCTCCTCCTCGGTCTTACCGACGGTCGCGACCTCCGGGAACGTGTAGACCACGCCCGGGATCACGTCGTAGTTCACGTGGCCGGCCTGACCGGCGAGGATCTCTGCCAGCGCCATGCCTTCGTCCTCGGCCTTGTGCGCGAGCATCGGTCCTGCGATCACGTCGCCGATGGCGTAGATGCCGCCGACATTGGTCTGGAAGTGCGCGTCGACGACGATGCGCTTGCGCTGATCCAGCGCGATACCCACCTCGGCCAGGCCGAGCCCATCCGTGTACGGGACACGGCCGATGGCGACCAGGACGACATCGGCGAACAGGCTCTCGCCCGCGCCCCCCGCCGCCGGCTCGACCGTCAGCGCACAACCGCTGGCGTCCTTCTTCACCGCCGTCACCTTGGACGACAGCTTGAACGAAATGCCCTGCTTGGCGAGGATGCGCTGGAAGCTCTTGGCAGTGTCGAGGTCCATGCCCGGCAAGATGCGGTCGAGATACTCGACGACCGCCACCTCCGCACCGAGCCGGCGCCAGACGGAGCCGAGTTCGAGGCCGATCACTCCGGCGCCGACGACGATCATCTTGTTCGGCACCACCGGCAGCGTCAGCGCGCCCGTGGACGAGACGACCTGTTTCTCGTCGATGTCGATGCCCGGCAGCTTGGCGACGTCCGAACCGGTGGCGACGACGATGCTCTTGGTTTCCAGGATCTGGACGGCACCGCCGGCAGCCGGCGTCACTTCGACCTTGCCGGCACCGAGAATCTTGGCCGTGCCGTGATGAGCGTCGATCTTGTTCTTCTTCAGGAGGTAGGCGACGCCGTCGGTGTTGCCCTTCACGCCCTCGTCCTTGAAGGCGAGCATCTTGGCGAGATCGAGTTCGGGCTTGACCTTGATGCCCATGCCGGCAAAGCCGTGACCCGCCTCCTCGAACAGCTCGGACGCGTGCAGTAGTGCTTTGGATGGAATGCAGCCGACGTTGAGGCAGGTGCCGCCGTGCGAGGCGCGCTTCTCGACCACGGCGACCTTCATGCCGAGCTGCGCCGCGCGAATGGCGCAGACGTAGCCGCCGGGGCCGGTGCCGATGACGATGAGATCGTAGGCCATGAGGACGAGTTCCACCTTTTCAGCAGACGTCGTCTCATTCCCGACGACGACCGACTTTCAGTCCGTCATGCCGGCGCAGGCCGGCACCCACGACACGTCTGCTCCGATCGCACCGAGCGTGGGTCCCGGCTTTCGCCGGGATGACGCGCGACGATCAAAGCTCCAGCACGAAGCGCTGCGGGTCTTCCAGGCACTCCTTGACGCGGACGAGGAACGTCACCGCCTCCTTGCCGTCGACGATGCGGTGATCGTAACTGAGCGCGAGATACATCATCGGACGGGCGACAATCTGGCCGGCGACCACCACCGGGCGCTGCTCGATGCGGTGCATGCCGAGGATGCCCGACTGCGGGGCGTTGAGGATCGGCGTCGACATCAGCGAGCCGTAGACGCCGCCGTTGGTGATCGTGAACGTGCCGCCCTGCATCTCCTCGATGCCGAGCTTGCCCTCACGCGCGCGCTTGCCGAAATCGGCGATGCGGGCCTCTACCTCGGCCAGATTGAGCCGATCGGCGTCGCGGATCACAGGCACCACGAGGCCTTTGTCCGTACCCACCGCGACGCCCATATGATAATAGTTCTTGTAGATCAGATCGGTGCCGTCGATCTCGGCATTGACGGCGGGAATCTCCTTCAACGCCTGGATGCAGGCCTTGATGAAGAAGCCCATGAAGCCGAGCTTGATGCCGTGGCGCTTCTCGAACAGATCCTTGTACTGCGCGCGCAACGCCATCACCTGGCTCATATCGACGTCGTTGAACGTCGTCAGCATGGCGGCGGTGTTCTGTGCGTCCTTCAGTCGGCGCGCGATCGTCTGGCGCAGGCGGGACATCTTCACCCGCTCCTCGCGCCCCGCATCGCTCGGCGCCGTCGGCACACGGAGTTGCTGGGTCGGCACCGGCAGCGGCGACAGCGTCGTCGGCATCACCTGCTGCGCGGCAGCGGCCGGCGCTGGAGCGCTGCCGGATCTCGCCACGGCCGTCGACACGTCACCCTTGAGGATCTGGCCGCGCTTGCCGGAGCCGTCGACCTGATCGGCTGTGACGCCGGCTTCGGCCATCTCCTTGCGGGCGGCCGGGCTCGGCGGCATCTCGGACTTGGCGGCGGGAGCGGGTGAGGCGGCCTTGGCGGAAGCAGGCGATGGAGCGGTGGCCGATGGCGCAGCAGCCGCAGCGGCGCCACCTTCCTTCAGCGCGCCCAGCAGGCCACCGATACTGACGGTGGCGCCGGTCTCCGCGGCGATCGACGCCAGCACGCCCGACGCCGGCGCCGGCACCTCGACCGTGACCTTGTCCGTCTCGAGCTCCACCAACGGCTCGTCCGCCTTGACCGCGTCTCCGGCCTTCTTGAACCACTGGCCAACCGTCGCCTCGGTCACGGATTCACCCAGCGCCGGCACCTTGATCTCGATCGTCATAACGTCTCGCTTTCGGCTCGGGCAGCGCCCGCATGGCACCGCCGCATCATTGCAATTCAATCAGATTGCGCACAGTCCGGCTTGCTGGGCCTCACAGGCCGAGAGCGTCCGCGACCAGCGCCTTCTGCTCGGCGTTGTGTTTGCTGAGCTGTCCCGTCGCCGTCGACGCGGACGCCGCGCGGCCGGCATAGCGTGCCCGCTTGGTGGCGCCGCCGACATGCTCGAGCACCCATTCCAGATTAGGCTCGATGAAGGTCCAGGCCCCCATGTTGCGCGGCTCTTCCTGGCACCACACCACCTCGGCGCCCTTGAAGCGGCTGAGTTCGGTGATCAAGGCGCGCGCCGGGAACGGATAAAGCTGCTCGACGCGCAGGATATAGATGTCGTCTCGGCCGGCCGCCTCGCGCGCATCGAAAAGGTCATAGTAGACCTTGCCGCTGCATAGCACGACGCGCTTGATCGCGGCATCCGGCGCCAGCGCGATCTTCTCCTTGCTGTCGGGGAAGTTGACGCGGTCGGCATCGTCCCACAGCAGGCGGTGGAAGGACGTTCCCGGACCAAGCTCCGACAGCTTGGAGACGACGCGCTTGTGACGGAGCAGCGACTTCGGCGTCATCAGGATCAGCGGCTTGCGGAAATTGCGGTGGATCTGCCGGCGCAGGATGTGGAAGTAGTTCGCCGGCGTCGTGCAGTTCGCCACCTGCCAGTTGTCCTCGGCTGAAAGCTGCAGATAGCGCTCGAGCCGGGCGGAGGAATGCTCTGGTCCCTGGCCCTCATAGCCGTGCGGCAGCAGGCAGACGAGGCCGGACATGCGCAGCCACTTGCGCTCGCCCGAGGACAGGAACTGGTCGAACACCACCTGCGCACCGTTGGCGAAGTCGCCGAACTGTCCTTCCCACAATGTCAGCGCGTTGGGCTCGGCCAGCGAGTAACCGTACTCGAAGCCGAGCACCGCCTCTTCCGACAGCATCGAGTTGATCACCTCGAAGTCGGCCTGGTTCGGCGCGATGTGCTTCAGCGGCGTGTAGCGTCGCTCGCTTTCCTGGTCGATCAGGACGGAGTGGCGCTGCGAGAAGGTGCCGCGCTCGCAATCCTGGCCCGACAGGCGCACGCGTGTGCCTTCCGTGATGAGCGTGCCGAAGGCCAGATGCTCGGCCAGCGACCAGTCGATCCCCTCGCCGGTCTCGATCATCTCGCGGCGGCGATCGATCAGGCGCAGCACGGTCTTGTGCGCGTTGAAGTCGCCGGGGATCG
>CAMDBL010000035.1 GCA_945889015.1 Devosia equisanguinis
GCGGGCGCGCCTAGAGGCGCTCTTGGCGAAACTCGTCGAGCAGCATGGCCTGCAAGCCCCGCCGCTCGAATGAATTCATGGAAACAGCGAGGTGAAGTCGTGAACGACAACCAGAGAGCCGTCGCCGAGTCGTGCCTGAAGTCGGCCTACGATGGCCGGATGGATTTTCCGTCCATCGTCGGTGCGCTCGTCGCGGCGGGCTTCGACGGCTATGCCGTCGACTATCGCTGCAAGACTGCAGCGTACTATCTGCCGAGTGGCGAGAGCCTCGTCCTCGACCTGCCGGCGGACGACGTGACAGTGGCCATCGGCTTCGATGCGCCGGCCGTGAAGCGCGCCATCGGCGAGGCTCAGCGCGGAGAGCCCGGATACACCTACGAAGGGTTCTGCCAGAAAGTGAAGGCTGCCGGCTGCGCGGGGTATTTCGTCTCGTTTCCCGGGCGGCGCGTGCTCTACATCGGCCGCACGGCCGAGACGCACGTCGAGCACTTTCCCGATTGACGGTGCAATCACGCGTGTTGCCAGCGCAGTGAAAATCCTCACCGCCGCCGCTTCTTCCGCTTCCCCCACGCCCAGGTCCGCCTGGGGCCGTTGTCGATGTGGAAGGAGCCGAACGGGTAGCGCTTGTACCCGCCGACAGTCTTTTGCCGGATCAGCCAGTCGACGACGCCGGAGCCCGAGCCTTTGACGAAGAAGTCGATCGCGCGGCATTCCATGTGCAGCGAGCGGGACGCGCCACCGACGGCACGGTTGTGCGAGGGACTGCGGTAGCCCGAGATCACCTTCACGTCGCCGAACTTCATGCCGACGTCGTAGAGCACGTTGATCAGCGTCTTGGGCAGGCAGCGCCCCTGCACGTTGGGCGCGAAATGGACCTTGTAGAAGCCCGGGTGGCGGTTCATCGGCGCGCGCGTCACCCAGTCCTCGAACACCTCCATGAACGGCTCGAGCAGCGGTGTCACCGGCGCCGGCCGCGTCGCCGCGGGCGGGCGGGATCGTGGCAGCGGTTGCGGGGCCAGCAGGGCCAGCATCTGATCGGGCGTGCCGGCATCGAGGCCTTGAGTCGGCTCCGCGGGGTCCAGCGACGTGGGGGGAGACGACAACTCCGCCGGTGGCGCGTGATCGGCGAGCGGGGGCGGCGAGAGCATCGCCAGCACCATGTCCGGCGTGGCCTCGGAAGCACGGGCGGCGAGCTCGTGCGGTGCTTCGGCGGGCACCGGCGGAGACGGCGGCAGCATCGCCGCCAGGGCGGCGGCGGCGGCTGCCCGATCCTGCTCCAGGCTCGCGGCCGGCGGGGGGGGCATCCGCAGCACGGGCCATTCGAGCGAGGCGAGGCGGGTCTGAGGGACGGGTGCGTCCACGCGGGCGGCGGGCGATGCTTCGGCGGCCGGAGAGATCGCGGCGAACGTCTCGGTGCTGGTGCCGCCGCCGAACGCCGGGGCCGTCGATCCGACTGAGAAGCTGTCTGGAGAGCCAGCCGGGGAGATCGCCCGCGCGAAGGTCGCGGGGGGCAGTCGCAGGCTCAGCGCCGCCGACGTCGCCTCGATCACCTCGGGATTGAGCATCAGCGCGCGCGGATCGAGCGCGATCGTGTCCACTGGCAGGTCGCCGCCATAATGCCCGATGACGTGCGTTTGCATCCGGGTCTGAACCAGCGCAGAGCGGGCCTTCACCACCACGGCCGCCTCCGCGGCCATCGCCGCCAGCAGGCCCATCGTCACCGCCAGCACCAACAGTCTCGGCCGGTGGCTTCCCCGTCCGTCGTCTGTCGCCGCAATCCCCGCCGCATCACTCGTAATCGCTGCCGCCTGCAAAATCGTTCACCATTTTTGTTAACCACGCATGCGGGGCCGGACCATACGCCCGCAGACGATGGTTGGGAGCCGATTGCGTCTACAATGGTTAACGACGTGGGCGTGCCCGCTTCAGCCGGCACGGCCGCGCGATGGGCGGCGCAAGCGCTCGATCCGGTCTCTGATCGTCGCGCCCGGGGCCGGCGTGACGAGGCTCACGAGAAGGGTTGCCGCAAGGGCCGCCGGCATCGCCAGCAGAACGGCGGACGTGCCGCGCAGCCCGAAGATGCCGACGATGCGCTGGGCGTGAGCATCGAGGACGACGGCTGCGGCGTCCCTGGCGGCTGGCGTCGTCGCGACCGCGAGCGCCCGCCGCAGATCCTCGAGGCGTCGCAGCGCACCCGGCGACACGTCGGACCAGGTGACCAGCAGATCGTGCAGCCCAAGCGCGAAGAACCGCGTGCCGGCGATGTAGCCTGCCCCGACAAGCAGGCCGGTCACGAGGCCGGCGAGAGCGCCCGCGGCCGTCGTCCGCCGCCACCAGATGCCGAGCAGCATCGGCGGCAGCAGCGCGGCGGCGGCGATCGTGAGCCCCCAGACCAGCAGCGTCAGCGGGTCGGCGGGGCCCCAGATCGCCAGCAGCGCCGCGGCGGCGGCCATCCCCGGCAGCCACCAGCGCGTGCGGTGTCCGGAGGAATCGCCCGCCGTGGCGGCGGCGAGCAGCGGTGCCTGCAGCGCCGCCAGCAGGGCGGCCAACAGGCCCGCCGCCAGCAGCGCCGTCGCCGTGAACACGAGACCGGCGATCCGCGGCACCAGCGGCAGCACCAGCTCGGGCTCGATCGCCATGTCCTGCAGGCGCAGGAGGCCGGGATGCCGGGCGATCTTGCGGCAGGCGGCGACGGTGGTCTCGGGGTCGGTGGCAGCGATACCGCAGATCTTCACGCCGCCCGCCTGCCCGAGGGTCCAGATCCAGGCCAGCAGCGCGTCGAGGCGCACGCCCTTGCCGATCAGTCCCAGCAGCTCGGACTTGGCAACCACGGCGAGCGCGGGGATGGCGGTCGCGACCACCGCAAGCGCGACCAGGGCCCAGCCGAACGAGCGGCGGGCGGCCGACGCGCTCGGCGTCGAGGCGGCGCGGGCGAGAACGTGCGGCATCGCCGCGGTGCCGAGCATGACGGCGAAGACGATGCCGGCCCAGTTGACCGCGTCGAGCGCCAGGAACGGCGTCAACAGCGGCCGCATCGAACGGGCATCGGCCAGTCCGCGCCGGATCAGGCCCTGCTCCAGCGAAGGCATCTCGGCCACGCGCGTGCCAAGGCTGAGTTGCCCGGCCGGGAGGCCCGACATCTGCGCCGTGACCACCAGCAAAGGCAACAGCAGCGCCGCAGCAACGACCGCCAGCAGAAGTGGTTGCATGCGGGCCATCGCGGTGATCCCGCCACGCCAGACGCAGAGCAAGCCGACGGCCGCGCCCGCGACGATCACGGCCGGCGCCGGAATGTCGGTGAAGCGCGACGTCAGCAGGCCGATCGCACCGAGGTCGGCCGCGGCGACGATCACCGATACGGCGATGGTGACAATGGCGGCAGCCTTCGCGAGCGTGGGGCTGGCGTAGCGCTGGTCGAGGAAGCCTGAGATGGTTGCCGCGCCCGAGCGCTGGAGTGGCGCGGCGAGCCACAGCGGCACCAGCGCCAACCCCGCGAGGAGACCGAGCAGATAGGCGTGCCCGTCCTGGCCGTTGGCGAAGACGGCGGCGAAGGCGCCGACCACGAGCGCGGGCGAAAGTGCCGCCGCCGCGATGCCGAGGCCGTTCGTCAGGGGGCGCGGCATCGCCCCGCCTTCGGTGGGTGCCGTCAGGGCCGACCAGGCAAAGACGACGAGCACGGCCAGCGGCAGCGCGAGCAGAAGCGGCAGCTGCGGCAGCCCAGCGAGATCGAGCGCCAGCACCAGGGCCAGAGCCGACGCCAGCGCGATGCCGGGGGCCGCGTTCGGGACGCTGGTCCACCAACCACGTTCGCTGCCGCTTTCCCCCGGCGCCTCTGGCTGCCCCATACCTGCTTCTCCACGTCCCGCGCGCCACGTCGCGGTGGCCTGCCCCGCCCGCAGCTCGATATCCCGCGGCCAATGTCCCGCGAGCAGTGTTCAGGTTTTCGTCTGCGGCGCAATCACGTCGATTGTTGAGCAGGGCGGGAGCCGGGCAATGCAAAATGACCGGCCCCCCGAGGGAGCCGGCCATGTCATGTCGCATCTAGGATCTGCCTCGGCGTGCGTGCCGGCATCACCTGCCGACGCGCGGCAACCAGCTGGGGCGGGCGCGGCTGTCGTGCGCCTCCCGGGCGATGTGACGCGAGGCCGCGTCCTGCATTGCCTTGAGCTGGCGGTACTCGCCCTTGTCGATGCGGCCGTCGTCGGACTTGAAGGCGCGCTCGGCGGCTTCGATCCGGCGCTGCTCGGCCCGGAGCTTGATGCCCTCGGTCCAGGTGATCTCGCCCGAGCGGCGGCCCTGCTCGATGCGATTGGACTGGATGCTCTCGCGGATATTGACGCGGGTGTCCCGGTCGTAGGCGAAGGCACCGGTGGAAACGAGACTCGTGGCGGCGATCAGCAGGCCGGCGGCGATCAGGGGCAGCTTGACGGTCATCGTTCTCTCCATTCAGGGCCGAGGTTGCAGGCGGCCCGTGCTCGATGGTGGAGAGAATGCCAGATGCGCTTTGAACCCCTACTGAACGGCACCTTCACCCGGGCTTCAGCAATCGCCCACACCTTGGCCACAATTGCGCCGACTAGCGCGCCTTGCGTGCCGGCTGGCCCTTCGTCTCGCGCATGGCGTCGGCGAAGCGCTCGAACAGGTAGTGGCTGTCCTGCGGGCCGGGGCTCGCTTCCGGGTGGTACTGCACCGAGAACACCGGCTTGCCCGTGAGCTTCAGTCCGCAGTTGGTGCCGTCGAACAGCGACACGTGGGTTTCCTCGACGCCCTTGGGCAGGCTGGCGCGATCGACCGCGAAGCCGTGGTTCATCGAGGTGATCTCGACCTTGCCGGTGGTGAAGTCCTTCACCGGGTGATTGGCGCCGTGGTGGCCCTGATGCATCTTCGAGGTCTTGGCGCCGAGTGCGATGCCGAGCATCTGGTGGCCGAGGCAGATGCCGAACACCGGCAGGCCGGAGGCGACCAGCTTCTTGATCTCGGGCACGGCGTATGTGCCGGTTGCGGCGGGATCGCCGGGACCGTTCGACAAAAACACGCCGTCGGGCTTGCGAGCCAGCACGTCCTCGGCGGAGGTGGTCGCGGGAACGACCGTCACCTTGCAGCCGGCAGAGGCGAGGCAGCGCAGGATGTTGCGCTTGAGGCCGTAGTCGATGGCGACGACGTGCAATTCCGGGTTGGTCTGGCGCTGGTAGCCCTTGCCCCACACCCACCGCATCTCGTCCCAGGTGTAGCTCTGGCCGGCGGTGACGTCCGGCACGAGATCCATGCCGTCGAGGCCCGGCCACGCCTTGGCCTCGGCTTTCAGCTTGGCCAGGTCGAAGGTGCCCGACGGCTCGTGCGCGATGACGCCGTTCGGCATGCCGTTGGTGCGGATCAGCGCCGTCAGCGCGCGCGTGTCGATGCCGGAGATGGCGATGATCCCGCGCGCTTTGAGCCATTTGTCCAGCGGCTCGGCCGCGCGATAGTTGGACGGGTCGGTGACGGCCGCGCGCAGCACCGTGCCGCGAACGCCCGAGCGCGCCGCGAGGTTCGAGGTCTCGGTGTCCTCGATGTTGGTGCCGACGTTGCCGACGTGGGGGAACGTGAAGGTGATGATCTGCCCGGCGTAGGACGGATCGGTTAGGATCTCCTGATAGCCGGTCATCGCGGTGTTGAAGCAGACCTCGCCGACGGCGCTGCCGGTGGCGCCCAGGCCGTATCCCTCGATCACCGTACCATCGGCTAGCACCAGGCGTGCCGTCGTCGGGACGTCGGCCCAGGGTAGCGGCGCGGCGTACGGGACGGACTGTTGGCCAGGCTGTTGGCCGGGCTGTTGGGATGTCGTCATGCTCGATCTCGTGCTACCGGTTGCGCGAGGCCGCGGCCGGGCTCACACTCGACCCGGGCTGCAGCTTATTGCAATGCAACAGATGGAAGTCGCGGGACCGTATGTGAAGCCGCCCGCAGGGTCAATCATCAGTGACGGCGCGTCCCCGGGCGACCAACGGACGAGCCGAACAGGAGACACGACATGCGCGATCGCATCAACGAGGCGGTCAAGACGGCGATGAAGGCCGGTGACAAGCCGCGGTTGGCGACCCTCAGGCTGATCACGGCGGCGTTGAAGGATCGCGAGCTCGGCATCGGTCAGGGCGCGCCCGTCGGCGGCGGCGCGCTGTCGGAGGCCGACATCGTCGCCGTGCTGCAGAAGATGGTGAAGCAGCGGCGCGATTCGATCGAGCAGTACACCAGCGGCGGCCGGCCCGAGCTCGCCGAGAAGGAGGCCGCCGAGATCGCGGTGCTCGAGGAGTACCTGCCGAAGATGATGGACGAGGCCGCCTCCAGGGCCGCCATCGCAGCCCTGATCGCCGAGGTCGGCGCCGCGGGCCCCAAGGACATGGGCAAGGTGATGGGCCCGCTGAAAGCCAAGTACGCCGGCCAGATGGACATGGGCAAGGCCAGCGGCTGGGTGAAGGACGCGCTGAAGTAGGCAGCATTGGTCGGCAGCATTCGCCGTACTCGATCGACGAGGCTCGCCGCCAGCCAACCGCCGGGGCGCTGGGGGCTGTTCCATGACGATCTTCGACGAGCCCAAGATCGACTGCCACGCGCACGTCTTCGATTCCGCGCGGTTTCCCTATCGGGCGGATACGTTCTACGGGCCAGGAACTCGGCAAGCCCGACGGGCTGCGCGCGGTGATGGACACGCCGATCCTGACGTTGGCGGTGCGCCTGTTTCCGGACGCGGGCGACCGGCGCAAGCTGATGTGGGAGACCCAGGCGCGGGTCTTTGGATTTCCGGCGTCCGCCTGATCAGCGCGTCATCGCGACTCTGCCGACGCTCTGTGTGGTGACGTCGATCCGCTCGGTCACCATCGTGCCCGTGCCCCACGCGGTCGGGATCGAGACGGAGTAGGGGATCAGCAGCTCTGAGCCGGGCACACGGCGCATCACCACCTCGACGTCGCGGTTGGCGGCGTAGGTCTTGGTCGAGGCGTTGTCGCGGTGGCCGGCGATCGGCTGGTACATGGCGCGGCAGACCGTGGCGACCTCGGATGCGCCGCCCGCCTTCGACGGCGCGATGCGGGTCAGGCGCTTGTAGGTCAGCACGATGTCGTATCGGTTCTTGCCGTCGAAGATGCCGACGCGGCGGTCGCACGGCGGGCGGCCGTCGGCCTTGGTCAGCATCAGCACGGCGGACACAGGATCGAGAGCGCCCGTCTTGTGCGACGGCGTCAGCGGCACGACGTCGGGATGGGGCTCCGGCGCCGGAGCGACCTCGACGTGAGCCGCGGTGCGGTCCTTGAACCGCATCTTGATCACGCCGGCCTTCTTCTTGCTCTTCCAGTCGAAGGCGTAGCTCGCGGGCACCGGCGTGCCGCTGTCGATGGTGCCGGAGACGGACGAGGCGGCGGTCCAGGTGACCGCGCCGAACAGGACGGAGACCTTGCCGTTACCGGTGACCGAGTAGTTCTTGCCGGCGGTGCTGGCGGTGACGTCGAGCTGGCCGACGTCGAGGCCATTGAACTTCAGCCTGTAGTGCGCCTGCACCGTCGTCGGCCAGGCCTCCGCCGGTTTGCTCTGCGCCAGCGCCGAGGCCGGCAGCAGAGCGAGTGCCAGGACGGGCAGAGCCAGACAGCGCCGGCCGGTGAGAGGCATATCCATCATGCCCGACCTATGGCCGACAAAATCGGGCGAAATGGCGGCGAGGTCGCCGCACTCGGTTCCCGTACCGGGACATTCGGTCGTCGGCCGTCCGTCTGGATTTCCGCCGCTGCTTGGTTCACATGTAGCGTCCGTCCAAGCGATACGAGCGACCACAATGATCTCACGCCGGCTTTTCTTGCAGTCGGGCACCGCCGCAGCGGCAGCGCTGGCGGTCCTGCCGGTCGAAGCGCAACGCTTCGTGCCGCGGCAGGCATTGAAACCCGGGCAATTCGTCTGGACGCCCGAGGCGTCGCCGGCCGGCGCCGTCGTACTGATCGTCTCGATCCCCGAGCAGATGGTGCACGTCTATCGCAACGGCATCGAGATCGGCGCATCCGCCTGCTCCACCGGCAAGCCCGGCCATCGCACGCCGACCGGCGTGTTCACGATCCTGGAGAAGGAGAAGAAGCACGTCTCCTCGATCTACAAGGGCGCGCAGATGCCGAACATGGAACGGCTGACGTGGGGCGGCATCGCGCTGCACGCCGGCAACCTGCCGGGGTATCCGGCCTCGCACGGCTGCATCCGGCTTCCAATGAAGTTCTCGGCGCTGCTCTTCGAGGTGACGCATCTCGGCGTCGTGGTGATCATCGCCGACGAGCACACTCAGCCGGGCAGCGTCGCCCATCCTGGCTTGATGTTGTCGAGCGTGGCCAACGCCGAGGCGCGGGCGCTCAGCTCCCAGGTGGCGGCGCGCAAGCCACACGGATCCTGGGACGCCGTCGTGCGCTATCCGGTCTCGTCGGTGGTGATTTCGCGCGCGGACGGAAAAGCCTATGTGACGCGAGACGGCGTAATGCAGGGGGCCTACCCTGTCGGCTTCGTCAATCCGACTGCACCACTGGGAACCCACGTCTATTCGCTCGTTGGACCAGCCGCCGACGACGGCGACCTCACCTGGCTCGCGTTCGGCGTGGGCAAATCGCGGACGGACGCCCATATCGTGCGCTGGCAGAGCGATGCAGCGCTCAAGCGGATCGTGTTCCGGGATGCCAAGCGCGCCCGCGAGGTCGCGGGATCATTCCATCCGGGCTCGACGCTGGTGGTGACGGACGCGCCGGCGCCGCAGGCGACCCGCAACACGCCGAACGGCTTCTCGGTGATCGCGAGCGAGCCCGACGTCCGCAAGGATACGTGAGGGCGACGGCGGCTGGCGCCCTTGCTACTTGGCGAAACACGACAGCAGGCCCGTGGGCTTGGGTTGCTTGAACTCGGCCATCGCGGTGGCGACCTCGGTGTAGAGCTTGGGCAGCCACTCGGGCCGGCCCGGTTCGATGGCAGGCAGGCCGTTCTCGCGGAAGTCGGTCGGTGCGATGATGAGCTTGACGTTGGCGAGACCGACCTGGGCGGCCAGCGTGAACAATTCCTCCACGTCCTCGTCGCCCATCGCGAGGCAGCCCGCCGACAGGTTCTTGCCGTGGATCATGATGTCGCCGCCGAGGTCCTTGCGGCCTTCCTTCTGCGCCATCTGCTTGTCGAAGGCGTTCGGATAGTTGACCCGCATCGAGACGTGATAGGCGCTGTTGGGATTGAGCAGCGCGATCGAATAGATGCCTTCGGGAACCTGCCGATCGCCTTGACGCAGCTTGGGACCGGGGCCGCCGCTCGCGGCCAGCACGCGGTAGCGGTGCACGCGCTTCCAGGCGCCGCCCTTGGGACGGGCGTGCAGCTCGAGCACCTTCTCGTCCTTGATGGCGATCAGCGCCATCTCGGCCGGCGGCCAGATCGCCTTGGCCGCCTCGAACTTGGCGGCGAGGCGGAAACTCGCATTGGGCGAGATCTCGGCGAGCCGCGTCTTCAGCGTATAGGTCCTCGGCGGGCCGCTGGGCCTTGGCGTCAGCCAGGGCAGTCGCAACGAGGGCAGCAGCGTGAAGCGCGAAGTCGGAGCGGCGGGCTGCGGTGCGGTCGCCGTCTCCTCGCGGGTTTCGGTCGACCATGTCGGGCCCTCGCCGGGCCTGGGCGCGATCGACGGCCTGAGATCGGGATTGGCGATGACCGTCTCGGGCGCAAATGCGTCGGGCTGGACGAAGGCGAGCCGCTCGGCGCGCGGTGTCTCGGGCGCGAACATGCCGATGGAGTCGGTCGGTGTCCCGTGCTCGAGGAGGCCCGAGCGGAACAGCGCGAGCATGGCCGCGGCGCCGGCGGCGGCCGCCACGGTGTTGTAGGCCACGAGCGCCACGCGTCCGCTCGATTTTCTCCGGCTCGATTTCATTCCAACGTCCGCGAGCGCACCGCGAAGAGAGGCGGCGGCTCCGACCATGTCTGATTCGCCCCGCGGACTGGATCGCGTTTTGGTCCTTGACCGGTGTCGCGAATCACCGGTCCTGCGCGTGGCGAACGCCCGTGCTATAGGGCTGCGAACTCGCGTGTCGGGAGGGATGCCGCGCCATGACCAACAAACGCATCGCCGTGCTCGGTGCCGGGGCCAACGGCGCCTCGATCGGCGTCGATCTCACCCGCGCCGGGCTCGAAGTGGTGCTGATCGATCAATGGCCCGAGCACGTCGCGGCGATGCGGGCGAACGGCGCGCGCATCGAGATGCCGGACGAGACCCTCGTTCAGCCCGTGCGTGCCTACAACCTGTGCGACGTCTGCACCTTCACAGAGCCGTTCGACATCGTGCTGCTGGTGGCCAAGGCCTACGACACGCGCTGGCACTGCCAATTGATCGAGCCCTACCTCGCGGCCGACGGTCTGGTCGCGGGCGTGCAGAATGGCATGAGCCTCGACCAGATCGCGGAGGTGGTCGGCCCGCATCGCACGATGGGGTGCGTGATCGAGATCTCCTCGATGATGTTCGATCCCGGCATCGTCCACCGCCACTCTCCGCCGCCGCGCTCCTGGTTCGCGGTCGGCAGCATCGATCCGGCGACGAAGGGGCGCGAGCACGAGGTCGCGGACCTGTTGAAGCGCGCAGGCAGCGTCGAGATCGTCGACGACATCCGCTCGGCCAAATGGATGAAACTCGTCTCCAATGCCACGACGCTGGTGACGACCGCGATCCTCGGTTTGCCGATGCTCGAGGCGACGGCCTTGCCCGGCATGCGCGAGGTGATGCTGCGCTCGGGCCAGGAGGCGCTCGATGCCGGCATGGCGGCAGGCCACAAGGTGCTGCCGATCTTCGGCATGAAGCCCGAGGACGTGCGCCAGTCGAACCGGCTCGTCGAGACGCTGCTCGACACGCTGCTCGAGGGTTTCGTGCTGCCGAACACCAAGACGACGGTGCTGCAGGACTGGACGAAGGGCCGCCACAGCGAGGTGGACGACATCAATGGAACGGTGGTTGCCGAGGCGAAGGCACGCGGTGGCGCAGCCTCAGTGAACGCCGCCGTGGTCACGCTCGCGCGGCGCATCGAGCGGGGCGAGCTGAAGCCGGGACCGGAGAACCTGGTGTTGCTGAAACAGCTCGCGGGGATGTGACGGGGCTTCGCCCGCGCCGCCGGCTCCGCGTCGCGTGCAACCTTCCGCCGTGCCAGCCGTTTTCCCGTCGCCCGGGGCAACGGAGACAAGCACATGAAACATCTGGCTTTATTGGTGGTCCCCACGATCGCGCTGGCGACGCCGGCGCTGTCGGCCGATCTGTACTATCGCGACAGCAGCGGCGTCGTCGTCGATCAGCCGGCGCCCGTCGTCCAGCGTGAGCGCATCATCGAGCGGTACTACTATGCGCCTCCTGCCCCCGTCGTCAGTGATCGCGTGGTGATCCAGCAGCCGCGGGTCTACTATGCGCCCCGAAGCTATTATGCACCGCGGGGCTACTCGTCCGCGCGCTATGGCTATGCCCCGAGCTACTACGACGACGGTCCGCGCTGGCGGTACTACGGCCCGCGCTGGAACCGCCCCTATCGCTGGTGACGCGTGCTGCTTGTGCGTTGACCTCGTCCTCACCTGATGCATGCTGTGCCGCATGGCGCGCCGTCGCGGATCGGCGGCATCAGGGAGGTACAGCATGGATCTGGGAATCAAGGGCCGTACGGCGATCGTTTGCGCGGCATCGAAGGGACTGGGCAAGGCGACCGCGATGGCGCTGGCGGACGCGGGCGTCGCCGTCACCATCTGCGCGCGCGGCGTCGAGGCGCTGGAAAGCACGGCAGCCGAGATCCGCGCGCGGTCGGGCGTGACGGTCACCACGGTCGCCTGCGACGTCACCACCGACGCTGGCCGCGCGGCGCTGCTCGCCGCATGTCCCGCACCCGACATCCTGATCAACAATGCCGGCGGCCCGCCGCCCGGCGACTTCAAGAACTTCTCGCTCGAGGATTGGCGCAAGGCGGTCGAGAGCAACATGATCTCGCCGATCTCGCTCATTCATTCAACCGTCTACGGCATGATGGAACGTGGCTTCGGCCGTATCGTCAACATCACCAGCGGATCGGTGAAGGCGCCGCTGCCGGAGATCGAGCTGTCGAACGGCGCGCGGGCGGGCCTGACCGGAGCCGTCGCGACGCTGGCGCGCCGCAGCGTCGCCCGCAACGTGACCATCAATGGCTTGCTGCCCGGTCCCTTCAACACCGACCGGCTCATCGCCAACGCGCAAAAGCGCGCCGCGGCCACCGGCCTCACGTTCGACGAGGTGCAGGCGCAGCAGCGAGCCGCGCACCCGGCCAATCGCTTCGGCGATCCCTCCGAGTTCGGACATACCGCCGCGTTCCTGTGCTCCGTGCACGCGGGCTTCATCACAGGCCAGAACATCATGATGGACGGCGGCAAGTTCGGCGGACTGCTGTAGGCTCAGCGACCGGCTGTCCTTGCCGTGGGCGTTTCGGTCGGCGGGCCGTCCGTCGGCTCGTCCGGCGGCTCGTATTCCGAACGCACCTCGGGCTCGAGGGCGGGCGCCTTGTTCTGGGGCTCGAGATAGGTCGACCTCAAATCGACCGTCTCGCGCCTGCCGATGTCGGCGCGGTGCTTCGCCAGCCACTTGTGCGCCTCGGTGCGGCCGGCGCCATGCAGATAGGTGATCAGTCCGGAGTCGGCCTTGACCTTGCTGTCGGGCGGCAGGGTCGCGGTGTAGCGGCCGGCCTCGATCAAGTGGAAGCGGTGCAGCGCCAGCGGCTTGAACCGTCCGCCGCGCAACCGCCAGCCTCCATGCGCCGTCTCGCGCACGGTCTCGATCAGCTGCACGTCGCGCAGCAGCGGCGCGTTGAACGTCAGCCGGTTGACGTGCTCGGTGATGTCGCGCGAGTTCGTCGGCGTGCCGTGTTTCACCGACGGGTTGAGCTGCACGATCAGCGTGTCCCGCACCGGGCTCTCCAGCGCCAGGTTGACGAGATCCGGGTTGGCGGAAAAGCCGCCGTCCCAATAGGCGACGCCGTCGATCTTCACGGCATGGTGCAGCGTCGGCAGGCAAGCGGAGGCGAGCACCGCCTCGACCGTCATCTCGTGCCGCCGGAACAACCGCGTCGATCCGCTCGCCACTGCCGTCGCCGCGATCAGCAATTCGACCGGCGCGGCGGTACGCAGCTTGGCGAAATCGATGTGTTTCACCAGCAGATCGCGCAGAGGATCGAAGTGGAGCGGGTTCAGCTCATAGGGGCTCCACAGGCTCGCCACCTGCGCCATCGAGGCCGAGCGCGACATCCCGAACAGGAACGGATTGAGCCGCAGCAACTCGGGCATGCCGGCCTTGACCACGGCCTCCCAGATGGTGCGCAGCTTGGCGCGCGCCGCCTCACGCCCGCCTTCGGCGAGGCCGGAGGCCAGCGCTACCGCGTTGACGGCACCGGCGCTGGTGGCGCTGATCCAGGAAAGGTCGACATCGTCCTGTTCGAGCAGGCGATCGATCACGCCCCAGGTGAAGGCGCCGTGCGCGCCGCCGCCCTGCAGTGCGAGATTGATCCTGGACCGCCGTTTGCCGAGCCACACCGTGAACAGCCTTCCCCGCCGGAAAACGCAGACTCCAGTCTATCGGTTTCTTGGCGGCATCATGTCAGGCGCTGCAGGGGGGTGACAATTGGCACTCCGTCGGTTTCGCCGACGTAGGCGGTGATGCCGTAGGCGGACGCCAGTAGATCGGCCGTCAGAACCTCGCGCGGTGGGGCGAGGGCGACCGGATGCCCGTTGCTCAACAGCAACAGGCGATGGCAATAGCGCGCCGCGGCGGCGAGGTCGTGCAGCGCCACCACCACGGAGCGGCCCCTTGCGGCCATGGCATGGAAGCGCGCGAACAGGTCGAGCTGGTGCGCGGGATCCAATCCGGCCGCCGGCTCGTCGGCGAGCAGGATGGGGGTGTCCTGCGCCAGGGCGCGCGCCAGCAGCACGCGGGCGCGCTCGCCGCCGGACAAGGCGCCGACGGTCCGATCCGCCAGCGCCTCGATGTCCGCCTCGGCGATGGCGCGGGCGACGGCGTCGGCGTCCTCGCGGCTCTGGGTGGCGGCGAAGCCCTTGTGCGGCAGCCGGCCGAGCGCCACCACGCTGCGCACCGACAGCGGCCAGTGCACGGTGCGCTCTTGCGGCAGGAAGGCGATCCGCCGTCCGAGCCGGCGGCGCTCCCAGCGCTCGAGCGGCGTACCGTCGAGGGTGACGCTGCCCGCGCTCGGCAGCAGCAGGCCCGCGGCAAGTCTGAGCAGCGTCGACTTGCCGGCGCCATTGGGTCCGATCACGCCGAGAACCTCGCCCTGGCCCAGCGTGACCGAGACGTGCTCGAGCACGGTGCGCTCGCCGAGCCGGGCGGAGATGCCGTTCAACGACAGCGTCATGGACCGAGCTCCCGCCGCGACTTGAGCACCAGCCAGACGAAGAACGGCGCGCCGACCAGCGAGGTCAGCACGCCGAGCTTCAAGTCCGAGTACGGCGCGACGAGGCGCAGCACCAGATCGGCGGCCAGCACCATCGCCGCACCGCCGAGCATGCTGGCGGGCAGCAGCCGCGCCGGCTCCGCGCCGACCAGAGGCCGCAGCAGGTGGGGGACGACGAGGCCGACGAAGCCGATGGTGCCGGCGATCGCGGACGCGGTGCCGACCGAGAGCGCGATGCCGGCGACGATCTCGTAGCGCAGCAGGCGCAGGTCGATGCCGAGGTTGGCGGCGGCATCCTCGCCGAGCGTCAGCGCGTCGAGCGCCCGGCCGATGCGCAGCAGCACGACGATGCCCGCGAGCATGAAGGGAGCAGCGATCCACACGTGCGTCAGGCTGCGGTCGGAGAGCGAGCCCATCAGCCAGTAGACGATCTCGACCGATGCGAACGGGTTCGAGGACAGGTTGAGCGCGAGCGTAGTCAGCGCCGTGGCGACGGCCGCGACGGCGACGCCCGCGAGGATCAGCGTCACCGAGCTGCCGCGCTCGCCGGCGAGCAGCAGCACCGTCAGCGTCGTGATCGCCGCGCCGATCAGGCCGCCGACCGGGAGCGCCAGTGGGAACGCGGCGGCGAGCCCGGTGTGGAGCGCGATGACGGCGCCGAGTGCCGCCCCGCTCGACACGCCGATGACGGATGGTTCCGCCAGGGGATTGCGCAGGTAGCCCTGGAGCACGGCTCCGGCGAGCCCGAGCGCTGCCCCGACCAGCGCGCCCAGGATCGCGCGCGGCAGCCGGATCTCCCACACGATCAGCCGCGCCGCCTCGCCTGCGGTCGGCAGCCCGAGACCCGCGGGGCCGATCAGCAGGCCGGCCAGCATCAAGAGAACGACGAGGATGGCCAGCAGACCGGCGATGCGGGTGCGGACGAGGACCGCGGTCATCGCTCGCCTCTCGCCAGCAATTCCGCGCGGGCCGCGGCGAGCCGCTCGACGGCGGTCAGGATCGAGGGTGAGCCGCACAACCACGACGGCAGCGGCAGCGAGATGTGCGGCTTGCCGGCGAGCAGCGCCTTCAGCGCGGGGTGACGCAGGTTGTCGGCGGTGGCGGTGCGGAACTCGTCCGGGTCGTTGGCGAGTACGACGAGATCGGGCGGCGCCGCGATCAGGGCTTCCAGCGGCAGCCGCCCGCCGCGCCCGAGCCGGCGCCGGCCCGCGTCGTTGTCGAGACCGACCCAGGCCATCGCCTCGTCGACGAGACTGCCGCCGGACGAGACGAGGCTGCCGACCTGCAGCGCGACGGCGGTGGGGCGGCGGTCGTCTCGCGCCTCGAGGGCCTGCAGCCGCCGGTCGAAGTCGGCGATCATCGCCGTGCCGCGGGGCTGATCGCCGACCGCCTCGGCCAGTATGCGGATCACGGAGCGGATGTCCGCGAACGAGCTGGCGAGCGGCGCCACCACCACCCGCCGGCCGAGCCGGCGCAGCAGCGCCAGCGTCGCCGGCGTCGAGTAGGCCGCCGATACGACGAGATCGGCGTTTGCAGCCAGCACCTCCTCCGCCTCGCCGCGCAGGGTGGGAATGCCGCCGACCCTGCCGGCCACCGCGGAGACGGAGGGATCGGCCGCCAGGAAGCTCAACCCCGCGATCCGATCACGCGACACCAGATCGACCAGGATCTGGTCCGTACACAGGTTGAGCGAGACGATGCGGCGCGGCGGTGATGCCGGGTCGGCATGCGCGGAGGCTCCTCCGAGCAGGAGGAGCGCTGCCGCCAAGCATGCGAAGGCCGCAATGGACCATCTCGTGCAGACGAGGTTTTCGCGCACCGGCGCCTCTGCGCCTTCGCTTCGAGTTACGATCTTTGGGCCGATCATTGGATGCCGGTCACGGTCGATCACATTTGGGTTTGACAGCACTTCGGCGCCATCCCTACTATGGTTTCGACGGTCCTCCTTGGGATTAAAACTGGAATGCGGTGAAAACCCGCAGCTGCCCCCGCAACTGTAAGCGGCGAGCTTTTCGTCATGAAGCCACTGGGATCTCGGGTCCTGGGAAGGCGACGGAAGGCAACGACCCGCAAGCCAGGAAACCTGCCGTCGGTAGTGGTCACGCGACGATGTCGGACGGGGTGTTCTGACAGTAGCCAAGCCAGCGAGGAGTCGCTGGTGAGACTTCGGTCGCCGTGACGTGCCACTGACGTCGCGTCCGAGGTCCAAATGCGTTCCCGTTCCTTGACTGGAAGCCTGCATGGCTTTCTCGTTGCCCTGGCTTGTCTTCCTGCACTGCCCCCCCCTACCCTGGCCCAGCAAACCCTGGCGCTGCCCGAGGTCGTCGTCGAGCCGCGCAGGAAGCCGGCCGGCGCCACCAACACACGGCTCGATATCGGCCAAGCACCGGCACGCACCGCCGCCCAGCCGCCTCCCTCCGCGACGGGGAGCACCGATGCACCGGCCGACGGCGCGTCGTCGGGAGCCGGCGCGGTGGTGCCGGGCGGCGGCGGCATAACCGGGGCGTCGACCTCGGTGATCACGCGCGAGCAGATCGCGCGGGCGCCCCAATCGTCGCTCGCCGAGCTCATCGGGCGTGAGGCGGGTGTTCAAACCACCAGCCTCTACGGCGGCGCCGGAGGAGCCGGAACGACGGTCGACGTCCGCGGATTCGGCGCGACGGCGGCGTCCAACACCCTGGTTCTGATCGACGGTCGCAGGCTCAACGACTGGGATTCCGCGGGCTTCGACTTGTCGACGCTGGCGAAGGACTCGATCGAGCGCATCGAGATCACGCGCGGCAATTCGGGCGCGGTGCTCTACGGCGACGGTGCCGTCGGCGGCGTCATCAACATCGTCACGCGGAGCGGCACGGGCCTGCCCAACCAGGGGCGCATCGAGGGCGGGTTCGGCTCGTTCAATACGAGAGAAGGCAACATATCGGCGAGCGCCTCGTCCGGCGGCTTCTCGACCTTCGTCAATGGCAACGCCATCGACTCGGACGGCTACCGCGACAACAACACATTGCAGCAGAGGTCCGTCGTCGGTGATCTGCGTTGGGCCTTCACCGGCGGCAGCGTCTATTTCAACGTCGCAGCCGACGATCAGAAGCTGGGGCTGCCAGGGGCGCTCGGGGTCAACAATCCCTTTCTCGGCAACAACACCAATCAGCTTCGCGACGTCCGGCGCGGAACGAACATGCCGTTCGACTACGCCGACAAGCAGGGTGCTCGCGCAACTTTGGGCTTTTCCTATCTGCTGGCACCCGATGTCGAACTGATCGTCGACGGTGGCATTCGCACCAAGGCGCAGCAGGCCGGTTTCTTCACTGAGTTCAGCGAGGCCTATGTCGATACCGACCTCAGCACCAGGTCGCTCACGCCGCGGCTGAAATTTGCGTCGTCGCTGTTCGGGCTACCGTCGCGCGGGATCGCCGGCATCGACCTCTACGATACCGACTACGAGTCGCGGCGCAGCATGTTCAAGGGGCTGGCACCGATCCAGATCTACACGGGCGGGCAACAGACTCTGGCCGGCTACTGGCAGCAGACCGTGAGCGTCTTGCCCTCGACCGACCTTTCCGCCGGTGGACGCATCCAGACCAGCAAGACGACGGCACGCAACACGTTCGATGCGTCCGCGCCCGGAGGCACCTCGTGCTTCCTCGGGTTCTGCTCACCCGCGGCGATCGAAGCGATGCCGCTCGATCAGAGCGAGACCAACCACGCCTGGCATCTCGGCGCCGAGCACAAGCTCATCGCGGGCGTGACGCTGATCGGCCGTGTCGCCGAGAGCTTCCGGGTGCCCAACATCGACGAGCGCATCGGCTCCGCGCCGTTCGGCGTGACACCCGATTTCGGGCTCCGCACGCAGAAATCGCGGGATTGGGAAGCCGGCGCGCGGCTGGAAAGCGGGCCGTTCAGGATCCAGTCGAGCTACTTCGACATGAGGTTGACGGACGAGATCCATTTCGATCCGGTGAACTTCATCAACTACAATCTCGATCCCACGCGCCGCCGCGGAGTGGAGACGATCGCGAGCTGGCAGATCATCCAGAGCGTCCGGCTGTTCGGCAATCTCACTTACACCGATGCGAAGTTCCGGGAGGGACCGAATGCCGGAAACGACGTGCCGCTGGTGTCCCATTGGACGAGCAATGCCGGCCTTTCCTGGGCCATCATCGACAAGGCGTTGACGCTCGACGCCGTCGTCCACTACGTCGGCGAGCGCCGCATGGACAACGATCAGAAGAACTTCCAGCCGCTCATCCCGTCGTTCACCACCGTGGACCTGACGCTCGGTGGCAAGATGGATCAATTCTTCTGGAGTGCGGGAGTGGCCAACATCTTCGACGTCGACCGCTACGACTATGCAGTCGCCAGCGCATCGACGTTCGGCAGGTTCAACGCCTATCCCCAGCCCGGCCGCACCTTCATGGCCAAGGCGGGCGTGACGTGGTGAACCCGCACCTCGGCTCCGAGGATTCGTCGTCGGGCTGAGCCGCTGAAGGACCCAGATCGAGATCGGCGGTCGCCCCGCCCTGGTGGTGCCCGTCGTTTTCGTCTCACCTCCTCGCGCGCCGGTGACCTGCTGCCCGTTCCGAGGAGGTGTACGGCTCGACTATTCCTGTCACTGTCGCCCCGTCACGCTGGCCCATGATGTCGGCCTGTCGAAGCTCGGCCTAGAACACTGCACGAGCCAGAAAAGAGCCGGCGGAGGAAACAATGACCGAGAAGGCGGCGGCGCCGACGCGCCGGGAGCACGTTCCGCTCGGCATCGCCTACATGATCGGCGCCACGATACTGTTCTCGGCGGCGGGCGCGATTACCAAGTGGGCGGTCGCGACCTATCCGGTGGGCGAGGTCGGCTTTATCCGGCAGGTGGTCTCGACCCTGCTGTGTGCCGCGATGATCATGCCGCGGACCGGGTTCGCGGTGTTCCGCACGCAGCGCCTGGGTGCGCATGCGATGCGCGGTTTCTCCCAGTTCACCTCGCAGATGTGCCTGATCATCGCGCTGACCATGCTGCCGCTGGGAGCGGCGATGTCGATCAGCTTCTCCGCGCCCTTGTTCGCGGTCCTGATCGCCGTCGTGCTCTACCGCGAGCGCGTCGGCCTGTATCGTGGCATCGCGCTTCTGGTCGGCTTCGTCGGCGTGCTGCTGATCACCGAGCCGCGGTCCGGCGGCGTCGAGTTCGGCACGGTATTCGCGCTGCTCAATGCGATCATCTACGCATCGGTGACGGTGGCGGTGCGCCGGATGAGCGCGACCGAGTCCGCGGACACGCTGACGATGTACCAGATGGTGGCGCTGCTGGTGCTGATGGCGTCGCTGCTGCCGCTCGGCTTCGTGACCCCGACGCCGGCCGACCTCGGCCTGCTGGCGCTGTGCGGCGTGTCCAACGGCCTCGGCCAGTTCTGGTGGACCAAGGCGCTGTCGCTGGCGCCCGCGCCGGCAATCATGCCGTTCTACTATCTGTCGCTGGCCTGGGCGATCGGCTTCGGCTTCGTCATCTGGGGCGACGTGCCGACCCGAGCGCTGCTGATCGGCGCCGCCGTCATCGTCGTCTCGGGACTGTACCTGATCTGGCGGGAGACGCTCGAGCGCCGGCGGCTCGCAGCGCGCTGAGCCGTCCGGCTACTCGATGCCCAGATCGGCGAAACGGACCGGCAACTCGCCGACCGTCTGACCCGCGAGATCGCGAAGCTCGAGATTGACGGTGCGCTCGCTCCAGTCGATCTCGACGATCCCGAAATTCTCCTGGCGATAGGGCTCGCCGACGAGCGGCGGCACGCGCGCATCCTTGGACGGTCCATGCGACCGGTTGAGAGAGCTCGTCGTCATTTCCGGCAGCATGCGGCCAGCAGGGGTCTTGCCGCGGTAGAACGCACCCATGTGGCGATCGCCGGAGAGCAGGATCACGCCCCTGGCGCCGGTGCGCTGGATCGTCGACATAAGACGCTTCCGCTCGGCCGGCAGATTGCCCCAGCGCTCGAAGGCGTGTCCTTTGGCCAGCACCTGGATGCTGGAGACGATCAGGCGGATCTCGGCCGGCTGCCGCAGCGTCGCCTCGAGCCAGGCCCACTGCTCGTCGCCGAGCAGGGTCTTGGCCGGGTCGGGGTCCGGCGTGTACGTCGCCTTGCCCTTGCGAGTGAACGCCGACCTGAACGACCGCGTGTCGAGCATGACGACCTGCACGCGCCGGCCGGGCGGCCCGAAGGTCTCGACATGGTGGATGCCGCGCTCGCGCTGCCGCCTGGTCTGCCAGAAGTCATGAAACAGCGCGGTCGACGGCGCCGCCAGGGCGAAGTCACCGTAGGCGTCGTTGTCGCCGTAGTCGTGATCGTCCCACACCGCCATGAACGCGAGGGCTGCGCGGGCGGTGGCGAATTGCGGATGGCGGCCTTGTACGGTGTAGGCGTCGACCAGCGCGCGCAGTCCGGCCTTCTTGGTGTCGCCGTAGACGTTGTCGCCGATCATCAGGAACACTTGCGGGCGGGCCGCGATCACGCTGGCCCAGATCGGCTGCGGCTCGCGCTGCCGGAGGCAGGAGCCGACCCCGATGCGTGTCAGCGTCGTGCTGGACGGCGGAAGCGGCAGCCAGGGTGTCGGCGGGGCGACGCGGGGTAGCGCGGCCGCGGCAGCCGGCACCGGCTCTGCGGCCACGGCGGCGGATGGCCGTGCCTCCACTGCGGCGCTCGCGATCACGATCAAGGCCAGCAGCCGCGGCACGATGCCGTTCGCGGCGAATCTCACGGCCGGGAGGCATATTTCCCGTGCGGGACACGCCCGCTCGCTGGTCTCATTACCCCGGCCACGCATGTCGATTAGCGGTCCCCGATGACAGTGTGATGACAGGACCGCCGGCCCCCAGTGAACGAGCCCAGCCCTGTCTCAGAAGCAGAGCATCTGCGCGGCGGCGGCGTAAAGGTCGATCAGGATCGCCTCGCCGCGCGCCGTCAACAGCAGCAAGGCGCCGGCCAGCAGCGCGACGACCGTGGTCGCGGCCACCCATTTCAGACCGCGCGGCATCGGCCTGGCGGCACTGCTCTGCGGGTTTTCCGCTACTCCGTTCATCGCCTGCCTCGTCAGCCCGTTCACGCGGGCTTTGCCTGCAGCCGCGCCACCGGCTTCTCGCTGATCGGGAAATGCACCAGCGCCGCGAACAGCCCGAGTCCGATCGAAATCCACCACATCAGATCGTACGACTTGGTCACGTCGAAGATGCGACCGGCGATCCAGACGCCGAGGAACGAGCCGACCTGATGGGAGAAGAACACGATGCCGAACAGCATCGACATCCACACCGGGCCGAAGAACGTCGCCACCAGCGAGCTGGTCAGCGGCACCGTCGACAGCCACAGGAGGCCGAGAGCCGCACTGAAGGCCAGCACGGTCCACTCCGTCGTCGGCACGTAGAGGATGCCGAGGAAGATCAACGCGCGGCCGAGATAGATCAGGCACAACCCGTATTGTTTGGGGATGTAGGCCGCCGACTTTCCGGCGAGCCAGGTGCCGATGATGTTGCCGATGCCGACCACGACCAGTGCCTTGACCGCGATACTCGGCGGCAGGCCCTTGTCGGCGACGTAAGCGGGTAGATGAACCGAGTAGAAGGCGACGTGGAACCCGCAGACAAAGAAGCCCGCGACCAGCAGCCAGAAGCTCGGGTGCGCGAACGCCTCGCGCAGGGCTTCCTTCAAGGTTTGCGGCTTGGAGCCGGCCGCATGCACGGCCCCGCCGCCGAGCGTGGTGGCGAGGGGGATCATCACCAGCGCCGTCGCCGCGATGATCAGCAGGCTCTGCTGCCAGCCGAACGACTGGATCAGCAGATGCGTGTACGGCACCGCCAGCAGCACGCCCATGCCGCTTCCCATGCCGATGGTGGCGATGGCGCTGGTGCGCTTCTCGGGCGGTGCCGCGCGCGCGGCGGCGCCGACGAGAACGGTGACGCCGGTACCGGCGACGCCGAGGCCGAGGAACAGGCCCGAGAGCAGCAGCATCGCCTCGCCCTGGGCGAGATACATCAGGATCAGGCCGGTCATGGTCATCAGCCCGCCGAGCATGACGACGCGTCCGGTGCCGAACTTGTCGCCGAAGGCGCCGGCGAACGGCGCGCCCATGCCCCAGACGATGTTGGCCACGGCCATCGCGAGGCCGAACACCTCGCGTCCGACCTTCAGCTCGGTGGTGATGGGAATGAGGTAGAAGCCCATCACTTGGCGCAGGCCCATCGCCACCGCGACGATCACGCAGGCGGACATCAGCACCAGCCACAGGGGCTTCACCGGAGCCGCCACGGGCAGCGGCGGTCGTGCTGGCATTGCCGTGTCAGTCATGCTCATGACCTCTGGGTGACGCTCGCGCGCGCCGCATTCTCGCGGTCTCGCCCGGCGTAGGATCGATCAGGGTAGCGACAGAATATACCGCTATGCATCGCCTATTCCCCGGGTAGGTGCAAGGCGGACTCTGCAGGGCGGACATGCAACTTGCGACGTTCCAACTCGACGACCGGGCCACCCGCCACCGCCAGTCCGCGGCCGGTCATCTCGACCTCGTGGCCGTCGGTGCCGCGGGTGATTCGGATCACGTTGTAGCGAGCGAGCGGCTCGTGGCCGTGTGCGACACCGGCCGAGAACGACGGCACGCCGAGTGTGAGGACCAGGCCGCCGTGCCAGGTCGCGTGCGCCTCCATGTTGCGGTGGTTGTGCCCGTGTAGAACCAGCTCGGCGCCGTGCGTCTCGAGCACGGCCTTCAGCGCGGCCGCGTCCTCGAGCCCGCGCAGCCGTTTTGCCTGACCCGGCAGCGGGGGATGGTGAATGAGCACCACCCGCACGAGGCCGGCGGCGTGGGCGGCGTCGAGCAAGCGCGGCAGCCGCTCGAGCTGTGCCGCGCCCAGCCGCCCCGCCGCGACGAACGGTGGCGTCGGCACGGCCGAGCAGAGTCCGATCAACGCGATCTCGCCGACACGGCGCACATAGGGAAAATCCGTCGTGTCGCCGGTCAACGTCCGGCCGTAGGCGTCGCTCGCCATGTAGGCGCGCCAGCGCGCGACACCGGGATCTCGGCCGAGCCGGGTGTAGATGTCATGGTTGCCGGGCACGACCGAGATGCGATCGGGCGGACCGAGCCGCTGCAACCAGGCCAGCGCGTTGGTGTGCTCCTCCGGCAGCCCGAGATTGGCGAGATCGCCGGTCACCGCGATATGGTCGGGGGCCTGGTGGGCCAGGTCGGCGAGCAGCACCTCGATGGTGTCCATGCGGTGGATGGCGTGGCGTTTGCGGTGCCAGTTGACGAGGCCGAGCCCGCGTTTGAGGCCCGCATGCACGAGCGGAATGCGCGGCAGCACCGGCAGGTGGACGTCGGAGAGGTGGGCGAGCGTGACCATCTTAACCGTGCTGTAATCTCTGCATAAGACCCTGATCGCCTAGCATATGCCGGGGGCCTCCGGTTGCGTTAAGTCTCGATGGCGCGACCTCGCGGCCAGCCCTTGCCTCCCAGCGTCCGACACACGAGGGATTTCGCGTTGGCCGACAACCGCATCGTCCGCAAGGCCCTCCAGCGCTACTGGCGCCTCAGCCGCGGCCTGACGATGGGCACTCAGGGCATCGTGCTCGATGATGAGCGGCGGGTGCTTCTGGTCCGTCACGGCTATCGCGCCGGCTGGCACTTTCCCGGCGGCGGCGTCGAGAAGAACGAGACCGTCATCACCGCGCTGACGCGCGAGCTGCACGAGGAGGCCGGAGTCGTCGTCGAGGGGACGCCGGAGCTGCTCGGCATCTATGCCAATTTCCGGGTGTTCCCCAACGATCACGTCGTCGTCTACGTGGTGCGGCGGTGGCAGCGTCCCATCGTCCCCGCGCCGAGCTTCGAGATCCAGGAGCAGGGCTTCTTTCCCATCGATGCCCTGCCAGAGGCGACGGTCGGGCCAGCCCGCCGCCGGCTCACCGAACTCATCGAGGGCAAGCCGCGTGATCCCGCCTGGTGAGTGGCGAGGGCTCGTGCCAGTGCAAGCGCATTGAAGGTTAATTCCATGACGCCGGGGCGGCGGCGCGCGCATCGCTGGACCGTGACCGTGCGTGCGTGCTAGAGCGCCGCTCATGCTGGACGTGATCATCACACCCCCATCGAGGGCCACGCGACGAACCGTGCTGCCTGCGTGACGCCGCAGCCTCCTTCGGCGGAGGGCGTGGCGATGTCCTTTCCCTCCTTGAGAGAGCTGCGCTGCGATTGATGTCGTCCAACATCACCACCCGGTCGGCCACGGTCGCCGATCTCACCGCCATCCTGAAGCTGCACGCCGAGGTCTTCGGACCCGGGCGATTCACGCGCACGGCCTACCGCGTGCGCGAGGGGACGCCGGACATCTCGCCGTTCTGCCGCGTCGCGGTCCACGGCGACCGGGTGATCGCCGCGCTGCGCATGACGCGGATCAAGGTCGGCGGCGAAGGCCGCGCGCTGCTGCTTGGCCCGCTGGCGGTGGATCCTGAGTTCAAGGGGCAGGGCTATGGCCGCCAGCTGGTGGCCGAGGTGCTTGACGCCGCGCGCGCTGCCGGCGTGGCCTTGGTCGTGCTGGTCGGCGACGAGCCCTATTACGGGCGGCTCGGCTTCACGCGGGTGCCCGTCGGTCAGATCATGCTGCCGGGTCCGGTCGATCCGATGCGCCTGCTGGCGGCCGAGCTGGTGCCGGGCGCGCTTGCCAGCACCTCCGGTCTGATCCGCGCCGACCGCGCATGAAAAAAGCCGGAGCCTCGCGGGCTCCGGCTTCGATCTCGTGTCGCCGCCTCGATTTCGGTGGGCGAGCCCGCGATCAGGTCGACGGCCCGGTTGCGGTCTCGGCCGCGTTCGGCGCGAAGGTGCCGACCGTGACATTGCCGTCCTTGCCCTTGACGCGCATCTTGAGGGGCTTGCCCTTCAGCGTCGTCTCCTGCAGCTGCTTCAACATCGGGCTGATGATGCGGCCGTCGCCCGCGATCGTGATCAGCCAGGCGATGTCGCCGCTGCGCCACTCGTTCGGCGCGAGGCGGAACGGCTTCTCCAGATCCTGACCGAGCCGTTGGTCGATCTCGGCGGAGACCGAGGCCCACAGTGCGATGGCAACCGGCGTGACGAAGCCCTTCGATTTCGATTGCGCCTCGGCGACCAGGAACTGCCCCGACATGACGGCGGGAACCACCAGCGCCTCGACCTCCTGCAAAGGCATGCCACGGAACTGCGGGCTTCGCATCAGCACGCTGACGATCTCGCCGAACGACAGCAGCAGGTGCTTGGAGACGGCGGCCCGCTTCTTGGCCTCCTCCGCATCGAGTGGCGGCTCCGCAGCAGCCGGGCTCGCCGCGGTAGGTGCGACCGTGGCGGCCGGGGAGGGAGTGGCCGGAGCCATTGGAGCCGGAGTGGGCACGGTCGTCACCGGGGCGGCGCCATTGCCGGCCGGCGGCTGGGCACCCGCCTCGCCACCGTCCTTTTTCCTCGACCACAGGGCCATGATCAGAGTCTCCCTCGTTGTAAAACGCGGTTGAGAATCGCAATGCTCATATCACGCCGTGACGGTCGCGTCGCGCGCCATCGCCCTCAGCCACGCCCTTCGAACGGCATGTTGGTGGCCTTGATCGTCATTGTCAGGATGTTTGTGTCGAGCGGCAGGCTCGCCATGTAGCGGATCGCGGAGCCGCAGTGGACCGGATCGAACACCGGCTCGGGCTGGACGTCGCCGCGGGCCTGCATAACGCCGTGCTTCATGCGTCCGCCGAGCGGTGTATCGGCGTTGCCGACGTCGAGCTGGCCGCAAGCGATGTTGAACGGCCGGCCGTCGAGCGCGATGGTCTTGGTGAGGCCTGTGATCGCGTGCTTGGTCGAGGTGTAGGCCACCGACATCGGCCGCGGCGCGTGCGCCGAGATCGAGCCGTTGTTGATGATGCGGCCGCCCTGCGGGCTCTGCGCCTTGTACATGCGGATCGCCTCCTGGGCGCACATGAAGCAGGCGGTCAGATTGAGATCGACGACGGCGCGCCACTTCTCGATCGGCAGGTCCTCCATCGGCACCGGCGGTGCGCCCGCGCCAGC
>CAMDBL010000036.1 GCA_945889015.1 Devosia equisanguinis
CAATCCCAAATAGCCGAGCTGCAGCATGACGCGGTACTTTCCCCAACTCAACGCGAGCACCATAGCGTGCCGCAGCGCGAGATGTAAACGCTCAAATTCAGGCGTTCAGTGGCGAAGTTTCGGGCTCCCCGCCGAGCGCGACGGCAGGCCGCAGATCATGCTGCAGGCCGCGCCATCGAGGACGGCGCCACCAGGTCGTGGACGCTGAAGAAGCCCTTCTGATCCGTAAACGTCTCACCGACCTCCCAACCCGCCTCGCGCGCCAGATCGCCGAAGCCGGCAACCGTATACTTGTGCGAACTCTCGGTGTGGATAGTCTCGCCGCGCTCGAACCGGAACCAGCGGTCGAGCAGCCGCACGGTCTGTTCCCGCCGGCTCTCGAGATGCATCTCTATCCTCGACAGGGCCTTGTCGTAGATCGCGACATGGCGGAACGTCGTGACATCGAAGGTGTGGCCGAAAGTTCGGTTGATGCGCTCTAGAATGTTGAGATTGAAGGCCGCGGTGACGCCGGCTCGGTCGTCGTAGGCGGCAACCAGAGTGTCGACGTCCTTGACCAGGTCCACGCCGATGATGAGACGCCCCCTGGGTTGCAGCAGGCGCCTCACGCTCGACAGCAGCGCGCGCGCATCGCCGGCATCGAAGTTTCCGATCGTGGAGCCAGGAAAGAAGCCGATCTTCGACGTCATCTCCAGCCCCGCGGGCAGCGCGCCGAGATCGGTGAAATCCGCGACCACCGGCCAGATCCGCAATCGCGGATGGCGCGCGGAAAGGCGCTGCCGGGCCTCCGTCAGCGCGGTCTCCGACACATCGATGGGAACGTAGGCCGACAGGCGGGGAGCTGCGTCCAGCAGCAGCTCGGTCTTGCGGCTCGATCCCGAGCCCAACTCGACGATCGCGTGATCTGGACCGACGTTGCGCATCAACCGGGTGGCGTGCGCGTCCAGCACCTCGATCTCGCTGCGGGTCGGATAATACTCCGGCAGCCGCGTGATCTCCTCGAACAACTCGCTGCCGCGCGCGTCGTAGAAGTACCGGCTCGGCAAGCTCTTCTGCCGGCGGGAAAGTCCGCGCACGATGTCGGCTGCGAACTGGGCGTCGGGAGAGGGCTCTGGAATGCGAGCGGCAAGGCTCATGACTCGACCTCCGCGGCAAGCCGCACGCCGGTCATCTGCCAGCGCTGATGCGGATAGAAGAAATTGCGATACGTCGGACGCGAATGTCCCGACGGCGTCAGGCAGGAGGAGCCGCGCAGCACGTGCTGGCTGACCATGAACTTGCCGTTGTACTCCCCGATCGCGCCTTCGGGCGCCCGGTATCCGGGATAGGGGAGATAGGCGCTGGCCGTCCACTGCCAGACCGCGCCGAACGCTTGCCGCAGACCGCCTCGACCGTGTGCCGCCGGCTCGGGACGCAACGCCTCGCGATCACCCGCATCGGTCTCGCCCGCATTCACCACCGCGGCCTCCCATTCGTGCTCGGTCGGCAGCCGCTTCCCCGCCCAGCGCGCGAACGCGTCGGCCTCGTAGTAGCTGACGTGGCAAACGGGCGCGGCAGGATCGGGTGCAAGCAACCCCTCGAGCGTCATTTGCCGCCAGCCACCATCGCTCTGCTCCCAATAGCCGGGCGCCTCCCACCCCTCCCGTTGAACCGCGGCCCAGCCCTCCGCGAGCCAGAGCAGCGGCTTGCGATAGCCGCCATCCCGCATGAACTCCAGCCATTCGCCGTTGGTCACCACGCCGTCCGCGAGGCTATAGGTTTGGAGCAGTGCGGAATGGTCGGGCCGTTCGTTGTCCCAGCAAAATCCTGGCCCGCGATGTCCAACCCGGCAAATGCCGCCGGGCAGCTCGATGGAGCGCGTGCCAGCGGATCCACCCGGTGCCGGTGCCGTCGGAGCCCGGTAGGCAGGCCGCAGCGGGTTCGCCCCGAACAGCGCGAGGATATCGGTCAGCATCAGCTCCTGATGCTGCTGTTCATGCTGGATGCCGAGCTCGATCAACCGCTCGGCCTCGGCCGGACAGCTGCCGGCCAACAGGCGCTCGAGCCCGCGATCGACGAAGCGCCGATAGCCCAGCACCTCCTCGCAGGACGGACGGGTCAACAGTCCACGGCTGGGACGGGGCTGCCTTGGGCCGGCACTCTCGTAATAGGAGTTGAAGCAGTAGGGGAAGCGCTGATCGTAGATCTCGTAATCCGCAAGGAACGCCGTGAGGACGAAGGTCTCGAAAAACCAGGTGACGTGAGCGAGATGCCACTTCGTCGGGCTCGCGTCCTCCATCGCCTGCACCGTCATGTCCTCGGGGGACAGCGGTTCCGCGATCGTAAGCGAGCGCCGACGGGTCTCGAACAGTCGCTCGGCGAGCGAGGCCGAGGCCCGGCCACGACCTCTCTCGGCTTCTCTTTCCGCCTGTCGGCTCATTCGTAGATCCCTCACCGTGACGCGCCCTGGGGCTGTGACGCAGTGACCGGGACAACGCACCCGCCGGTCACGCGTTCCGGAATGACAGCCCGCGCGGGTACGCTATCATGCGGTCACAACATCCCAAACGGAGCAATCCATGACGGTTCGTGCCGGGCGCGAGCTCCTGTCCATCCCCGGGCCCACCAACGTGCCCGACGAGGTGCTGTCGGCGATGCATCGGCCTGCGGTCGACATCTACACCGGCAGTCTCGTCGAGGTGACGATGAGCCTGCTCGACGATCTGCGCGGGTTGTTCCGCACGCGTGGGCGCACCTACATCTATGCCGCCAACGGCCATGGTGCGTGGGAAGCCGCGCTGACCAACGTTCTCTCGCGTGGCGACAAGATCCTGGTGCTGGAAAGCGGCCGCTTCGCCACGGGCTGGGGGGCGATGGCCACCACGCTCGGAGCGGACGTTGAGGTGCTGCCGGGATCCTACACGCATGCGGTGCGCCCAGCCGAGGTCGAGGCGCGCCTGCGCATCGACACCGGACACGAGATCAAGGCCGTGCTGGTGGTGCAGATCGACACCGCCTCCGGCGTCGTCAACGACATCGCGGGGATCGGCAGGGCGATCCGCGCGGCAGGCCATCCCGCGCTGTTCATGGTCGATGCCGTCGCCTCGCTCGCCTGTATGCCATTCGAGATGGACACGTGGGGGATCGACGTCGCCGTGGCGGGCTCCCAGAAAGGCCTGATGACACCGCCGGGCCTCAGCTTCGTGGCGGCCAGCGAGCGCGCGGTCTCCGCCCACCGGCACGCGAACATGATCACCCCGTACTGGGACTGGACGTTCCGAGAGGGCGAGGAGCACTACCAGAAATACTGCGGCACGCCTCCCGAGCATCTGCTGTTCGGGTTGCGCAAGGCCATCGACATGCTGAAGGCAGAAGGGCTGCCGGCCGTGTTCGAACGTCATCGGCTGTTGGCCGGCGCGACGCAGGCAGCGGTCGCGGAGTGGTCGAAAGGCGGCACGCTGGATTTCAGCATTCTCGACCCGGCCGAGCGCGCGCCCTCGGTGACGACCGTGCTCTGGAACGGCGAGACCTCCGGCCAGCCGCTGAAGGCTCTGGTCGACTATGCGCGCGACAAGTGCGGCGTGGTGCTGGGCACCGGCATCGGCGCACTCGGCGGGCGGGCGTTCCGCATCGCCCACATGGGCCACGTCAACGCGCCGATGGTGCTCGGCGCGCTGGCGGTGGTGGAGACGGCGCTCTCGGCGCTCGCCGTTCCGCACGGCAGCGGTGGTGTCCAGGCCGCCATCGCCCATCTGGCGCGCAACGTGAAGCCGTAGCGCGCCAAATCCGCACAACGCCTCGAGCGATTGCGGATCCGCAAGGCGGCTCGACGGCGATCGGCCTAGCGTACACGTCGAAGCCGGTGCGAGAGCGGTCTCGCATCTGCTGCTGCGAAGGAGAAACGCCATGCTCCGACTGGCCGCACTCATCTGGATCGTGCTCGGCACCACTCTGGCCGGTGTCGCGCTGACCATCATCGTCACCAACAACACCCTGCTTGATCAGGGTATGAAGCTGATCCCGATCATGTGCGGCGCGGCGGCCGTGATCGCGATGCCGCTCGCCTACCTGATCGCCAAGCGGATCGATACGCCCCGGCAGGCCGGCTGAACGCTCAAACCGCAATCGTCATCCCAACGCGGCGCGGAGCCGGTCGATGTCGCAGACGATGAGGTTGATCCGGGGCTCGGTGATCCAGCCCTGTCGCTTCAGCTCCGCCATCGTCCGGCTGACGGTCTCGGTCGTCAGCCCAAGCAGTGCACCCAAGTCCTCACGGCTGAACAGATCGCACTGCCGGTCGCCCTTTCGCTCGGCGAGCCACAGCAACAGACGCACGACGCGCGCACGCGCAGGGCCGGTGCTCAGCTCCGTGATGACGCGGTCACAATCGCTGACGGCGCGATGCCAGCGAGCCATCAGGTCGTTGAAGAGCTGCGGCTTGCGTTGCAGCAGCTCGCGCACCACCGACGACGGGATGCGGCAGACTTCCGTCGTGTGTAATGCGGTCGCGGCGTGCTCATAGCGATCGAGCATCAGCGCCTCGAGCCCGATCACATCCGTCGATTGCAGCAGACGCACGATGCGCTGCGTTCCATCCGGGAGATATTGCGTCAGTTTCACGAGGCCCGTGCGGATGGTGAAGATCGCATCGGCCGCGTCGTCCTGCGAATAGACGATGCTGCCAGGCGAGAACGTGTATTGGTCGATCTGCCGGTGGATGGCGTCGAAATCGGGCTCGTCGAGGCGCGCGAACAGGACGGATTGACGGATCGCGCAATTGCGGCAGTCCGCTGTTCCCGTCCAGGCCTCCGCCGTCGATACCGTCTTCATCCCTTGCCCCCGGAACCCCTCTCACATTGGCATGGGGCACCGCCCCCGACCATTGACCAGCCGCAACCCGATGCGCAAGGGGCTCGCCCAGCGGGGCGCAGCGACACGGCCCGTCGCGAGCGCCGCACCTGTGGCGCTTCGAACGCGCAGCGCATAGGCTTGCCGGCAAGGCGCGACGCAGCGCCACGCACAATCAACGGACGAGGAGGCACGCACATGGCCGGACAGCTCGACAGCAGGGTGGCGCTGATCACGGGTGCGGGATCGGGCTTCGGCCGCGCGTCAGCGCTGCGATTCGCCGCGGAGGGCGCAAAGCTCGTCGTCAGCGACATCGACCGCGACACCGCGGAGGCGACCGCGGCTGAAGTCCGCAAGTCGGGCGCTGAGGCGATCTCTGTCGGCTGCGATGTCGCCGACGAGGCATCCGTGAAGGCGCTGTTCGGCGCAGCGGTCGCAAAATTCGGCCGGATCGATTGTGCGTTCAACAACGCCGGTGTGCTCGGGCCGATGTCGGAGCTGCACAGCTATCCGCTGGCCGATTTCGAGCGCGTCATGGCCATCAATGTCCGCGGCGTGTGGCACTGCATGCAGGCGGCGATCACGCTAATGCTGGAGCAAACCGCGCCAAAGGGCGGCCACTCCATCGTCAACACGGCCTCGGTCGCGGGCCTCGTCGGCAGCCCGATGCTGCCGGCCTACAGCGCGTCGAAGCATGCCGTCATCGGTCTCACCCGCAGTGCCGCCCGCCAATACGGACGGCGCGGCATCCGCGTCAATTGCGTGTGCCCGGGTCCAGTCGATACACCGCTCGCCGGGCCGCTGTTCGACTACAAGAACAATCGCGAGACGCTGCTCGCGCGGCAGGCGATCGACCGCTTCGCGACACCCGAGGAGATCGCCGAGCTGGTGGTGTGGCTGTCCTCGCCCGCAGCCTCGATGGTGACGGGCACGCCGATGCGGGTCGACGGCGGCGCGCTGTCGTAGCTCAGGTGCTCGTCCCGGGCGTTTGCTTGGCCAGGAACGCCAGCACGCGGACTTTCTGCGCGCCGAGATGCGCGGGGCCTTTCCAGTCCTTCAGATAGTCCGTGCTCGGCAACATCTTCCCAAGCTCCTCGCCGATGACGGCGGGATGAGGCGCATCGTTGCCGGGCAGCACGATACACGGCGTCTGGCACTGCCGGACGAAGTCACGCTCGACGCTGTAGACGAAATCGCCCGCCCACATGTTCAGTCCGAACTGGGCGAGTGCCGCGGGATCCAGATCGGGACGGGCGGCGATCTGCTCCTTCGCCCAGTCGGCATGGCCGTCTGGGAAGTAGGTCGGCGCCTCCGGGTTGTGCCCGATCGGGTTCTGCAGCACGGCGGATATGATCCGGTCCGGCGCATCCTGGCTGAGACGCAGGCAGAAGCTCGCGCCGATGCAACCGCCGAGAGTATGGAAACGCTGTATGCCCAGATAATCCATCAGCGCGAGGTGATCGGCCGCATAAGTGTGCCAGCCGTCGCCCGCCGCGATCGGAGCGCGCGAGCGGCCGGCGTTGCGCTGGTCCATCGTGATGACGCGAAAGCCTGCCTCGGACAGCACCTTCGTCCAGTCGTTCCAGACCCGCTGCGGCCCGCCCGGCGGCGAATGCCACATCTCGTCGCGCGAGCGCAGACCGCCCGGCGCGAACAGCAGCACGGCCGGTCCTTCGCCGATCACGTCGTACCAGATCGTCGCGCCGTCGCGGGTGAAGGTGGGCATGGGGGTGCCTCGTAGGTCGGAGCGAGGGCGCCCTTTGCGACCGAGGTCCGACAATTCGCCAATCGCCGTAATTGTCGGACCTCGCACTGCGTGCTCACTCCGACCTACGCCACCTCAGATGATCTCGAGGAAGCTCTTCGCCTTCTTGTACATGGCGTAGTCGATCAGCTTGCCGCCGTAGTTGATGGCAGCCAACCCCTGCTTCTCGGCGTCCTCGAACGCCTGCACCACAGCCTGGTAGTGCGCGACCTCTTTCGGGCTCGGCGCATAGCACTCGCGCGCGATGGCGATGTGGCCGGGATAGATCAGCGTACGGCCGTTGTAGCCGAGCCGCTTCGACAGGGTACAATCGCGGCGCAGCGTGTCCTCGTTCTTGATGTCGGAGAAGGCGCCGTCGAGCACGTAGGGGAGCTTGGCCGCGCGCGCGTCGAGCAAGGACTTCTGGCGCGCATACATGATCTCCGGCCCCTCGATGGAGAAGTCCGAGCGCAGGTCGCGCTGCAGGTCGCCGTCCTGCGCCGAGCCGAACACGATGCTCTCGACGCGCTTGGCCGCGACGCACATGTCGTAGCAATTACGCACGCCGAGTGCGGTCTCGATCAGCAGCAGCAGCTTGACCTTGTCCGGCTCGATGCCGCGCTCGCGCTCGAGCCAGGTCATGATCTTGTCGGCGACGACGATCTGGTCGACGGTCTCGGCCATCGGCAGGCAGATGCCGTAGAGGTTGTTGCCGACGACGGCCTCGAGATCCTTCTGCAGGTATTGCGGCTCAGAGTTGACGCGCACCAGCGACACGATGTCGAGCGTCGGGATCAGCTCGCCGAGCTCGTCGCGGGTCTGCGCCTTGAGCTGGATCGGCACCGCGTCCTCGAGATCGAGCACGATGCCGTCCGGCTTGAACTTACCGGCCTTGGCGATCAGGTCCTTGCGGTTTCCGGGCGTGTACAGCGTGATCAGCGGCTTGGCCATGTGTGTCTCCCTGCGGAGGTGTCTGACGCTCTGCGTCTGACACCGTGTCGATGCCGAGATCAGGTGTCGGACCAGAGGCCGGACACCTGTCTCGCGCAAAACTAGATGATCCCCTGCGTCTTCAGCTCGGCCATCTCGGCGGCGGTCATGCCGAGGCGGCTGCCGAAGACCTCGTCATTGTCGGCGCCCATGCTCTTGCCGGTGTGGCGGGCCTTACCGGGCGTTCCCACCATGCGCGGAAACACGCCCTCCTGCTTCAGCGTGCCCTTGTGCTCGTCGGGCACGTCCACGATCATCTCGCGGGCGACGGCGTGCGGATCCTTCATGATGTCGGCGATCGTGTTGATCGGGCCGACCGGCACCTCGCACTCGTTGAGGATCGCCATCACCTCGTCGAAGGTTCGCTCGCCCATCCAGGCACTGATGTACTCGTCGAGCGCGGCGACGTTCTTGACCCGCAGCATGTTGTTGGCGAAGCGCGGGTCCTTGGCGAGCGTCTCGCCGCCGACCACCGTCAGCAGCCGCGTCGCCGTCGTCTGCGTGGCGCCCGCGATCACCAGCCAGCGATTGTCCTTGGTCTTGTAGGTGTTGCGCGGGGCCGAGGTCGGCACGCGATTGCCCATCCGGGTCGGGGCCTCCCCGGTGAGCTGGTAGACGGTCGCATTGGGACCGAGGATCGAATAGAGCCCCTCCCAGATCGCGACATCGATCACCTGCCCCTTGCCGGTGCCGACGACGTCGCGATTGTAGACGGCGAACATCGCGGCGGAGACCGCGTAGAGTCCGGCCACGCTGTCGGCGAGGGCGAACTGCGGCATCGTCGGCGGCCCGTCCGGCTCACCGGTCATGTGGGCGAAACCGCTCATCGCCTCGATGATGGTGCCGAAGCCCGGCTGCTCCGCATAGGGCCCGGTCTGGCCGTAGCCGGTGAGGCGGATCATGATCAGGCGCGGGTTGAGCTTGGCCAGATCCTCGTAGTGGATGCCCCACTCCTCGAGCCGACCGGGACGAAAATTCTCGATGAAGATGTCGGCGTCCGACAACAGCCGCAGCAGGATGTCCCGGCCCTTGGGCTTGGAGATGTCGAGCGTCACCGCGCTCTTGTTGCGGTCGTAGTATTTCCACCAGGGATTGATGCCGTCCTTGGTGAAGCCGAATTGCCTCAGATGGTCGCCCTTGCCCGGCGGCTCGACGTGGATCACGTCGGCGCCGAAGTCGGCCATCAGCTTGCCGCAGAACGGCGCGGCGATGACGGTGGCGCATTCCACCACCTTGAGGCCGGCGAGCGCCATTCCAGACATCGGGCCCGGCATGGCGCCTGGCATGGGACCACGCGTCGGATTCTTCGGGTCGGTCATCGTTCCTCCCTGGCCGTCCAGGGGCTGCCCACTAAAGCCCAGCCCCGGCCTGCATTCGATCGCTTTCCTTGTCACCGCCGCCCGGCCGCTTGTCAAACGAGCGTATGAGCCGAGCCGGCAGCCATGCGTCGTGCTCAGAGCCGGTAGGTGCGGCGCGCCGTCCCGCTGTAGAGTGCGGCCTTCTCCGATGCCGAGCAATCCGCCGTGATCCGTTTGAAAGCGTTCCACAGGACGCCATAGGCGCACGAGGCCTTGTCGACGGGAAAGTTGCTCTCGAACATGCAGCGCTCCGCCCCCATCAACTCGATCGCCGTTTCGATGTAGGGCCGCCAGGCCGCCGCGAGCCGCTCGGAGCCTGGCGGGCGGACCTGCTCGTGAAAGCCGAATCCGAACAACGGCATGCCGAGCCCGCCGAGCTTCACCCGCGCGTTCGCGCAAGCGGCGAAGTCGACCAGCGCGCGGCGCCACTCTCGAAAGGTTTCCTCGCGCCGTCCGCTGTATGGGCCGATCCCCAGGATGCCGCTGACGTGATCGAGCACGACGACCGTGTCGGGGTAGGCGCGGGCGAGGTCGGTCAGCTCGCCGACCTGGGTGTGATAGATCCAGGAATCGAAGGTGAGGCCGAGCGGGGCGAGACAGGCGAAGCCCTCGCGCAGGCGCGGGTCGAGGAGCATGCCCGCGGGCCGGTTGACGGCCGCGCCGCGCGCGTTCGGGTCGGCGTGGGAGACCGTCGAGTTGCGGATACCCTTAACGCGTCCCCTGCCGGCCGCGATCTGCGCCTCCAGCACGGGCCGCACGGCCGTGCCGAGCATCAAATCCGCATAGCAGACGATGCCGGCACAGAAGCGGGTGGGCGGCGATCCCCCTCCCCCCTCGTGCGGGAGGGTTGGGGAAGGGGGCGCGTCACCCATCATCCCCAGAACCCCTTCCGTCTCGCCCACCGGCCGCAGCTCCAGCGGTCCGTCCGGGCGATAGCCGGCGCGGCATTCGATATAGACGGTCGCCTCGATCCGATGGCCGCTCGAGGTATCCGCGGCGAGATCGGCGAGGCCATAGTCTTCCGCCCCGTGCAGAGCGAAGTGGTGATGCGGATCGATGATAGGCAGGTCCGGCTCCAGCGCCGGCTCCTCGACCAGCGCCAGCCACTGCGGCCGGATCGACGGGCGCGGCTGCACATCTGCCAGGGCTCCTGGGGCCGGCGTGTCCCGCGTGCTCATTCCCACCTCCCCTATGCTCTGGTCTATTTGCCGTTCTGACCGTCGACTTTGCCCCCTCCGCTTGAATCCTGCTATGCCGATGCCGCGTTTCACCCATGCCTCAGAAATCGGCCATGACGGACAAGCAAGCCTCCATCACCCGCACCCCGCGTCCCGAGTGGGGCAAGGCCCGGCGCATCGTCGTCAAGATCGGCTCGGCCCTGCTGGTCGAGCGGGCGACGGGACGGCTCCGCGCCACCTGGCTGAACTCCCTGATCGACGACGTCGCGGCACTGACCGAGTCCGGTCGCGAGGTCATCCTGGTCTCGTCCGGCGCCATCGCGCTCGGCCGCCATCAACTCGGCTTTCCAAAAGGCGCCCTGGAGCTCGAGCAGAGTCAGGCCGCCGCCGCCGTCGGCCAGATCGGGCTCGCCCAGGCCTACCAAGAATTGTGCCGCGCGCGCGGGCTGATCGCGGCCCAGGTGCTGCTGACGCTCGGCGACACCGAGGAGCGCCGCCGCTACCTCAACGCGCGGCGCACCATCGACACGCTGTTGGCCGCCAAGGCGATCCCGGTCGTCAACGAGAACGATACGGTGGCGACCACCGAGATCCGTTATGGCGACAACGACCGGCTTTCAGCACGCGTCGCCTCGATGGTGTCGGCCGACACGCTGGTGCTGCTGTCCGACATCGACGGGCTCTACACCGCGCCCCCGCATCTCGACCCCGGCGCGAGGCACATCCCGCTGGTCCAGGAAATCACCGCGGAGATCGAGGGCATGGCCGGCGATCCAGGATCGGAGCTGTCCAAAGGCGGTATGCGCACCAAGGTCGAGGCCGCCAAGATCGCGCTCGCCGCCGGCACCCACATGGTGATCACCACCGGCAAGGTGCTGCACCCGCTTCAGGCGATCGCCGATGGCGCCACTTGCACGTGGTTTCTCGCCGCCTCCGATCCGGTCACGGCCAAGAAGCGTTGGATCGCGGGCCACCTAGAGCCGTCGGGCGTGCTGCACATCGATGCGGGTGCGGAGAAGGCGCTGGCGTCGGGCAAGAGCCTGCTGCCGGCGGGAGTCAAGCGCATCGAGGGCGTCTTCGAGCGCGGCGATGCCGTGATCATCCGCGCCGCCGACGGGCGCGAGCTTGGCCGCGGTCTCGTCGCCTATGCGCGCAGCGATGCCGATCGCATCATCGGCAAGAAGTCGAGCGAGATCACCGCCATCCTCGGCTTCGCCGGCCGCGACGAGCTGATCCACCGCGACGACATGGCCTTGAGCAGGAAGTAGCCTTTGGAGACGGATGCATGGCCGGCAGGTGCGTAAAATCAACGGCTTCGCTAGTGTTCCGTCTCGGAAGCCAACAAGGGCCGACTGGCTGAAGGTAAGGTTTCAAGCAACACCAACGAAAGCTCGGGGAAGGAAACATCACATGTCGATCCACCACATCACCGCCGGCTCCGGCGGCCCGCCGATCGTGTTCATCCACGGCTTCTCGTGCGATCACACCGACTGGGCGCCGCAGGTCGCGCATTTCTCGCCGCGCCACCGCGTCGTCGCGGTCGACCTGCCGGGACACGGACAGTCGAAAGCACCGGGCACGGATTGCTCGATCGAGGCCTTCGGCGTCGCCGTCGCCTCACTGATGCGCCGCATGGATCTCCCCCCCGCGATCATCGTCGGGCACTCGATGGGCTGCCGTGTCGCGCCGGAAGTCGCGGTGCAAGCGCCGGACCGCACGGCCGGGGTGGTGCTGATCGACGGCAGCCAGTTCAACGCGGCGACCGACACGCTGATGCGCAAGGTGATCGGCGAGGGCAAGCTCGACGCGGCGCTCCAGGGCATGTTCGCGGCGATGTTCAACGAGAAGAGCGCACCGTCGGTGAAGGCGGCCATCGTCGAGCGCGCGCTGGCGCTTCCCAAGGACGTCGCGCAGCAGATGACGCTCGACAGCGTGCGCTACGACCTCGCCCGTCTCGAGCCGACCCTCGCGGCGGTTAAAAGCCCGATGCTGGTCATCCAGACCACCGTCACGAACGAGCGGCGCGAGCGCGTGCCGGTGAAGAAAGGTGAGGCTGCGCCTTATTTCGACATGCTGCGGCGCGTGGTCCCCGGGGTCGAGATCGAGGCGCTCGAGGGCTGTGGCCACTTCCCGCAGATCGACGCGCCGGCCGAGACCAACGCCCTGTTGGAGCGGTTCATCGCCAAGGTCGCGAAGCGTTGATCACCGTCACAAGACCGGCTCGGCCTCGGCCTTGGGCCTGCCGCCGACGCCTGGCACGAGTCGCACGCTGCGTGGCCTGAGGCGAACGCCCGTCGCGGCCTTCTCGGCGGCGGGCAAAACGTCGAAGCTCGGCCAGATCCCGGTGATCAGTGTACGGGCGTAGCCGTTGGCGTGGCCGTGACGGCGCAAGTCCGCGGCGGCTGCGTGATGATCGTAGGCGAGGCGGTGGGTGGAGAGCTTCACGCCGCCGCCATCGCGCTCGATCAGCCCATACCAGACATCGGTGGTGCCATCGTTGGCGGGCATGCCGATGACACCGGGATTGAACCACATCGCGGTCCCCGAGCGGGCGATGAACGGCACCCCGCAGTGGCCGCCGACGACCACGTCGCAGGCAGCCGCCCGCATTTCCTCGGTGATCGCGGCGGTATCGGATGCAAACACCCAGCGATTGATGACCTCACCGCCGCCGTGCACGACTCGAAACGTCAACCCGGAAAAGCGGAAGTCGAGCGTGCGGGGCAGCCCCCCCATCCAGTCGCACAGTTCGCGCGGAACGCGCGCGGCGGCGAACGGATACCAGCCCCTGGCGAGCAGGTCGCAGGCCGTCCCCTCCTCGAAATTGCAGCCGCAATCGGCGGCCCCGGCGGCCAGCTGCTCCTCGCAATTGCCCTGAATGGCGTGGCAGCCCCAGTCGCGCACCGCTCGTGCCGTCTCCTCCGGCTCGGCGCAATAGGCGACGATGTCGCCCGTGCAGATGACGCGCGTCGCGGGAATGCCCAGCCGCCCGGCTTCGCGCCGCATCGCTTCGGTCGCGCGCAGGTTGGAGTAGGGGCCGCCGAACACCAACAGCGGACCTTCGCTGGAGAAATCGATCACTGTTGTCCCCGTGTCCTCGACCAAGCCTGAAATGCGTGGCGGCAGGATACACGGGGAGCCGCGTCAGCGCCACAGCAGGCTGTCTCCAACCAGGGGGCTCAGCCGGTCGCCTCGAGGTCCCAGCCGGCCAACAACGCGGCAATCAGCGCCTCTGTCCGCTGCTCGATTGAGGCCGGCGTCCACTCGGCCTGGGCCGACGCCTGCCTCGACAGCAGGAACTCCGACGACGCCAGCGTCGGGCGCTTCTCGTCCCAATCATTGGCGGCGGTCGCCTGGTTGTGGTCGTGACTGAGCAGCGTCAGGTTGCCGAGCCGGTTGACGTAGGCGTTGATGCTATCCTTGTTGCCGAACGCCTCCCACCAGAGCCGGCGCGTCGGTGGATTGCGCGGTAGCACGTGCTCGATGGTCGAGTGCTGCCGCGCCAACTCGAAGGCATCGCTGCCCAGCGCCACGCTGATCCGGCGCAGGACGGCCGAGCAGTAATGCTTGCAGTAGAAAGTGCGGCCACGCAGCGCCGTCAGCGCCTGCGACTGCAACCGAGGCTCGATCCAGAGTGAGTCGAGCGCGTCTAGACCGCTCGCCCGGTCGATCTCACTCAACAGCCTGAGAAACCGCGTCTGCTGCACCTGCGGATCGACGCCGGCGAGCCGCAGCAGCCAGACCAGCCGCTCGATGCGGTCGAAGAAGTCGCGGGTCTCGCCATGACGGGGACCATGCCGCTCGAGCCATCGAATGGCGGCGGCGACCCACAGCGGATTGTCCACCCAGCTCGCCGTCTCGAGCCGCGAGCCGATGGCCGCCCGATCGGTCTCGGCCCACGGCTCGCGGCTACCGAGTGTGGCCATCCACTCGGCCCGCGGCACGAGCTTGCGCTCGAAGAATGCGACGGCGCCGCGCTGCAGCTCGAAGTGGCCCACGAGTTCGGTTTCCACAGGCACGTCCGAGCGCTTGCGCAGCTCGAGCGTTCGCACATGGGACAGCAGGGCGCGCAGGCCGTCCGATCCGAGCCGATCCTGCCACCGCTCCCAGATCGGCCCGCATACATCCCGATCGGCCTGCGGCATCGCCGAGAGGATGCTGGCCTTGGCCCGGTCGGTAGCGTTGAAATCGAGCCGCGTCTGCTCCTCGGTCTGCAACATCGACCAGGCCTCGATCTCGTCCTCGACCTCGATGACGACGACGCGGCAATCCTCGATCAGCAGCCGGCCCAGCGCCGCGCGGAAGGCGGAACCATCCTCGGCGTCGGAAAGCTCGGTGCGAAAAAAATCACGATTGGCGATGATGTTGGCCTCGGTCTCCGAAAGCTCCGCCGGATCGCCGCCGAACTCGATCAGCGTGGCGCCGTCGGCCTGCACATAGCGAGCCATGAACGGGGCCAGTCCCGGGTGCGGCATCAGCCGGTACAGGCTCTCCTCGATCTCGCCGCGCAACAACCGGGCCGCGACGAGGTCGCCGGTGCGCCCATCGCCGCCGTCGCGCGCGGCCAGATCGCGCAGCACCGCGAACAAGATGGTGAGGCTCATCAGCCGCTGGTGACCATCGATGACGGAGATGCCGTCTCCTCCGCCGGGGCGGGCGAGCAGCAGCCGGCCCAGAAAATGCCGCCGGTCCTGAGCCGGCCGGCGGGTCGCCTCGATGACATCGGTGAGCAGCCGGGAGACCTGAGCGGTGCTCCAGGCATAAGCCCGCTGGAACGGCGGCAGCCGGAACTGGTTTTGATCCGAGAACAGTTCGCCCAGAGTGACGACCGTGGCCGATATGGGAACGGTTGTCGTCATGTCGTCGCCCCCCATCCGGTGACCATCGGATTGCCGCTGCGCGGACCACCAGATGGATCGCACTTTTGCCCGGCTTGATAAAGCGGCCGGCACTGCTCGCGCTATTCAGCGAAGGTCGGCCTGGGAGTCTCCGGGCGATCGCGCTCTGTTGCGGCGCTCCGCTCGCGAGGTAACTCGATACGCCAAATCCGCTCGATGATGCGAGTCAGCGCCAACTCTCTTGCTCGAACCTGCTCTGGCCCCCACGTCGTCGCGGCCCGCACGTCCGCCGAGAGCGCGGCGAGCGGACCGTCATGCAGCTCCGCGAAGATGGCGCGCTTGCGCGGGAACTCCTGATTGCGCGCCCGGTCGTTCTGGCGGGGCGAAACCAGCAGCAAGTTCCCGAGGCTGTGAACCGCCTCCCCCCTCTGCTGCGCGTCGGGGAACAGCAATCGCCACGGGCTCCCCTCGCTGGTGCGCTGGGGCAGAATGTGCTCGACGGTGTAGTCGCCGGGCTCGACGTCGATGAATCGGTCGGCCAACTCGTCGTTCAACCGCAGCAACGTGAGCTTGCAGAGCTGGGGATTGCGGCCGTGCAGGTCGCGAAGATTGTAGGCGATGGCCTTGCGCTCCTCGCGCGTCAGCTGGCAGGGCGAGCCCGGCTCCTCGAGCCCGCGGCCTTGCGCCAGTGCCTCGATCACGTCGGCGAACCGGCGGACGCGCTTGCTGCCGCCGAGGCAGAGCATCCGCAGCAGGTGCGCCCAGCGTTCGATGCTGCCGATCTCGCGCGCGACACGAGCCGGATCCTGGGGAAGGCTGCGCAGCGCGATCATGACGGCCGGCGTCCACTCCGCGCCATTCAGCCGGTGGAGATAGCGTATCGACCGGCGGATACTGTCGCCGGCCGGGCTGTTGGCTACGATCGAGCCCGGCTCGAGGACGCATCGATACGCGTCCGCCAATGGTGCCAAGACGGTGTCGACGAATGGCTCGGCGCCGCCGACGTCGGTGATGATGGCGCGGACGCCGGCGATCACCTGCGGCCGATATTGACCGTAGATCGAACGCAGATGACTGAAGAACGACTCGAAATGTTCCTCATCGAGTGAGCGCGCCGCCTCTTCCCACACCGCGAGCGCCCGCCCGGCTGCGTGCGGCGGCACCTTGTTGAGGATCTCGGCCTTGAGGATATCGTGCCGCGTCAGCGGCTTCCCGCGCCCGTTCAACACCAGGAACATGCGATGGGCGCGGTCGATGTCGGGCGTCAGCATCACCACGAAATAGCAGGCATGCTTGATGTAGCGGATCAGCGCCTGCCGCTGCGCCCCGTCGAGCTGACCGAGCTCGGTGATGAAGTGCTCGCGGATCGAGAGGATCCGCCGCTCCGTCTCGCCGAGCCGATCGCCGTCCGGCATCTCGCTGCACGCCCCTCGGGACAACACGCAGCTTTCCAGAAACGCCTGCTGACGGCCGCGCAGCTCGACCCGGAACGTCGATGTCCGGCCCTCGGGGAGCCCGCCCGTCGCGCGCAGCAAAGGCGCGACCTCACGCAGCATCTCCTCGCTCTCGTCGATGTCGCGCAGCGCTGCCGACAGAATGGCGAGCGTGACGAGTCGTTGCTGTCCATCGACGATCTCGGCGTTGCGCACCGGTCCCTTGGGGTCGAACGACGTCTCTCGCGCCGAGGTCAAAAGCAGGATCGCGCCGAGGAAGTAGTCTGGCTCGGCCGTCACCGACCCATCGACGCCCGAGGCCGCGATGATGTCGTCCAGCAACTGCCCCGCCTCCGTGGAGGTCCAGGAATAGGGACGCTGATACGGCGGCACCGAGAAAACGTAGGGATCCGCGAGCAACTCCGCGATCCGCAGCGAGACAGTCGGTAATCCAGGCGACATGGGGCAAACGGCTCGGATGTTTGATTGCTATGCTGGCGATGCCGAAAACTGATCGTTGACGCTACCACCGCCGATTTGGCCTCGTAAGTGTCAATCGCCCTCCCGCATCGAGAGAAATGTGCGAAGTCGATGACCTTTGTCAGAAGGGACGCTATCACGGTGGGAGATCGCTGCATCCAGCGGTCGGCGGTGTCTGAGGAGATGGTTGCAAGTCCATGCTAGACAGAGGCTTCGTGTTCAAGATCTGTTCCCGCCAGGCTTGGGATGCAGCCCTCGCCGAGGGCGTCTACGCCGGCTCATCCGACGATCGGCGAGACGGTTTCATACACTTGTCACAGGCGGCCCAACTGCAAGGCACCGCGGCGAAACACTTCCTCGGCCAGACCGACTTGCTTCTGGTGACTTTCGCTGCGGCCGATCTCGACGGCGCGTTGCGCTGGGAGCCGTCGCGTGGTGGTGCGTTGTTCCCTCATCTCTACGGCACCCTCGATCCGAAACTCGCTCGCGCGGTGCGTCCCCTGCAGCTCGACGGCGCAGGCGTCCCGATCGTCCCCGCGGAGCCCGATCCATGCTGAAGACCCTGTTCGACCTCGCACGTCCCGCGCTGTTCACGCTCGAGGCGGAGCGCGCCCACGAGATGACGCTGGCGACGATGGAGAAAGGCCTCTATCCGCGCTCCCTCTGCCCCGACCGCCTCGAACTCGGCCAATCCCTGCTGGGCTTGAGCTTCCCCAATCCGATCGGCATCGCCGCGGGCTTCGACAAGAACGCGCGTGTCCCCGATCAGTTGCTGGCGATGGGACTCGGGTTCGCCGAGATCGGCACCATCACGCCGCTGCCCCAGGTGGGCAATCCGCGCCCGCGCGTGTTCCGCCTGATCGAGGATGGCGCGGTCATCAATCGCCTGGGCTTCAACAACGAGGGACACGCGGTCGCGCTGGAACGACTGCGCCGGCGGGCGGGGCGTCCGGGCATCGTCGCGGTCAACATCGGCGCCAACAAGGATACCTCCGATCGCGTCGCCGACTACGTGCTGGGCCTCGAAGTCTTCTGGGACGTCGCCACCACCTTCACGGTCAACATTTCCTCGCCCAACACGCCCGGCCTCAGGGACCTGCAGGCGCCCGAGGCTTTGGACGCATTGCTCGGCCGGGTAATGGAGGCCCGCGCGCGGTTGATCGCATCCGGCAAGCCCAGCCGGCCGATCCTGGTCAAGATCGCGCCCGACATCGCCGAGGAGGACGTGGAGCCGATCACCGCGCGCCTGATGCACCATCAGGTCGACGGCATCATGGTTTCGAATACGACGCTGACCCGGCTAGGCCTCACGTCGCGCGAGGCCACGCAAGCCGGCGGCCTCTCCGGCCGGCCACTGTTTCACCGCTCGACGGTGATGCTCGCCCGCGTGCATCAGGCGACCGGCGGGCGCGTGCCGCTGATCGGCATCGGCGGCATCGACAGCGGCGAGACCGCGCTCGCCAAGATCCACGCGGGGGCGTCGCTGATCCAGCTCTACACCGGCATGATATACCAGGGGCCCGGCCTCATTCAGCAGATCAAGGATCATCTCGCGCTCGCCATCCGTGAGGCCGGCGTCCGCGGAATCGCCGACCTCGTCGGACGACAGGCCGAGGCCTGGGCGAAAAAGCCGCTCGGCTGATTTCCGCCCCATTGGCCGCCTATTTCCGGCGGTGGAGAGGGAGTGAGCGCAATCTGCTGCTGCTGCGTCTGCGGCGTGGCCGAAGCCGAGGCCCCTCTCATGCCCGCACACCCGGGCCGCACCGTTCGCGGTCTCCTCTGCCTTCTGGTGAATCTCGCGGCCGCGCTCGCGGCCTGCGGGCTGCCGGCGACGGCGTCCGAAACGGGAAGCGACACTCCCGTCCGCTCGATCACCGTCACCGGCAATCGCGGCGTCGACCGGGACACCGTCACCGCCGCCCTCGCCTTCAAGACCGGCGAGGCGGCCACCCCCGCGCTCGTCGACCGCTCAATCCGGCAGCTGTTCGCGACCGGGCTGTTCTCGGACGTGCGGATCAGCCCGGGCCCGTCGGGCACGGTCACAGTGACGGTGACCGAGAGCCCGCGCATCGCCGCGGTCGCCTTCGAGGGCACCAAAGCGATCGAGACGAAAAAGCTCGAGGAGGCCGCCGGATTGAAGCGCGGCGCGGTCTTCTCGCGCGGCAAGGCCCGTGCCGCCGAGATCAGGCTGCGCGATCTCTACCGCGCCGAGGGCCGCTATCGCACCAGCATCACCAGCCGGACCAGCGACGGCGGAAGGGCAGCGACGGGGGGCGTGACGGTCACCTTCGTCGTCGCGGAAGGCGAGATCAACAAGGTCGCGGCCATCGGCTTCACCGGCAACCGGGCCTTCTCCGCCGCCGCCTTGCGCGACGCGATCACCACCACGCAGTCGGGCTGGCTCGACGTGCTGAAGTCGAACCTGACCTACGATCCCGAGCGCCTCGCCGTCGACCGCATGCTGCTGCTGCGCCATTACCAGTCGAACGGCTACGCCGATGCCAGCGTCGGTGAGCCCCGCGTCGAGACCGATCCGGCGACGGGTCACTTCAGCATCGTGTTCGCGATCGACGAGGGCGAGAAGTTCGCCTTCGACGCACCCGTGATCGACAGCCGCATCGCAGGTCTCGACACCGCCGGGCTGCAAGATAAGCTCACCACGCGGGCGGGCGACACCTATGGCGTCGGCAAGATCGAGGCCTCGACCGACGCGGTGGCGACCGTGCTCGCCGTCGGCGGCCAGCCGTTCGCCCGCGTTTCCCCCCACATCGAGCGCGACGGGGCGAGACGCACGATCAAGATCGCCTACCGCATCGAGGACGGCCCGCGCGTCTTCATTCGCCGCATCGACATCTCCGGCAACACCCGCACGCGCGATCATGTCGTCCGGCGCGAGTTGCGCATCGTCGACGGCGATCCCTACACGCCGCCGCTGATCCAGGCCGCCAAGAAGCGGCTGATGGGCACCGGCTTCTTCAAGAGTGTCGAGATCAAGCCCGCGAGGACAGCCGAGGCCGATCGCGTCGATCTCAAGGTGGCCCTGGTCGAGCAGGACACCGGCGAGCTCTCCTTCGGCATCGGCTACTCGCTGACCGACGGCATCATCGGCGACGTGGCCTACGCCGACCGCAACGTGCTCGGCAGCGGCTACGCCATGAAGGTCAAGCTGGAGGCCGGCCAGAAGCGCTACGGCGCCGAGATCGGTGTCACCGATCCGCACTTCCTCGACAGCAACGTCGCCGCAGGCTTCGACCTGTTCTACCGCGACGTCGACCGCACGCAGCAGTCCTCCTACAAACAGCAGCGTTACGGCGGCACGCTGCGGCTCGGCATTCCCGTCACGGACACGGTCAGCACCGGGCTCAGCTACACCTTCCAGCACAACACGCTGTACGAGGTCGGGCCCGACGCCTCGGCCGCGATCAAGGAGGCGGCGGCCTTCGGTGACGGCAGCTACAATACCTCCTCGGTCGGCACCTCGACGACCTACGACACCCGCGACAGCCGCAAGGCGCCGACGTCCGGCATACTCGCCACCGCCTCGCAGGATCTGGCCGGCGTCGGCGGCGACACCCGCTTCATCCGCACCACGGCGGATGTGCGCGCCTACGTGCCGCTGGTCGACGGCGTTACTTTCGTCGGACGGATCGGCGGGGGCACCATCGCCGGCTATGGCGGGCAGGACGTGCGGCTGCTCGACCTGTTCCACAAGGGCGGCGAGACCGTGCGCGGCTTCGCCACCGCCGGACTGGGGCCGCGTGACGCGCTCAGCGCCAACCAGGATGCGCTCGGCGGCAAGTCGTTCTACGTCACGTCGGCGGAGCTGCGCACGCCGGTGCCGTTCATCTCGCCCTCGCTCGGCCTCAGCGCGCTGGTCTTCGCCGACGCGGGCAGCGTGTTCGGCGCCAACACCACGGCTGCCAAGCTGCCCGGCCTCGCCGCCAGCAGTTCCGCACCGCGCGCCTCGACCGGCGTCGGACTGGTGTGGGATTCACCGGTCGGCCCCTTGCAGGCGAGCTACGGCTTCGTGCTGTCCCAGCAGCCCGGCGACAAGGTCCAGCCGTTCAACTTCGGCGTGGGGAGCGGGTTTTGACAGGACGTACTCAAGGTCCTCGCTACGGTCCCAACCGAAACCCGACATTGCCGGATGACGTCCTGGGCCAGGAGCACGTCGTGGCCACTCCCGCCCAGATCATCAGAAACAACTCATCTCATCACCTACTTCGCACCATGCCTGGCATCTTGGTACCGTTTGGCCCGAACTCGTCCAATATCGCTCGGCACAATACAATACGGTCGCGCCGATCGCGAAACTCTGCGCGAGCGTCAGCTTGTGCCTTAAAAAAAGGATGCGCTTCCAGCGGCCCTTTGTCTGGTATCTCCAGCCATTTCGTCGCCGCGTTCACTATATCACCGTCGTTGTTGTTCGGCGTGCGCTCGAACTTCGCCGCTGGGGCTTTCGCGACACGGCAAGGGCTACCCACCGAGAAGGCGAAGTCTTCCATGAAGGAGAACCGACCGAGGTTGGTCACGTCCGCCTCGGACAAGCACGCTCGTACTGCTGACTTCGACTTCTCCCCCCATTGGTCAAGCTCGACCTTCGCACGCGCCTGGGTCTCTGGCGTTGCCTTGGTCGCGCCCGTTGCAGGCGTGAAGACTTTCCCCGCCTCGGTTAGGCCACGATAGACGCACATGGCCTTATCATAGGCAGCGCGCTCCGTCGCCGTTCTGGCGTCGGACTTGCTCGGAGGCTCCATCCGCTGCGCCGATGCCGGAGTTACCTGTCCGGCCATCATACCGACGAACAGTAGCGCAACGCCGTTGGTAAAATGCACAGCTCCCTCCCTGCCTGATTTGGCGTGGGCATATTCCGCTTCAAGCGAGTCTAGAATACGCGACTGACGTGCTCGGTGGAGAAGCGCCCGCCCGGGAAAAATGCGATGAATGGAAGATCGGTCACTTGCGCCCGGCCCTCATAAGGTCGTTGGCAGCTTGCCCCTCGAAGCGGAAGTCGAGCCGCGCTCAGGCCGCACGTTGCCGTCCGATCCAATAGATTTCTCCCTACCCCTTCGCCCGGCCGACCGGCGCGGTGCCGTCCTGGCCGATCTCGATGCGCTGGCCGATCTGGCTCTCGTCGAGCAGGCCCACAGTCAGCATCAGGTTGCCGGGCGTGCGCACGTTGGCGATGCGGCGCGGTTTCCAGCCTTCCTGGCCGAGAACGTGGCGCACGACGGTGATCTCCTCGACCACGGCCTCGTGCACGTGGCCGTCCTCGGCGAGCTCGGGGCTCTCGCACCTGAGGCACAGCAGCCGGCGAGGGAAGAATTGCGCGCCGCACTTGGCGCATTTCCAGACCTTGAGCCCGGTCATCGTTGCTGTCTCGCTCATGACACCCGCTCCAGGACTGCGGCCGCGGCGGTGCCGCCGTAGCGATAGATGGTCATGCCGTAACCCGTGGTCACGGCCCGCTCAGCGCCCTTCACCTGCCGCTCGCCGGCGCGATGCTGGAGTTGCAGCACCGCCTCGCCGATGCCGTTGAGGCCACCGGCGGGACCGCCGGGCTGGCCCGCCGACATCATGCCACCCCAGGTGTTGACCGGAAAGCGGCGTTCGCCGAGCTCGCGGCGCGCGAACGTCTTCAAGTCGTGGTCGGGGATGAAGCCGAGGTCGTTGGCCTGGGCCAGCACCATCGCGGGGTAGTCGTCGTAGATGCTGGCGAGCTGGACATCCTTGGGCGTGCAGCCGGCCGCCGCCCACAGCTCGTCGCGGAACGTCGATGCTCCGGTCTCGAGCCCGTCTCCCTCCTGGTTGTCGTAGTTGAACGAGTGGCGGATGGCGCGGACCCTCACCCCCGCGCGCCCCTTCGGGCAGCGGTCGGCGGTGGTGATGATGATCGCCTGCGCGCCCGCGATGATCGGCACGCAATCGAACCGCGTCAGCGGATCGGCCACCATCGGCGCCGCGAGGTATTCCTCCATGGTCAGCGGCTTGCGGTAGACCGCGTTCGGGTTCATCCCCGCCCAGGTCCGCTGCGCGATGGCCATCATGCCGTAGTCGGACTTCTCCAGCCCGTACTTCTTCATCTGCCGCGACGTGACCAGGGAGTAGACACCGTTGGGGCCGCCGTGACCGAGTGGGGCCAGATGATCACGCGTCGCCGAGTTGTAGTTGGCGGCGATCTTGGCGTAGCCCTGCAGTCCCGTCATGTCGCCGGCGACGACAAGGATCGCCTTGGCCGCCCCCGCCTCGACCGCGCGCCAGGCGTGGCCCAGCATGTTCATGGCCGACGAGCCGCCGTTGGTGTCCTGCAACATCCAGCGCGCCTTGAGACCCAGCCGGAACGCGAGGTCGACGGCGCAATCGGGCGCCAGCGAGAACGACGTGACGGCGAGGCCGTCTATGTCGGCGAGCTTCATCTCGGCGTCGGCCAGGACCGACACCACCGCGTCGCGGATGAACGTCAGCGTCGACTGTCCGGGCTCGGGGTGGCGGGTGAATTTCGACTGCCCCACGGCGATGATGGCCGCTGTCATGGCAAGCTCATGGTCTGGCGTCTCCTCGTGCGGTCTGCTGCCGCCTCTCTTGCTTGGCATGGCCGCGGCAGTCCGGGCAAGGGGGCGGAGCGCAGGCCTTCGCTGCAGCGATCGCAATGGCGCGGCGGCGAAAGGGACCAGGCCCAATGGAGGAGCAGCGGATACATTGCCAGCGGCACCGCCAGTATGCGACGCTGCCGGGGCATTGCAAAAAAGACTACAGCCACCGGGAGGATCAGCCATGATCGCGAACGAGACGCATGCTTCCCAGCCGGCCGCGATCGAGGCCGGCATCGTTTATCTGGTGTATACGGGCGAGGCGCCGGTTTTCCATCAGAGCCTGTCGGCGGCCGAGCGGATGGCGATGGCCGGCCAGCGCGAGAAGAAGATGGTGACGATCCGCAATGGCCGCCTCTCTCCCGGCGGCTTCTCCCTCGACGTCGAAGGCTTCACTTTGGCCGAGCACCAGACCGCGGTGACCGACTTTTTCGACGATCGTCAGCTCTCGGCGATCTACACCCCCGAGCTCGAGAGGCTGGTGGCGAAGCACGCAGGCGCGTCGCGCGTGATCGTATTCGATCACACCCGCCGCTCGAGCGCAGCATCAACGCGCGAGAAGCACAGCGCCCGCGATCCGGTCGCGGCCGCGCACGTCGACTACAACGACAGCTCGGCCCGCCAGCGGCTGAAGGACGTGCTCGGCGACAAGGCTGGCGAGGTGGCCGGCAAGCGCTTCTCGATCATCAATGTCTGGCGCTCCATGAACACGATCATCCAGGAGTGGCCACTGGCGGTGTGCGATGCCCGCACCATCGACGAGACCAAGCTCCATTCGACGGTGCGCGAGGCGCCGGTCCGCGCCGAGCCCTCATTCGAGTACAACCGCCCGAGCGAGACCCGTCACGCCGCGTTCGACGCCCGACACAAGTGGTTTTACTTTCCGCAGATGAACCGGAACGAAGCGCTGATCTTCAAGAACCACGATACGGAGGCGAATGGCATCGCACGCTATTCGATGCACACCGCGTTCGAGGATCCCGACACGCCAGCCAAACCCGCTCCGCGCGAGAGCATCGAGAGCCGGGTTCTGGCGTTCTACGACTAGATCGAGCCGGCGCTGGCGGTGAGCGCGGCCGCTCGGGCGTGTCCGCTCACCAGAACGTCACGAGAGAACTCACGCGGGACATCATGTGCGACCAGCGCGTGCTACGATCGCGGGTGGTCGCCTCGGCGTCGGCATCCTCGTCGAGCTTGCGCAGGTCAGCGCTCGCGAACTCGGCCTCGTGCCACTGCCCCATCGGGTCCATCCAGCAGCATTTCACCTGGGTGTCCGGCCCGTGCTCCTGCGCTAACAGAACAGGACCGACGGAGTTCAACCGCAGCCGATCGCCGATATTGATCATGCACCCAGTCTCCCGCCACCACCACAAGTCGTTCATCTCCGGTTCATCTAAGGTAGGGCGTTCGGAGTGCAGCCACAAGATGAATGCGAGATGAACAACAGGATTGTGATCCTGCTGCAAGTGCGGGTTGCAATCCGGCATCACATGCCAGAATCTCGCAAGACGGACCACGGGGGGCGGCCTAGCGATCCAACCGCCGCGTCTTGCGCAGTTCGGGAAACAGCAGCATCCACAGGCCCGCGATCGCGACCGTGCTGAGCCCGCCGATGACCACTGCCGGCACCGCGCCCAGCGCCGCCGCGATCACGCCGGCACGGAACTCGCCGAGCTGGTTGGAGGTGCCGGTGAACATCGAGAATGCGGCCGTCACGCGCCCGCGCAGCTCGTCCGGCGTCTGCAACTGCATCAGCGAGGCGCGGATCACGACGCTGACCACATCCGCCATGCCGACCAGCACCAGCGCCAGCATCGACAGCGGCAACCAGGTCGACAAGCCGAACACCGCGGACGAGAGGCCATAGATACCGACGACGCCGAACAGGATGTGCCCCACCGCGCCCCGCAGCGGGAAATTGGCGAGCACGATCGACATCGACAAAGCGCCGAGCGCGGGCGAGGAGCGCAACAGGCCTAGGCCCCACGCCTCCGTGTGCAGGATATCGCGCGCGAACACCGGCAGCAGCGCCAGCACGCCCCCGAACAGCACCGCGAACAGATCGAGCGAGAACGATCCGAGAATGATCGGCTTCGACCAGATGAAACGGAAGCCCAGGAACAGCGAGGCGACGCTGATCGGCTCGGGCTTTCTCTCGATCGGCCGCTGCTCGATGAGCTGGACGAGGGCGCCCGCCATCAAGAACAGCAGCGCCGAGCACGTGTAGGCGAGGGCCGGCGACACGGCGAACAGAACCCCGCCGATCGCGGGCCCGACGATCTGGGCGGTCTGGTTGGCCGAGGCCCACATCGCGGTGGCGCGCGGGATCGTCTCGCGAGGCACGAGATTAGGCAGCAGCGCGGTCATCGTCGGCAACTCGAAGGCGCGCGCGGTGCCGACGATCAAGACGATGGCGAGGATGGCATTGCGACTGAGCCAGCCGCCGGTGGTACCGAGCAGCAGCAGCGCGACGGCAAGGCCGATGGTGACCTGGCAGATGCCGATGATGCGGCGTCGGTCGAAATGGTCGGCCAGGGGGCCGACGATCAGCGTCAGCGGAATGATCGGCAGGAACTGCATCAGGCCGACAAGGCCGAGGTCGAGCGGATTGTTGGTCAACTGATACAGCTGCCAGCCGATAGACACCCCCATGATGTGGAAGGCGACGGTCGTCGACACCCGCGCCAGCCAGAACATGGCGAACGGCCGGTGCCGCGCCAGCGAGATCGCATCGGGATTGGTGATGGGCCCAGCGGTCATGAACGGCAGCCTTGCCCGAGACGGAGTGGTCCCCTTC
>CAMDBL010000037.1 GCA_945889015.1 Devosia equisanguinis
GCGGCCGAAACGGATGGCAGGTCAATCCTTTGAACGATCGGGTGCGGCCGCTCAGTGCCCGTGCGCGGGCATCTCGAGTTCGCCGGGCGCCACGCCCGCGAACTCGCCAGCGGCCTTGACGACCTCCTCGAACTTGCCTTCGCCCGAGAGCAGGCCGTCGCGGATCTTGGGCCACGTGTTCGGGATGTCGAGGATCGGCAGGCCATGACTTGGCGCCACGATCTTGGCATCGAGCGTGTTCATCAGCCACTCGAGACGGTCGGTGTAGAGCCGCATGTCGACGAACGTCGTCCAGAACAGGGCGCGCTCCATGAACACGGCGCAGACGTCGACGAGGTCGAGCGATTCCGCCTCCTCCGCCACCATGCCGCAATGGCCGTCCCAGTGGTAATGGCTGTAGGCGAAACCATCGCCCGGGAACAGGCAGCGGCTCTTGGTGTCGAAGCCCCACCAGGTGGTCCTCAGATCGCGGATCACCGGCTCGACCATGCGGAAGGAGCGGCCGCCGAGGTCGATTTCCTCGCCCTCGCCCATGAACTTCATGCGGTGCGCGTATTGCGGGAACGCCATGTGGTAGTCGCTCATGTCGCCGCAGATTTCGAGATCCGGATACTTGGCGAGCATGCGGCCGAGCCCGCCGGAATGCGGCGTCTCCTGGTGCGTCAGGAACAGATACTTGAGCTGCACGCCCGGATGAGCCGCGAGCACCTTCTGCATGTGGCCTTCGATCAGCGGGAAATCCTTGGGATGTCCCGTGTCGGAGAGCAGCGCGTACTTCTCGCCGACCACCATGTGGGTCGCATTGTAGCCGTGGTAGATCTTGCCCTTGAAGTGCTGTTCCAGGCAGTCGCCCATCCACCAGACGCCGGGGGCGAGCTGGCGCGGCATCGGGCGCTTCGAGACGGATCTGGTGACTTGATCGTTCATCGATATTCTCCCCGATTAGCGGATGAGGTCGCGGGACACGTAGTAGCCCTTGATCTTGCTGCGATCCATGGCGCTCAACACCTCGGTCAGCGCCTTGAAGTTCGCCTCGACGATCTTGTGGCCCTTGAGGATCGTGCCGTAGCCCGGGCAGATGCACTCGATGTCGTAATTCTCGAACACTTCCCAGACGGACTTGGCGAGCGCCTCGGTCGCCGCACCATCCAGCCACCAGTAACGGGTGTTGAGCAGGAACGAGCGCATGAAGGCGTTGGTCGTCACGCCGTCGCTGTCGCCCTCGATCAGCCAGGGACCCTCGGCCTTGTCGCTCCACACGTGTGTGAACATGTCGGAGGAGAACAGCGTCTTGGTCGCCTTGTCGTAGATCCAGGTCGTGGTGATCAGGCGGATCGGCGCGGAGAAGCCGACCATCGGCCGCCGGCCTGCGCCGCTGGGATCGAGGTCGAGCGAGCCGCGCATGATGTTGGTTTTGATCTTCGGCATGTGGCGGCCGGGCTCGGCGCTTTCCAGGTCGAGCCAGAGCAGCACGTCCATCGCCGGCGAGTAGCACTCCTGCACGTTGAAGGTGCGGGCGATGGCCAGCGCATTGCCGACCGACATCAACTCGTTGATGCGCAACGGGAAGATGGCGAGCGGCGTCTTCCGGTCGATCAGGCTGTCGAGCTGCTCGATCATGGTCTTCTCGAACGAGGCATAGCCCGAATCGAGCAGGTAGGCGCCTTCCGGCTCCTTGATCAGGTAGCAGTTGCAGACGGAGAACCCGCGCGCTTTCTCGGGGTAGGCCCCGAGCCGGCCGTCGAGGGGGAGCGAGTTGTGGAGGGCGTAGACCTTGTCTTTCACGACCTCGGTGATGCCGCTGTATGCCATGCGCATTCCTTGCGTTTCGTCCCAGTCTTTATCGTTCGTGTCTGCTCGGTCGAGTGTGCTCGCATTCTGCGTCGGTGAAGGCATCAGACCATTGCCGGAGCGGGTGGAAGTCTGGACAGTTGCGCTATCTCGACATTTGATCGACCGCAATTCAAGCGCACACAACAACCCGCATGAACGCGGTTCTTAACGCCATGGAGGTTGCTACGCGCTTTCAACGACTTCCGATCACCTGACACTGCCGAGTGCGGTCCGTCAACGAGCTACGCCCTCGATTGGTGCATAGCTCGGCCCCATCCTGCGGTTTTTGCTTCTGCACAATACGTAGGCTCTGGTACTTGGCTCGCGCGCAGGTCCGCGCGGCGACAAAAATTTTGCCTAAGAAGCCCTCAGCAAGCGAAAAGACTCCGTCCATGGCCTCCAACAGCGTCCGCCGCAACGTCGCCCTGCTGGCCGTCTGCCAGGGCTTCTTCATGTCCGTGCAGTCCATGTCGGCTGCCACCACGCCGCTTGCCGCCCATATGCTGCTCGGTGTCGACAAGACGCTCGCCACCTTTCCGATCTTTCTGATGCAGCTCGGGATCATGGTTACCACCATCCCGGCGTCGTTCCTGATGGCGCGTATCGGGCGGCGCGGCGGCTTCACGGTCGGCGCGGGAATCGGGATCGTCTCCGGGATCGTCTCGGTCAATGCGATCTTCGCGCAAAGTCTCCAGATGCTCTGCGTCGGCACCTTTCTGCAGGGCGCATCGACGGCGTTCGCCTGGTATTTCCGTTTCGCGGCCGCCGACGCGGCCGAGCCCGCCTATCGCGCCAAGGCGATCTCGCTCGTCATGGCGGGTGGCGTCGTCGCCGGCATCCTGGGTCCGCAGACCGCCAAGTGGACGGTCGACTGGCTGTCGCCGTTTACCTTCGCCGGCGTCTATGTGATGGTCTCGATCTATTCGGTGATCGTGGCGCTGCTGGTGCAGACGCTGCGTATTCCTCCCCTTTCGCAGGAGCAGAAGTCGGAGGGCGCACGCCCGATGCGGGAGATCAGCCGGCAGCCGGCCTTCAAGGTGGCTCTGATCTCTTCGATGTGCGGCTACGGCGTGATGACGCTGGTGATGTCGGCGACGCCGCTGGCAATGATGGCGTGCGGCTTCCAGTTCGGCGACAGCGCGACGGTGATCCAGGCCCACGTCGTGGCGATGTTCCTGCCCTCGTTCTTCACCGGTCACCTGATCGCGCGCTTCGGGGTCCTGCAGGTCATCGTGACGGGGGCACTGATCCAGGTCGGGTGCGCCGTCATCAACCTGTCGGGCATCGGTCTGATGAATTTCATGGTGGCGAATATTCTGGTCGGCCTGGGCTGGAATTTCGCCTATGTCGGCGGCACCACGCTGCTGACCTCGACCTATCGTCCGGCGGAGCGGGCGAAGGTGCAGGCGAGCCACGATTTCCTCGTCTACTCCACGACGGCCAGCGCGGCGGGACTGTCGGGCGTGCTGCAGGCCCAGGCAGGGTGGACCGTGATCAACATGGCTGCGATCCCGCTGATGCTGATGGTGATGGGCGCCGCGCTCTGGCTGATGCACTATCAGCGGCGGCATCCGCAGCCGGCAGCCGCCGAATAGCTCAGGTGCGAGCAGCCTGGCTCGGGGGACGGATGTCCCCAATTGTTTGGGGTATGACGCCGGGGGCCGCCGGCGCAGCGCCGGCATCGGACTTGAAGCCGAGATCCGCCCCGATGTGGATCATCGCCCGCTCGGCCAGCGCGGTGATGGTCAGCAGCGGATTGACGCCGAGCGATCTTGGAATGATAGAGCCGTCGAGCACGTACAACCCGGCATGAACGGCGCTTCCGTCCTTGCCGGGATGTCCGTCGAACACGGCGCCGCGGTGATCGACCACGCCCTCCTCGCGATCGCGTCCCATGCCGCAGCCGCCGAGCGGGTGGGCGGTCGCGGGCTGGTGGCCCATCACCGTTCCGGCGAGCGGATTTCGCACGTAGCTGCCGCCGGATCGGGTGACGATCTCGCTCAGCACGCGGTCGAGACCGCGGTAGACCGGCTGATCCTTGGCGTTTGCCCACTCCAGCACCAGCCGGTCGTCTTTCAGGGAGAACGCCCCGCCCGCGTCGTCGTGAGAGACGGCGAAGAACGTCTGCAGGCTCGCGAAAGGTCCCTTGTAGACGCCCGATACGAGGCTTTGCAGGGCGCCGAGCAGACGGCCGTTGGGCAGGAACAGCACAGGCAGCACCGGTGCCATCGCCGAGGGCATGGCGCCCTCCTGCACCGTCATCTCGCGAGAGAGGTCGTCCGCATCGCGGAACTCGATCTGGCCGGAGACGGCGGCACCCACCTCGAGGCCCGGCACCTTCGAGGGATGACCGACGCCGACGGCGTTGACTTGGGTGCTGGCGCCCCAGCCGAAGGCGATGATGTCGCCGTTGGCCGAGAAGCGCCGCCCCAGCCGATCCGAGACCGCAAGCCCCTTCTCCCGCGAGCGCAGCAGGATCTCGGTCGACCCCAGCGTGCCGCCGGCGAGCACCACCACGGCCGCCGTCAGCGTGCGGGCTAGGCCCCCTCCCGTCGACACTGCGTGGACCGTCCAGCGTCCGTCCGTGCCTTTCGCGACGTACCGGACCGTCGCCCCGGAGAAGATCTCCGCCCCGTTTCGGACGGCATCGGGAAGATAGGTCACCGCGACAGACGTCTTGGCGCCGACGTTGCATCCCCCGCAGCAGTCGCCGCAGGCCGTGCACGCGGGCTGCGCCACCCCTGCCGCATTGACGCGGTCGGCGAACGCGGCGGTGATGCGGGGGGCGACGAGATTATGACCCATCGCCTTGCCGGCCGCGGCCAGCGCCTTATACTTGGTCCGCTCGGACGCTCTAGGATCAGGTGAGGGCGCGAGCCACGCCTCGGCGCGGCGGTAGCCCTCGTCCAGAGTCCGGTCCTGGGCGATCTGGCCCGGCCATGCCGGATCGGCGAACACGCGGGTGTCCGGCCGCAACGCGACGCCCGCATTGACGAGGGAGCCGCCGCCGACGCCGCGCCCGACCAGGACGTGCATGTCGTCGCCGAGGCGCACGTCGTAGAGGCCGGTGGCCGAGCCGAGCTGGGCATTGCGGCCGGTGACCTGCATCTCGTTGCGAAGATCGGGAAAGCGGCTCGGGAACTCGCCGGTCACCACCTCGCGGCCGCGCTCCAGCACGGCGACGCACTTGCCGGCGCGAGCAAACCGGGAAGCGGCGACGCCGCCGCCATAGCCCGAGCCGACGACGATCACGTCATAGCTGGCCGCGGCGGCTTCCAGCGGGCGGGCGAGGCGGGACATCGGGCATGATCCTCAAGCTGTTCGGCCTGAGGAACTATGCCGTGCGTCGCGCCCGTGGGCCAAGCGGCGTGATGACCTGCCGGCTCAATCGAAGATCGCGGACATCTGCGTCGCGGACTGGCGTAACGCGGTGGCGAAGCGCTTGGACTGTGCCGGGCCGAAGCGAACCTGGGGAACGGCGAGACCGAGCGCGCCGAACAGGCCGCCGCTCTTCGCCATCACCGGCGCGGCCATCGTCACGATCCCGTCGACGTGCTCGCCTTCCTCGACAGAAAGGCCCGCTTCGCGAATGTCCCTCAGGCTCGCCGAAAGCCTGCGCCGGTCGGTGACCGTGCGATCCGTCAGCCGTGTCATCGCGCAGGAGGCCAGCAAGGCCTCGCGTTGCGCATCGGGCTGGAAGGCCAGCATCACCTTTCCACAGGCGACACAGTGGGCCGGGAGTGTGCTCTGTCCATCGTAGTGTACGCCCAGGGGAGCGGGCGAGGGGACTTGGTCGAGCAAGTGCACCATGGGCCCCCGCAACAACGCGAAATGGCTGGCTTCGCCGGTCTCGCGCGACAGCGCATCGAGCACGTCGAGGCGGCGGCTGCGCGGTGTTCCGTTGCGCAACAGCTGATAGGCGAGCGCCATCAGCCGCGGGCCGGGAGCATGCCCGCGCTGGCGCGGATCGCGCTCGACGTAGCCGGCGTCGATCAGACCATTGGTGACGCGGTGCGCCGTCGGCCGCGGCAGTCCGGTCGCGCGCTCGATGGCGCTCATGTTGATCGGTGCGGCGGATTCAACGACCGCCTCGATGATACGCAGCGCCTTCTCTACGGCGCTGCTGCGCTCGCCGGCATCATCGGCGGGTGCAGGACGTTTGGGCATAAGACCCCACAAAGCTAACGTAAAAAAGTATCGCCATGCGCGCCAGCGAGCGAAGAATTATCTCTGTATGCGCTTGGTAATGTGGTGATCCAGTCCTAATGCGCGGCATTATACTTTAGTTTAATGCATTTGCAATCCGATGTTGCCACCCGCGCTCATGGCCCGGGGTGGCGCCGTTGCGCATTCTCGTCTTGCGCGGGCGTTGGCGAGCGGGCAAAGCAATGCGATCCCGGCCGCGAGCAGCAGCCGGTCCGTCGGGGATCAGCCAGGGAATACGTCCGATATGAGTGGAACGAGCCAACTGTTCTCGCCCTTCCGCATGCGCGGCCTCACGCTCGCCAACCGCATCGTGGTGCCGCCGATGTGCCAGTATTCGGCCGACTACGGCAGCGCCAACGATTGGCACATGATGCACATCGGCTCGCTCGCGAACTCGGGGGCTGGCCTGTTCATCGTCGAGGCGACCGCAGTCGAGCCGGAGGGCCGCATCACGCACGGCTGCGTCGGGCTGTGGTCCGACGAGAACGAGCATGCCTTGAAGCGTGTGATCGACGGCGTTCGCCGGTTCGGCACCGCCAAGCTCGGCATCCAGCTCGCGCACGCAGGCCGCAAAGCGTCGTGCAAGCGCCCCTGGGAGGGCAAGACGATGTCCGATCCGCTGGCTGCCGATCCCTGGCAGACGCGCTCGGCTTCGGCCGTGCCGATCGGTCCGGGCTGGCATACGCCGGCGGCGATGAGCCTCGACGACATCGCCGATCTGAAGCGCAAGTGGGTGTCGGCCACCGAGCGTTGCCAGCGCATCGGGTTCGACATGATCGAGATCCACGCCGCCCACGGCTACCTGCTGAACCAGTTCCTGTCGCCGATCTCCAACAAGCGCACGGATCAGTATGGCGGCAGCTTCGAGAACCGCATCCGGCTGACGCTCGAGACGTTTGCGGAAATGCGTAAGGTGTGGCCGGAGGAGAAGCCCCTCGGCGTCAGGCTCTCGGCGGTGGAATGGGTCGACGGCGGCTGGAGCCTCGACGACACGGTGGAGCTGTCGAAGCGGCTGAAAGCGCTCGGCTGCGACTACATCGACTGCTCGAGCGGCGGCATCGATCCGACCGCGAAGGTTCCGACCGGCCCCGGCTATCAGGTGCCGTTTGCCGATCGCGTGAAGAAGGACGCCGGCATCGCCTCGATGGCCGTCGGCTTGATCACCGATCCGGATCAGGCCGAGTCGATCGTGCGCGAGGGCAAGGCCGATCTGGTCGGCGTCGCCCGCGCCATGCTCGATGACCCGCATTGGGGTTGGCATGCGGCCTACAAGTTGCAGGCCGAGGTGGCGATGCCGCCGCAATACCTGCGCGTCGGCCTCAAGCTGTGGGATCCGGCACGCCGCCATGGCAACCGCACCTGACGCAACCGTCGCTCCGCTGTTGGAGACCGGGCCCGCCACCGGCGCCGCGAGGCTGATCCTCGCTCACGGCGCCGGTGCGGCCATGGACAGCGCGTTCATGGAGGCGATGGCGGGGCTGCTGGCCGAGCGCCTCATCGCCGTGACGCGGTTCGAATTTCGCTACATGGCGGCCCGCCGTGACGGCGGCAAGCGCAAGCCGCCGCCGAGGGCGGAGCTGTTGCAGGACGAGTACGCCGCCGTCGTGCACCGCGTGCGCGCGGGCATGGGGCCGGACGGGAAGCTCTTCATCGGCGGCAAGTCGATGGGTGGCCGAGTGGCGAGCCTGATCGCCGACTGTCTCCTTCAGGAGGGTGTGATCTCGGGCCTCGTCTGCTTGGGCTATCCGTTCCACCCGCCGGCCAAGCCCGACCAACTGCGCACGGCACATCTCGACACCCTGGCGTGTCCGTCCCTGATCGTGCAGGGCGAACGCGATCCATTCGGCACGCGCGCCGAGGTCGAGGCGATGACTTTGTCGCCGCGGATCGCCATCACCTGGGCGCCGGATGGTGATCACGACCTTGGGCCGCGCGGCGCCTCCGGATTCACCCGCAAAGGCAACCTCACGCTGGCGGCGGATGCGGTGGCGGCATTCGTCACGCACGGAACGTAGAGGGTCGCCAGCCCTCCTTATGCACATCACGTGCACATGACGCTTGAAACACAGGCAGGTTTTCTGCCAGAATTTCGGGCAGCCCGTCGACGACCGGGCTTTGCTGCGGTCTCCGCGACAAGCCACGACAAAAGTGGTGCGGGGAGCGCGGTTGGGAAACACGGGGAGGGAGCCGGGCGGCCAAGGCGCGACGCGCGGGGGCGGCCTGGACTGGCACCATGAGGCTTGATCGCCGCTCGCGTCTCGTGGGCTCGGCATATCTGTCTTGCATGGCCGCTTGGGCTGTGTTGGCGTGGCCGTGGATGTTTGGTGGACTGACCATCCCCTACGATGCCAAAGCCCACTTTCATGCCCAACTTCAGTTCCTCGCCAATGCATTTCACTCGGGCCAGTCCCCGTTCTGGAATCCGAACGCTTTCGCAGGCTCGCCCCACATCGCCGATCCCCAGTCGCTGATCTTTTCTCCGGCTGTCCTCATCGCGCTGTTCGATCCCTCTCCGGGCATCGGCGCCGTGGATTTCTACGCGCTCGGACTGCTGGCGGCGTCGGCTCTCGCGATCCTCGCCTTCTTCATCGACCGGGGCTGGCATCCCGTTGGCGGGGTCGTGGCCGCCATCGCCTTCTCGTTCGGCGCATCAGCAGCCTGGCGAATCCAGCACATCGGCCAGATCCAGAGCTACGCATTCTTCGCGATCGCGCTCTGGCTGCTCGGCCGCGCACTCGACCGGCGCTCGATCGGATGGGGCATTGCCGCTGGGTTGGCGGCGGGGACTATGGTCGTCGAGCCCGACCAGGTGGCTCTGCTCGGCTGCTACCTGCTGGCCGGCTACGGCCTCGCGCATCTCCTGCGGCAGGCCGATCCGTGGCAGGCGCTGCGGTCACACCTGCCCGCAATGCTCGCGACGGGCCTTGCCTGTGCTCTGCTCGCGGCTGGCCCCATTGTCCTCACCTACCTGTTCGTCGAGGGGTCCAACCGTCCGGACGTCCCACTGCTCGAAGCCGGTCGCGGATCGCTGCATCCCGCCTCTCTGCTGACGGCCGTGATCGGGGACCTGTTCGGTGCATTCGATCCCAAGGTCGAGTACTGGGGCCCCTACAGCATGGCCTGGGATCCGACCAACCTGTCGCTGACGCAGAATATGGGGCAGCTTTATGTGGGCGCGCTGCCGGCGCTGCTGCTGATCACGGTCGGCATCGTCCGCCGGCAGGCCTGGCAGCCGGAAATCCGCTATTTCTCCATCTCCCTCCTCGTCATCGTGGTGTATGGGCTCGGCGCGTTCACGCCGGCGTTCCGGGTGATGTACGATGCGTTGCCGGGCGTGCATCTGTTTAGGCGACCGGCCGATGCCACCTTCATGATCGGCGGGCTGGCGGCGATCGTCGGCGGCTACCTCGTTCATCGGCTGATGATCGGCGCGGTCCCGGCCGCTGGCCTGCGTCAGCGTGCGGGCGAGGTGGCCGTGGTGGCGGCGGTGATGGCGGCGGGCCTGATCGTCGCGCGCGGACAAGGGCAACTGACGGCGGCGCTGAGGCCGGTGGGCTGGGCGGTTGCCTCGCTGTTGGCGGCAGGTCTTTTGGTGACCTCGCTTCAGTATATCCGCCGCATCCCGGCGGAGCTGGCGCTTGCGGGCGTTGCGGCGTTCGTCACCGCCGATGTCGCGATCAACAACGGCCCCAACGAGTCGACGGCCCTTCCAGCCGCCAACTACGACTTCCTGAGACCCAATTGCCGCAACGACACCATCGGCTTCATCAAGAGCGCGACGCGGCAGCCGGCGGGCTCGGCGCGCCGTGACAGGGTCGAGCTTGCCGGCCTCGGTTTCGAGTGGCCCAACGCCGGCCTCATCCACGGGTTCGACCACGTGCTCGGCTACAATCCGGTGCGCCTCGAGGATGCGACGCGCATCATTGGCGCCGGCGACACCATCGCGGGATGGCAGCAACGTCAGTTTACGCCTTTGTTTCCATCGTACCGGTCGGCGATGGCCGACCTGCTCGGGTTGCGCTTCATCGCGGTGCCGGTTCCCGTCGAGCAACTCGATCCAAGCTTGAAGCCGGGCGATCTCAAGCTCGTGAGGCGGACGAAGGAGGCCTTCATCTATGAGAATCCGCGTGCGCTGCCACGCGCGATGTTCGTGGGCCACTGGAAGAAGGTCGACTTCGAGCAGCTCGTCGAGACCGGCCGATGGCCCGAGTTCGATCCGGCGGTGACAGTGTTGCTCGAGGTCGAGCCGAAGGCCGCCCGCCCAAGTGTCTCTGCGGCTGGCGAGGCGCGCGTTCCAGCGCAGGTCCGCATGCCAATTTACGAGAATACGCTGATCGAGATCGACGTGACTGCGCAGAAGGCAGGTTTCGTCGTGCTCAACGGTGTCTGGCATCCCTGGTGGCGCGCGAGCGTGGACGATCAGCCCGCCGATATCCTGAAGGCCAACGTGATGTTTCGCGCGGTCGAGGTGCCTGCGGGGCGCCATCGCGTCCGCTTCGAGTTCGATCCGATCGCCGGCGCGCTGCAGGAGATCGAGCAGCGGACATCGTCCGCCCCCGCGGTGGTCGCAAGCCGAGCGCGCAAGCGCGCATCGCGACGGCCGCGGACGTAGCCGCCGGCGTCGCGAGGCGCTTTCGTCGGTCGTCCGTCCGACGGCTCCGGCGTCAGGGCAAGGGCTTGGCTCCGAGCGAGCGCATCCAAAGCTGCATGCCGTAGTGGAACGCGATGAAGGCACCCAGCTCCATGATCTGCGCCTCGGACCAGTGCTTCTTCAGATCCGCATACATGGCACCGTCGACCTTGTGTGGATCGAGGTACATCTGGTCGGCATAGCGTAGCGCACTCTTCTCGGCTTCGTCGAACAGTGCGGAATCCTCGTAGTTTTGCGTTCCAGCCTCGATGCGCTCTTCGCTCAGCCCCGCCGCCGTTGCGCGTTTCGAACGCAGTGCCGAGAAGTAATCGTCACCGGCGAAGCGCGCGAGCAGGATGCGGATGACCTCTTTCAGCGCGTGATCGACGCTTCCCTCGGCATGGCTCGTCAGCAGCGCCTTCATCAGCGGCTTCGCTTGCGCGGGAGCTCTGGCGAGGATGCGGCCGAACAGGGCGTCGGGTACGCCGAGCGCCTCGCCGCGACGGATCAGATCGCGCAGCTCCGGATCGGTGATCTCGGCATCGGCGAGCGGGGCAATGCGGGTCATTGTGCCGCCTCCTTCGATCCGAGCGAGCCCGGCTCTGAACCATAGAGGCGCCGGGATTCCTCCTGGCTGACGAGACGTCCGTCCGGCGAGAACATCGGATAGAATTTCAGTGTGCCGAAGAACGTGTGATAGCCGATGTTGAAGCCGATGAACGAGCCGAGCTCGACCAGATCCTTGTCGTCGTAGTGCTTGCGCAGTTCGGCGAAGAAGGCATCGTCGATGGCATCAGGATCGGTCGCCATCAGCTCGCTGTAGCGCAGTGCGAGGCGTTCCTTCTCGGAGTAGTTCGGGCTGGTGGCATAGCTGTCGATGCCCTCGTCCAGCAGATCCTCGGTCAATCCCTGTCGCTTCGCCGAAGCAGACCGGACGTTGCCTCAATACGTGCACGCGACCATGCGCGAGAGCTGTACCCGGATCACCTCCTTGAGCCGATGGGGGATGTCGCCGAGGTTGAACGACGCGTGCCAGGCGACGTACATGCTTTCGGCGAGATCGGGGTTGTGGCCCATCATGCCGAAGAAGGCTGGATCGGGTGCGCGGATTTCAAGGCAGCGCTCGATCAAGGGTTTAAGCTTGGTCTGCTTCAAGTCCTCGATGTCGAGCATTGTGATATTGGGCATGAGGTGTGTCCTCCATTGCGAATCAAAGATTTCGCCGCCGGGTTTCCGGTGTCGCTCGGCACCCCGCCTCGTCTCGGTCGGCAGTCAGGCGTGCGTCTCGACGATCTTCTTGAGCACCTGCTTGCGATCGACGCCCGTCCGGGTGTCGACGACGGCGCCATCCTTCAGGAACACCAGGGTCGGCACCGATCGGACGGCGAAACGCTGGGCGAGGCCCGGGTTCGCCGCCGCATCGACCGTGGCGATCACAACGCCTTGCGGCAAGGTCGGCGCCAATTCCGTCAGCACGCGCGAAAGCTGCTTGCAGGGGACACAACCCTGGTTCCAGAAATCGAGCAGTGTCAGCCCTTGGCGTGCCGCGACTTGGCTTTCGAAGTTGGCCTCGTCGATCGAGGGAAAATCTGTCCCGGTCATGTCGCCTCGCCGATTTTTGATCGAACGCTAAATTGGTTTGCCACGCATCGCTCGGCTCCACAACCCGCGCGATTGCATGGCGGGTGCTACTTCACCCCCACCAGATCGATCAGCGCGGAATTGCCGTTGTGCCATGTGCCTTCGGCGAGGACACGATCGTACTCGGCGATCTCGATGGAGGCGAAACCCGAGAACTCGCGCTCCAGATAGGCGCGGGTGTAGCAGCGCTCGGCACTCGGAGGGCCGCCGGTGTCGTAGCGCAGTTGCTCGGGCCGGTAGCCGTGCAGCAGGAGCAAACCGCCCGGCTTCAACGTGCGCTTGATTCCGGCGAAGATGCGCTCGCGCTCGGGCGGATCGGAGAACTGGATGAAAATGGCGGCGACGGCGTCGAAGGCCGCGTCCGGCCAGCGCCACGTCGCCAGATCCGCGACCTCGGTCTTGATCGTCACACCGCGCGCGCGGGCCAGTGCCTCGGCCTTTTTCAACGCGTTGGGGGACACGTCGGTCGCCAGCACATCGCAACCTTGCTCGGCCAGGAAGACGCCGTTGCGACCTTCTCCGTCGGCCAGTGACAGCACCTTATGTCCATGACGAAAGCGATGCGCCTGCTGCTCGAGGAAGACATTGGGGGACGTCCCGAAGATATAGTCGGGTGCGGCGAAGCGCTCGTCCCAGGCCTGAATCGCACTCTGGTCGGCCATGCTGTCCCTCACCATCTCAGCGCCATGGATATCCGCCATCGCGTGACCGTGACGGCGTGGATCGAGGTTTGCGCGAACACGTTGGAGTGAGCAACCTCATTCCGAGAGGCCGGTCATGCGCGGCTTGGTTGCCGGTTGGCAGGAACAATCGGTTGTGCCCCGCGTTGCTGACCGCAAAATGAAAAAATATGGAGTATCATCAAATGGTTGGTCTGATGAAGCTCACGGTGCCTCTCGCCGGGGCTCTGCTCGTTTTCACACCTCTGCAGGCGCATCAATTCTCGCCGGGGCAAGGCTCGGCCTCCTCGTCGTCGATCGTGCTGGCGCAGTTCAGCAAGGGTGGCGGCGGAGGCGGCGGCGGTGGTGGTGGAGCCCCTGGCGGTGGTGGCGCCATGAGTGCTCCCTCCGGTGGTGGCGGTGGTGGCGGCCCCAGCATGGGCGGCGGGCGGAGCGGTGGAGGTGGCGGCGGCGCGGGTATCAGCCGATCCGGTCCCGGATCCGGCTCCGGTGCATTTGGCCGTTCCGGAGGACGCAGCTTCGACGGCGGCGGCCGGTCCGGCCCCTCGGCAGGTGAGCGCTCCCGCGGGAGCGGACCGTCCATGCGCGGTGATCGCGGCTCGCGTGGCGACGGGCCATTCGCGCGCGGCAATCGCGGTCCCGGCGGCGAGGCCAAGGGCCGTTCGCGCGGAGACGATGGCGTCAATCGAAGCCGCAGTGGCGGTAATCGGGGCCCGTTCGCACGAGATGGACGCCGGCACAGCGGCGCCGACATCCGCCGTCATGGACGCCGATATTCCTGGGGACCGGGCGTCACGTTCTGGTTCTACGACGGCTACTATTACGGCGATTGCGACTGGCTGCGTCGCCGGGCGGTCGCGACCGGCAGCCGCTACTGGTGGCAGCGCTATCGTCTCTGCCGCGCTTACGATTGGTGAAGCGCGCAACGCATGAGCGCCGCCGGATGCCATTCCGGCGGCGAATACCTGTCGGCCTCAATCAGGCGGGAGCGGCGACCAGGGTTGGTCCTCGTCGCCCTCGTTTTCGGCGTCGTCGACCCGGGTGATCTCACGCGTGATCGCGAACAGCGCCTCTTTCACGCCCTTGCCTGAGACCGCAGAGATCAACATCGGCTTCTTGCGGGCGACCTTCTGCAGGGCTGCCGATCGCTCCGCGATCGTCGTCTCGTCGAGCGCATCGCACTTCGACAGGCAGACGATCTCCTTCTTGTGCATCAGCTCGGCCGCATACGCTTTCAGCTCGCGCCGCACGGTGCGATAGGCTTCGGCGACGTCCTCCTCGGTGCCATCGACCAGGTGGATCAGCACGCGGCAGCGCTCGACATGGCCGAGGAAGCGCACACCGAGCCCCGCGCCCTCGTTGGCACCCTCGATGAGGCCCGGAATGTCGGCCAGCACGAAGCTCTTCTCACCGGCGCGGACGACGCCGAGATTGGGATGCAGTGTCGTGAACGGATAATCGGCGATCTTGGGCTTGGCGGCCGAGACTGCCGCGAGGAACGTCGACTTGCCCGCGTTCGGCAGCCCGATGATACCGGCGTCGGCGATCAGCTTCAGCCGCAACCAGATCGTCATCTCCTCGCCGATCTGGCCGGGATTGGCGTGACGCGGCGCCTGGTTGGTCGCCGATTTGAAGTAGGCGTTGCCGAAGCCGCCGTTGCCGCCCTTGGCGATACGGACACGGTCGCCGACGTTGACGAGATCGGCGAGCAGCGTCTCGTTGTCTTCGGCATAGATTTGGGTGCCAGGCGGCACCTTGATGATGCAGTCGTCGCCGTTCGGACCGGCGCGGTTGCGGCCCATGCCGGGTGTGCCGCCCTTGGCCTTGAAATGCTGCTGATAGCGGTAGTCGATCAGCGTGTTGAGATTGCCGACGCACTCGGCGACGACGTCGCCGCCCTTGCCGCCGTCGCCGCCATCGGGGCCGCCAAACTCGATGTACTTTTCGCGGCGGAATCCGACGCAGCCGTTACCGCCGTCTCCGGCCTTGATGTAGATCTTGGCCTGGTCGAGGAATTTCATGACGCATGCTCTCCGGCGATTGCCGCCGCAACTATAAGTGGCTCGCCGCGAGACCGGCTACCAGATCTCCAGACGACGAAAGGGAGGCGGATGGCCGCCCCCCTTGCAAAACCTGACGATGTGCGGCCTCGCGGCCCGACGTTACTCGGCGGCTTCAGCCTTGCGCGGCAGCACGGACACGAATGTCCGGTCGTCGCGCTTGGTGTCGAACTTCACGGTGCCGTCGATCAGCGAGAAGATCGTGTGGTCGGTGCCGAGGCCGACGTTCTTGCCGGGCTTCCACTTGGTGCCGCGCTGGCGGACCAGGATGTTGCCGGCGAGAACCTCCTCGCCGCCGAAGCGCTTCACGCCGAGCATCTTCGGGTTCGAATCGCGGCCGTTACGAGTGGAGCCGCCTGCCTTTTTCTGTGCCATGACGAGAGTTCCTTATCGATTTCGGGTCGGTGCTGGCGACGTGCGCCGCACTCATGCTCCGATCACTTAGGCGCCGATGATGTCCTTGATGCGGATCGTGGTTAGATCCTGGCGGTGGCCCTTCTTGCGGCGCGAGTTCTTGCGGCGGCGCTTCTTGAAGGCGATGACCTTGGGTCCACGGTTTTGCTCGAGGAGCTCTGCAGTCACCTTGGCGCCAGCGACTGTCGGTGCGCCGATCTTGACGCTCGCCCCGGAGCCGACCATCAGCACTTCGGTGAACTCCAGCGTGGCGCCGGCCTCGCCCTCGAGCCGCTCAATTTCGAGCTTGTCGTTGGCTTCGACGCGGTACTGCTTGCCGCCCGTCTTGATGACTGCGTACATTTTCGTCCTCTCGCGGCCGGTGGTGGACCCGGCTCGTAGATCCCGCGCCCTGTGGCGCCGCCGGCTCGCCTGTTCTCGACAGGTGGCGGCGGACTTCGCTGGACATCTCAGCATGGCCAAGTTTGGCCAAGTACGAGCGTCGTGCCTCGGACAGCGCATTGCCCGCGGAAGCCGACGGCTGCCGCGTTGGCCAGCGTTATGATGAAGAAGCGGGTTCCTGTCAACGTCGGTTCGGGGGCTGTTTCAGACGCAGGTTGGATGCAAGCACAACCTGAGCCATGATTTGTACGCACTTGCTCACCCGCGCCAGCCGGCGCCGCCCGGTATCGGCGGTGGATGCCGCAGCCTCGTTCATGTTCGCGACAGCAAGCCGACTTGCTCTCGACACGAAGCGGGTCTACTTGCCAGCCTCGGCGCGGGGAGGGAGTCCTTCCGCTCGGGAAAAGTGTGCGCTTCGCTGCGCCTCGAGAAGGATCAGACGACTATGAATAAGGCTTTCCTGAGCATTGCGGCTGCTTCCGCGCTTGCTCTTTCGGTTCCCGCCTTCGCCCAGAAGGCTCCGGAGGCCGGAGCGTCCGCGACCGCGACCAAAAAGGTCGAGATCCCGAAGAACGTTTTTTACAAGGGTCTCGGGCCTAGCCAGTACCTCTCCAAGACCAAACTGATCGGGCAGAACGTCGTCACCAAGGACGGCCAGAAGATCGGCGACATCGAGGATCTGATCATCGGTAGCGACAACACGATCGACGGCGTGGTGATCGGCGCCGGCGGGTTCCTCAACGTCGGCGACAAGAAGATCGGCGTCCGCTACGGCGCGCTGAAGTTCGACACCAAGGACGGCAAGACCACCATCTCGCTGCCCACCGCGACCAAGGACATCGTCGGCGCACTCGAGCCCTACGCGGACAGCAAGACCGTTCTGCAAAAGGCCAAGGAGGCCGCCAAGAAGGCGACGGACGCCGCCAAGGTCGGTGCCGAGAAGGCGACCGAGGCTGCCAAGGCCGGCATGGAGAAGGCCAAGGAGGCCATGAAGGGCAAGGACGCCGCTCCCGCCGCTGCGCCCGCTGCGAAGTGACGAGAGGGTGACGACAAATCGGTGTCCGACCAAAGGTCGGACACCTCGCTCAGTGGAGGGGCGGGCCATCAGGTCCGCCCCTTTCGTGTAGGCAGGCCCTCAGCTCTTGCGGCGGCGTTTGCCGCGGCGGCTCTTGGCCCGAAGCATCCTTTCAATCCCCGGCAAGCGATCGTCCGTCATCGCAGAAGCACCCGCGTCTGCCGCTTGCGTGGCCCCGTGGGCCTCGGCCCGGATCGGATATACCCGAGGTTGCGCCGCGGGAGTGCCCTCCATCATGGCGAAGGCAAGATAGGCGAACGTCGATGCCGCGAGGGCGGCGAGGTAGGGTGCGTCCCAGTCGAGCCCGAACTTGCCGGCTGCCCACACGCCGGTCCCCGTCAGGATCGAGGCGATGGCTGCGCGCGGGCCGCCGAGACGGGTGAACAGGGCGAACATCGCGGTCACGAACACGCCCGCGCTGCCGAAGGCGGAAGCGATCTCCACCAGCTCCTTGATGTGCGTGTAGGTGACCGCGAGCACGTAGGCGACGACGCTGAGTGCCATCACGGTGAGCCGAACCGACCATAGGCGTGCGCGCCCGTCGAGGCCTGGCATCATTCGTGTGATGATGTTGTGCGAGAGCTGGGCCGCGGGCGCGTGCAGCGCCGCATGCACCACCGACAGGATGGCGGAGATGATGGCGCCCGCGAAGATCACGAAATACCATTGCGGCAGGAACTTCTCGGCCATCGCCGGGACCAGTTGCTCGGCATCGCCGATGCTGTCCTTGAAGGCGGCATCCGAGCCCGCGATCACCGTCGCCATCAGCCCGAGAAACAGCGGGATCATGCCGATCGTGAGGTACATCAGGCCGCCGGCGATGGTGCCGTTGCGCGCGATCGAGGCCGTGCGCGCGCCGAGGTATCGCGAGATCAACTCGACCGCGACGAGCGAGCCGCAGATCGGCACGGCGAGTTTCTCGAGCCCGGCCAGCAGCCCGCCGCCGCTGGCCGGCAGCAGTGAGAGCTTTTCCGGCGCGACGGCCGCGAGGCCTGCACCGACGCCGCCGACCGCAGTGGCGACGGCGAAGGCCAGCACCACCAGTCCGATGATGACGATGATGCCCTGCAGTACGTCGGTCACCGCATCCGCCATCAGACCGCCGACGACGGAGTAGGCCGCCACCAGCACCGCGGCGATCGTCACCGCCGTCATCAGCGGAAAGCCGCCGGCCGAGGCCAGCACGTTGCCGAAGGCGAGGATCTGCGCCGCGGCCCAGAAGATCGAGCCGGGCAGCAGCATGATCACCACCAGCCGCTCGACCGAAGGCGAGTAGCGGGTACGGAAGACGTCGGCGAAGGTGGTGATCCCGCTGCGCCAGAGCCGGCCGGCGAGCAGCGCGCCGGCGATCACCAGCGCCATCCCGTAGCCCAACGGATCGACCGTCGCGCCCGACAAGCCCTGCTTGTAGATCTCGGCCGGGGTCGCGAGCATCGCTTCGGCACCGAACCATGTCGCGAAGACGGAGAAGGTCACCAGCGCCGGGCCGAGACTGCGCCCCGCTAGGATGTAGTCCTTCTCGCTGTCGATGCGGCGCGAGGCCCACACGCCGATACCGAACTGGATCAGGACGTAGGCGAGAAGACCGAGTAGCACGAGGTTCATCGATGGCTCCAGACGCGGCGGCGCCGGCCTAAAAGGGGGGGCGGATGCGCCGGGCTAGCGGCGCGCCACGATGTTGCGCAAAGGGGTGCCGCCGGCGAGCGCGTCGAGGTTGGCGGCGACGTCGGCGAAGCGGCGGTCGATCGCCTCGTCGCTGCGGCTCGACGCATGCGGCGTCATCACGACGTTGGGCAGGGTGTGGAACGGGAAGCGCGACGGGGAGACCCGCACACCGTCGGCCTTCGGGTACTTGTACCAGACGTCGATGCTGGCGCCGCGAATGTGCTTTTGGTTGAGGGCATTCCACAATGCGGCTTCGTCGACGACCGGTCCCCGGCCGACATGGATGAGCACGGCCGACGGATTCATCGCCGCGAGCCATGTCTCGCCGATGATGCCTCGGGTCTCCTCCACCAGCGGCGCGCTCGCGGCGAGGTAGTCGACGTCGGCAAGGAATGCCATCGTCTCCGCCGGCGTGTAACGGCGGTCGATCAGGGCATCGTCGCCAGGCTCCGCGCTGCGCCACGTCGAGAGCGCGACCACGCGCATGCCGAATGCCCTGGCCCGACGTGCGACCTCTCGCCCGATACGGCCGAAACCGAAAATGCCGACCGTCTTGCGGTAGAGTTCGCCGTGGACGCCGGTGTCTGCAAACCACTGTTTATCCGACCACTGCCCGTCGGCGAGAAACGTCGATGCGCGCTCGCGATAGCGGATGGCCCAGTCCAGCATGCTGGCCATCACGTATTCGGCGATGGTGATCTCGTGGCCATAAAGATTGGTCAGGGCGCAGCCTGCAGGCATCATGTTCTGGTCGATGCGATCGACGCCGGCACTGGTCGACTGCAGCAGGCGAATACGCGGTGCTGGCGGGTGTGCCTTGGTGTAGACGCTGGTGACGAGCGCATCGGCGTCGGCCAGGGCGGCGGCTGCATCAGCCGAGGTCAGATCGGCGTCCCAGATCTGCGTCAGTCGCCAACGAGTCGTCAGCGCCTTCTCGGCGCGCCCGAGCTCGCGTGCTGGATAGGTGCCGAAGAAAACCGCTTTCATGGATGCCCCGCCTCATCGCGTGAATCCGGCTTCTCTAGCATTCCAATGCACGAAGTGCGAAGGCCCGGCGCCATGGGATGCGCCGGGCCTTGCAAAATCATCTTGGACCGCGGTGTGTGCGCGTCAGATTTTGAACTCGCGTGCCATCTTGCGGATGGCCTCGGCGTCGAACTTGTTGACCTCGTCGATCAGATCGTTGCTGAACAGCGAGGACGTGTCCTTCACCTGACTTTCGAGACCAGTGAATTTCACCTGAGCGTCCCACTCTTCCTTGGTGTGGGCGCCCCAGCGCTTGTCCTTCGACCAGGAGCCGGGCAGCCACTTGTCCTTCCTGGAGTTCACGACGTGCATGGCTTCCTTCATGGCCACCTCGTCGGACTTGCCCTTCGGCTTCGTCTCCGGGAAAATCTCCCAGGCGAGCTTGACGCCGGCTTCAGGGTTGGTGTGAGCGAACACCGTCGACTTCGCCATGGCGCGGAAATAGCGCGCCAGCACATCCTTGTTCTTTGCGAAATCGGACTTTCTGACGGCGTAGGAGTTGCCGAACAGGTTCTGCATGCCGGACGTGTTGGGCAGCGCGCGCAGCGGGAAGCCGGCGAGTTCGACGCGGGCGATGCCGCCATCCCAGTATGCCATCGCGTCGACGTGGCCCTTGTAGATGCGGTCGCCTGCCGGGCCGCCCTCGTTGATCGGGATCCACTCCATGTCCTTGTCGGGATCGAGGCCGATCTCCCTGACCATCGCCTTGGCCCCGATGAAGCCGGTGTCGCCCTGATTGCGGATGCCGATCTTCTTGCCCTTGAGCTCGGCCAACGTTTTGATGGGGCTGTCGGGCTTGACCCAGACGCCCCAGTGCACCTGCCGGAGCCAGCAGTAGGCGCAGACGAGGTCGATGTTCTGGTTCTTGACCCACACCTGCAGGAGTCCGGGCGGGGAAACCGGCGAGACCTCGCAGTTGCCGGTGGTGACGGCCTGGATGGTCTGTCCGACGCCGGACATGTTGATGATGTCCTTTTCGAGCCCTTCCTGCTTGTAGAAGCCGAGCTTCGGATTCATCCCGGCGGTGAGGAAGATGATCTGGCTGTCGATGACGCCGGACGCATTCGCCATGCGGATCTTGGTCAAGCCCTGGGCCGTGGTCTCACCGACCGTGATCAGCGACAAGCCGGCGGAAGCGCCGAGCGATCCGAATTGACGGCGTGTGAGCATTGGTGTCTCCCTGCTATTGTTATCGTGGATGGGATCGAGCGTGTGGTTGTGGGCCTGACGTTCGTCAGGTCCCGGCCTTCAAGACGTCGGCCGCCCAGTCCCACATGTAGTGGGTGCCGATCGTCACGTTGTCGACCTGGCAGTGGTGATGGCCGCCCTCGTCCTTGTCGAACACCTTGAACTCCTTGCGATTGGAGCCCACGGCATCGAAGCACTTCTGCGCGGTCGCCATCGGGATCTGCTCGTCCTCGCGGCCGTGCACCATCAGGAACGGGCACTTCATCTTCTGGACGATGCCGTCGAGCGTGAACTTCTTCAGCTTGTCGAGCGCGGCTTGGCGCCCCTCGACGCCGAGCACCCATTCGAGATGCTCGGGCGGCACCGACAGTGACTGCAGCTTGCCCGAGTCGAGCGCGTCGAAGCGCTTCTTCCAGACCTCGTAGTAGTCCCACTGCGCACCCCAAGCGATGGAGCAGGCAAAGCGCGGCTCGAGCGAGGCGGCGCGCGGCGCATAGTAGCCGCCGAGGCTCAGGGCCACGACGCCGACGCGGGCAGCGTCGACCTCCTTGCGGGTCGCCAGATACTCGTAGGCGGCCGAGGCGTAGTCTTCGGTCTCGGCGATCAGCGGCAGGTCGCGGAAGCGGACGGCTTCGCCGTTGCCGGGCCCGTCGACGATCAGGCAGGCGACGCCGCGTGCGGCGAGATCCGGCACGCCGGTGAAATACTGGATCTCCTTGGTGACGTCGAAGCCGTCGAGATAAACCATCGCCGGGGCGGGCTTGCTGCCGGCGACGGCCGGATCCGCGTGCACGAACAGTGCGGGCAGGCTCTTGCCCTTGTAAGGCACTTCAACCGATTCGATCCGGGGACGGTTGATCATCCGAGCGGCGTCGGCGAAGCACTTCACCGATTTGGCGTAGACCTCGTCTCCGCGAGCAGACTTCGGCTGCAAGAAGCGCTCACCGGCCTGATAGTAGTTGCAGGCGCGCATGAGATAGGCGGCGGCGGTGTGCTTGTGGCCGGCCTTCTCCGCCTCGCGGCCCTTGGCCTCGACCTTGTCGCCCATCGCCACCCATTCGGCGAACCAGGCGTCGTCGTTGCCGATCTTGCCCTGTAGGGCGCGGCCGACGCGATTCACCTCGTCGATCTGTGCGCCGCCGTGATGGGAAGCGTTGAGCGCCAACAGCAGTCCCATCGACCAGCGGTAGTCGGTCGGAAAATAGCGGAAGGCTGGATCGGTCTTGGGGTCCATGGAGCGTTTCCCTCTGCGTCTTGTCAGGTGTCCGACATCATGCCGGACACCGTTGTGTTGTCGGTTGCGTCGTCGGCTTCATCCGCCGCGACCCGGTGTCGGACCACAGGTCGGACACCTTTTGCTCGTCACGATCCCAGGTTGCCCGCCTCCTTCGGCGACCAGAACAGCACCTTTCTCTGCACGTAGCGCAACAGGCCGTGCAGGACGATGCCGACGATCGACAAGATGATGAATACGGAGAATGTCCCGGCCGTATCCATCTGTGCGTTCATCGACAGGATCAGCGTGCCTAGACCCATCTGGGCGCCGACGAACTCACCGACCACCGCGCCGACCACGGAGAACACCGCCGCCATCTCGAGACCGGCGAAGATGTAGGGCAGGGCCGACGGCAACCTGACCTTCCAGAAGATTTGCCAGGGTCTCGCACCGAGCGCGCGCATCAGCTCCAGCCGCTCGGGATCGACGGCCCGGAAGCCGGCCATGCTCGTCACCAGCAGCGGGAAGAAGGTGAGCAGGCAGATGATCACGATCTTCGAGGTCATGCCGAAGCCGAACCACAGCACGATGATCGGCGCCAACGCGATTTTGGGCAGCGACTGGATCGCCACCAGATAGATCCGCAGCGTCGCCTCGACGATCTTGAACTGCGAGATGATGGTGCCGAGGATCAGGCCGACGCCCGAGCCGATCACGAAGCCGGCGAGAACCTGGCCGACTGTGATGCCGGCATGCAGCCAGTAGCCGCCCCGGTCGAAAAAGCCAGCGTAGAGACCGCGGTACAGCGCGACGGCCACCTCGGACGGCGGCGGCAGCACGTATTTCGGCACCTCGAGGAAGGCGACGCTCCACTCCCAGAACGAGATCAGCGCCACCAACAGCACCGGCGCCAGGATCAGCTCCGGCCGTGTCCGCATGGTCAGCGTGAACCAGCCCGGCGGCCGCTCGGCTGCCTCGATGCGGGCACTGCCCGGCTCGAGGCCGCTTTGATCCATCGCTGTCGTCATCCCAAACCTCCTCCGGACACCGACACCGCCGCGCGGCTCGAGTCCATGCCGTACAATAGCTTTCTGATCTGGCTCGTGAGCTGCCCGAACAGCGGGTCGCCCATCGCCTCGATGGGGCGCGGCCGCGGGATCGGAATGTCGACGATCTCGGTGATGCGGCCGGGGCGCGGAGACATCACCACCACGCGGTCGCCGAGGAACACGGCCTCGGGGATCGAGTGGGTGATGAGAACGACAGTCTTGCCGCTCTCCGCCCAGATCCTCTGCAGGTCGAGGTTCATCTGCTCGCGCGTCATCGCATCGAGCGCGCCGAACGGCTCGTCCATCAGAAGGATGCGCGGGTCGTTGATCAGCGCCCGGCAGATGGCGGCGCGCTGTTGCATGCCACCGGAGAGTTCCATCGGATACTTGATGCCGAAGTCGTCGAGACCGACCATCGAAAGCAACTGCTGCACGCGCTCGCGGGACTTGGCCTTGTTCAAGCCCTGCACCTCGACCGGGAGCATGATGTTCTCCTCGATCGTGCGCCAGGGCAGCAACACCGGGCTCTGAAACATCACGCCGATGTCCCGCCGGGGCGCCTGCACCGGCGTGCCGTCGAGGACGACGTTGCCCTTTGTCATGTCGAGCAGGCCGGCGAGAATCTTGAGCAACGTGCTCTTGCCGCAGCCGGACGGGCCGACGATGGTCACGAACTCCTTGTCGGCGACGTTCAGATTGATGTCCGACAGTGCGTGAATGCGCTCGTTGCGGACCGTCTTGAAGATCTTGTCGACGTGAGCGATCTCAATCATTGGCCGCCCACTCGAGGTGGCTGGACGAGGCGCGCCTGACGGACCTGGAGCGGCGGCGGCACCGGAGACGGCTGAGCGAGGCACGTCGATCGTCACGCGGTAGCCCTTTCAAGGTCAATTCGCCTGATCGAGCAACGCTGCCGGCGCGGCAAAGTGCCGACCAGCGATCCTTGGCATCGTTCCTCGACCCCGCGCGATGTTGTGTTCCCGCGCATGCGCAGGTCACCGCTTCGGATGACGCGATCATCGCCTTTAGTCGTAAGCCATGTCAACCAGCGATGGGATCGGGCAGAGAGATTGGTGATCGCTCGAAAAACGAACGCGCGATCACGGTTTGCGGTAGGCTCTGCGCATCTCGGCGCAGGGATCCGGACGCGCGGTGCGTGGCGTGAAGACGATGAAGTCGGCGGCTGGAGTGCCGTCTGGATCGCGCGGCACATAAGCCTGCGGATCCAGCCTCCCATCCTCGACCTCGATCAGCATCACGGAAACGATCGGCTTGCCCCCAATGCGCTGCCGCAGATGCCAGGGCACGCCGCGGTCGGCTCGGATGTGGCCGTTGCCTGCGATCAGGATCGCCGACCCGTGTGCGCCGGTGGCCTCGATGAGCGCATCGGCGAGGTGTGCGTCGCGGAAGTGCTGGGCGCGCGCCAGGCCGGGGAGGGCGCTGTCGGGTAGCATGCCGCAGTGGTTGTCCTTCAGCTCCTTGTCGAGCTCGGCTGCGAGTGGGGCCGGCAGGGGAATGTCGAGCCGGAGCCGCGCGCGGTCCTGCGGCGCGATCGTGTCGAGCCCTTTGCGCGCCACGTCGCGCACTTTGCCCTTTACCGGGTCACCGGGGAGGATCGGCAATTTGGCGGCAAGGGCTGCAGCAAACAGCGGCTCGAACACCTGCTGATCCGGCCAGCCCGACCTTTCCCATTCGAGCAGGCGCAGGAGATCGGCGGCGGTGCCGGGCTTGTCCATTACTCGAAACTGCTCGAGCGCCGGTTGCTGGTCGACGCGGATGTGCTCGAAAACGACCGCGGGGCGAAGCGCTTTCGCGGGCTGGAGCGCAGTCAGGAGATCGGATCGCAGCCGATGGTGCGCCGCGTTGTCGTGCACCTCGCCGATGACCGCGATGCCGCCGCCGCGCAAAATGCGCTCGATACCTGCTTCCACCTCGTGTGCCAGTTCGCAGCGCGAAACGACGGTGGGCTGGGTCAACCGAAGTCCGGTTCCACACAGGGGATGCTCGCAGGTCAGCAGCGTCCTCCATGCCAGGCTGAACGACGTTTCAGGCTTGTCGCAGGCTTGCCCTGTCGCAGGCCATGCCGCGAGAAGCAGGAAGCTGGCTAGTAACAAGGCGCGGTGGAGCATCACACCAAGAGATCCGGGTTACGAGGTCGTCCCACCCCCGCTCTTGTCGCCGTGGCCGGGGGGGAGCGCGAGGGATGAGGTTTCCTAACACTTTCCGTCGGACCGGCGAAGCGCGTCCGCTAGGCGATCACAGCGCCGGCTCGGAGTGCGGCCAGCGTGACCCCTCAGTGGCACATGCCGTTCGATCCGCGCTTGCCCGGTCGCGGAAGCTAGCCGCCAACCTCTTGCCCTCGCTCGCGAATTTCCGGCCGATCCCAAGCAAATCCCCAGTAAATCAGTTGACAACCCGGTCGCGCGCGCCTGGACGCGTTGTGCCTACCCCGGGGCTGGGATAAGGTGAGGCCAAATCAGCGGCAACGGTGGCGCGCTTCCCAGGGAGCGGGCCGAAACAGCTGTGCCTGCCGCATCGTGAGCAACCGGGCGTCCTGCCCGATCGAAGAGACCCCATGGCCGACAACGACGACAAGAAGCCGCCCGAGGATGCGCCCGAGGGGCGGGGACCGAGCGACATCCGTCCCATCTCGATCACCGACGAGATGAAGCGGTCGTATCTCGACTACGCGATGAGCGTGATCGTCTCGCGTGCCCTGCCAGACGTGCGTGACGGCTTGAAGCCCGTGCATCGCCGCATCCTCTATTCGATGCAGGAGCTGGGTCTCGAT
>CAMDBL010000038.1 GCA_945889015.1 Devosia equisanguinis
GATGGCGCCCGCGGGGCCGGATCAGCGCATCTCAGCCTTGGACTCGCGCTCGGCGCGACGGCGTGGCCGCATCATCTCGCGCGGCTCCACGTCCTCGTTGCGGGTGAGACCGGCCAGGACCTCGTCCCGCTCGCGCACGGCACCCTCGAGTTGCAGGCGCAGGTTGTCGATTGACTGGCGCAGGTTGCCGCGACGCACGGACGCCGCCTTGGCGAACGTCGAGTAGGCGAAATGCATGGGATCACGCACGCCCGTGCGATCCTCCCCAGCCTGGATCTGCCGGTCGAGATCACCAACCATCGACTCGAAGTCGCGGATCATCTGCTCCATCCCAGCGACCTTGCGCACCTTCTCGTCCGCCTCGAAACGTTTGAGCTTGAACACGGTCTCGCGAGACTTCATCGTCCGATACCCCTTACACATTCGAACTTTCGCGTGGCTCACAACACAAGAACCGTGCCAAGTCGCGAACTGGCTGCCCTGCGGAGCCCTCTCGACGCACAGATTCCCATACACGACGGGAAACCAATATGCTCCGACGGGCCCTTCATTCACCAGTTTAGTATACAGCCATTAAGTCACAGTAAAATCACTATATCATACCCCAACCCGCATATTCGTCCGCCTACGCATCTGGGATGCCGCGCCCTGCCCAAAAAAAGCCGTGGAGCGCTAGGGTGGCAACGCGAATTCTGTTATTGATGATTCGGGGGCTGCACGGACGGGTCGGAATGCCGGCAGGGATTGGGACAGAAGGCCGCTCGCGGCACTGCTGTTTTGGTACAATCGGCAACGGCTGGTCCCTGCGGTTGGGTGGGGTTTCAAATCCGATTAGACAGGCTTGAGAGGCTCAACAGCAGGTCGGCATGCGCCGGTCCGCAAGCAGCTTTCGCTTGTCATGTAATGGAAAAGCGTCATGTTATCATGGCGTTGGTGCGGAGCGTTGCGTTATCGCCTGAGCCCTGTGATGTTAGGGCTGTTCAGCCGATAAGAAGTTCTCCGAGAGGCGCAAGAGAAAATTAGGGTTTGTTAACCTCTGCCGCGTAACTTCCTGGTGAGGATTTATCCGATCCGTGGTTGCGCGTTCACTTTACATGGCGGGCGGCGAGCCACGGGGACGGGCTCGGGAAGCGAGGAACGACGATGCGGGTGCTTCTGATTGAGGACGACAGCGTGACGGCTCAGAGCATCGAGTTGATGCTGCAGTCCGAGGGCTTCAACGTTTACACCACCGATCTTGGCGAGGAGGGCGTCGACCTCGGCAAGCTGTACGACTACGACATCATCCTGCTCGATCTCGGCCTTCCCGACATGAGCGGATACGAGGTCCTGAAGACGCTGCGCGTCTCCAAGGTGTCGACACCGATCCTCATTCTCTCGGGCCACGCCCAGATCGAGGACAAGGTGCGCGGCCTCGGCTTCGGCGCCGACGACTACATGACGAAGCCGTTCCACAAGGACGAACTCGTCGCCCGCATCCACGCCATCGTCCGCCGCTCCAAGGGCCATGCCCAGTCGGTGATCGAGACCGGCGCGCTGAAGGTGAACCTGGATACCAAGACCGTCGAGGTCGAGGGCCAGCGCGTGCACCTGACGGGCAAGGAATACCAGATGCTGGAGTTGCTTTCGCTCCGCAAGGGCACCACGCTCACCAAGGAGATGTTCCTCAACCATCTCTATGGCGGCATGGACGAGCCCGAGCTGAAGATCATCGACGTCTTCATCTGCAAGCTGCGCAAGAAGCTGCAGCCGGCCACCGGCGGCCACCACTACATCGAGACGGTCTGGGGCCGCGGCTACGTGCTGCGCGATCCCGGCGACGAGAGCACCGTCGCCGCCTGACGCCCCGCCGTCCACAGTTAGCCGACCCAACTCGACGGGAGCCTTCGCGGGCTCCCGTTTTTTGTCGCCGGCCAGTAAGGGAGCCCTGAAGTTGCCCGCCATGGAGGCGGCTCAACCGTGCCTCGCCGCATCCCTGCCAACGCAAAACGCGGACTGACAACGCCAGCCGCTTCGCTAGAATGGGCTCACCAAAAGTCAGGGAGAGCCCAACGATGATCTATGAATTCCGCACCTACACGCTGAAGCCGCGCACCATGCCGGCGTTCATGAAGGCGTTCGAGGAGAAGCTCGAGGGCCGCCAGAAATTTTCCAAGCTCGCGGCCTGCTGGCAGACCGAGATCGGGCCGCTCAACCAGGTCACCCACGTCTGGGGCTACGAGAACGCCGGCGCCCGCGACAAGATCCGCACCGAGGCCGCCAAGGCCGGCGTTTGGCCGCCGAAGGTTGGCGAATACATTCACGACATGCGCTCCGAGATCTTCGTGCCGCTGCCGTTCTCGCCGCCGCTCGAGCCCTCGAATCACGGCCCGATCTTCGAAATGCGCACCTACATCATGCAGTATGGCGGCATGGCCGAAATGTCGAAGCGCTGGGAGGAGAATCTCGCGGGCCGTCTCAAGCTGTCGCCGTTGATCGGTGTCTTCACCTCCGACCATGGCGCGCTCAACCAGTGGGTGCACATCTGGGCCTACAACAGCCTGGAGCATCGGGGCCAGATCCGCGCCAAGGCGCAGAAGGAAGGCATCTGGCCGCCGGCCGGGCCTTCCCCGATCATCACGCAGGAGACCAAGATCATGCTGCCGGCGTCTTTCTCGCCGATCAGGTGAGTCGTGCCGCCTGCTGACGGGAAAGGGCCGGTCCCATCGGGGGCCGGCCCTTGTTGTAGAGGCGTCGCCGGCGCGGGATCGCACACCCGCCGGCGCTGCGGGACAATCACCCTCTTGGAGGGTGGGCGGGTTGGAGGCGCCAGAGCAGCAGCACCATCTGACTCTGCGTGACACCGAGGCGGCGCGCCAGGCGCCGGTCGGCGCTCAGCCGTTGGCCGGCGCGCCGGACGGTACTTGGGACAGACCGTGGATGTCGGGGCTTATGCATGGGCCACTCCATCTAGGTTGAAGGGCCGCGCCACCGCGTGAAGCGTTTACCCCGGCACGCGCGTGCTCGCCGGGCCGCATCGTTGGATGCGTCCTGCGTTCAGGCTCGGGCTCGTGCTGGAGATATGGCGAGGCGGTCCCGGACAGGATCTCGATTGCGCGTCGCGCGGACCTATGAATGCTTTCCCGGGCGACCCTGTCCTGGGTGCCGCCATGCATCCGAAGGGCCGTGGGGCCGATCCGACAGATCTCGGTCAGAGTCGACACAGGGCATGTGCCCCTTCATTGCGACGCGCACACTCCAACGCAACTTTGCGACCGTCGCGGCGGTACAACGGCCCGCCGCGGCGCGAGAAAGCCATGGCTCTCCCCACGCCAATTAAGCTACGCGATTCTCACGACATTTCCGTAACGAAAGCGGCTATGCGAACGCCGTCGCAGGAAGGCTGGCCGGCCGGCAACAATCTCACCTTGTGCCCAAGGATCAGGCGCTGGAATGCTGAAAATGGCGACGACACGCCTCCCCCTAGCCCCTCCCCGCGATAGGGAGTGGGATTCCGCAGTGCTGGCCGCAGCGGTTCAACCCCAGTACAACTCTCCGACACCGCCACCGGAGCCGCCGCCATGCTGATGTCCGCCGCCGCGTATCGCGAGAGCCTCGATCGCTACAAGCCCCGCGTGTTCATCAACGGCGGGCTGGTCGAGAAAGTCTCGGCCGATCCGCGCCTCGCGCCGGGGATCAATGCGGTCGGCATCACCTACGATTTCGCGCTGCGCGACGAGCACGCGACGCTGATGACGGCGCGGCAAAGCACGTCGGGCAAGACCGTCAACCGCATGCTCCACATCGACGAGACCAGTCAGGACCTGCTTTATAAGCTGGAGGCGATTCGGCTGGTGTGCCGCGAATCCGGCTGCGCCCAGCGCTATCTCAGCCACGATGCGCTGAACGGACTGTTCCAGGCGACGCGGCGCACCGACGCCGTCCACGGCACCGACTATCATCAGCGCTTCCTCGCCTACCTGCACAGGGTGCAGGACGAGGATCTGACACTCGGCGTCGCCATGACCGATGCCAAGGGCGACCGCTCCAAGCGCCCCGCGCACCAGTCCAATCCCGACGTCTACGTGCACATCGCCGAGCGCCGCAAGGACGGCATCGTCATCCGCGGCACCAAGGCGATCGTCACCGGCGCGCCGTACATGCACGAGTTCCTGGTCATGCCCTGCCGCACGATGGTGGCCGGCGAGGAAGCATTCGCGGTCTGCTGCGCGGTGCCGATCGACGCGGAGGGCATCACCATCGTGGCACGACCCGCGGGTCGGCCGGGCGAGGCTGCGGCCAAGTACGGGCAATCCACCGGCGTCGTCGTCTTCGACGACGTGCTCGTGCCCTGGGACCGCGTGTTCCTCGCGGGTGAGGTCGAGGAAGGCGGGTTCCTGACTACGTCCTACGCCACGCACCACCGCCACTCCTGCATCGCCGCGCGCGCGGGGTTCGGTGATTTGCTGATCGGGGCCGGCGCGCTGATGATCGACGCCAACGGCCTCGATCCCGACAAGCACGGCCACATCCGCGACGCGATGGTCGAGCTGATCACGATCACGGAGGGCTTTTTCGCCTGCGGCGTTGCGGCGTCCGTGTACGGCATGAAGGATCCCGCCGGCTCGATCATGCCGGACGCGGTGTTCTCCAACATCGGCAAGCTTCTGCTCGCGACCAAGATCTACGACATGCACCGGCTCGCGCACTACGTCTCGGGCGGGCTGGTGGTGGCGCTGCCGGGGCCGGACGAGGACCACAATCCGGAGACGCAGGCCTCGCTGTCGGCGGTGCTCGCCGGGCGGCCCGACATCCCGGCCGAGCAGCGGCTCGAGGTTGCCCGCCTGATGGAAGATCTGACCGCGTCGCACCAGGGCGGCTGGTACTCGATGATCTCGCTGCACGGCGGCGGCTCGCCGGAAGCGATGAAGCGCGAGATCTGGCGCAACTATCCCGTGATGGAGAAGCGCGAGCTGGTCGAGCGGCTGCTCGATCGCGGCGTGCTCGATACCGGCGGCAAAGTGTCGAAGCAGCCGGGCCGCTGCTGCGCGACGGGGTGCGTCCCGCCGGAGGCGGGCGAGAGACATGTTCCGGCGCCGATGAAGGCGGCAGAATAAGCAGCCAACGCCGTAGGTTGGGTTAGCGTCGGTCATCACGCCCAACGGCTGAGCAAGACGCCCGGATCCGGCGCGTAACCCAACATTGTCCCGGTTGCGTCGGGTTACCTTTATGTTGGGTTACGGACCGGCGCTCGCGCTTGGTCCTAGCCCAACCTACGAAGAGCCCGGCGCCAATTGAAGAACCGCCCGACCTCCGCGCAATAGCGCCGGTAGGGCGCGCCGTAGTGACGCTCGAGCCAAGGCTCCTCGCACAGCACCATCAGCACGTAGACGGCCATCATCATCGCGCACAGCACGTAGGCGGAGAAACTGTCCGCGGCGAGCGCGAGGCAGGCGTAGACGACCACCAGCATCGCGTTCTGCGGATTGCGCGACCACTGATAGATCCCGGACGTGACGAGGCCGTCCGTCGCGCAATAGCTGTTGTCGCGGCCGAGCACGCGGAACGCGTAGACGAACACGCCGATTGATACGAGCAGCAGCAGCCCGAACAGCGCACGCAGCCAAAAAGGTGATCCGAGATACGGCGTACGGTCGAGCACGGCGGCGGCGAAACACAGCAGGTTGAGCCCGCGAAACAGCGGCCACCAGACATAGCCCTGCCAGCTCTTGTCGCCCTGCGTCGGCCAGATGCGATAGGCGGGTGCGGCGAGCGAGAGCACGAGCAGCGCGATCAGCACACTGCCCACTGCCGATCCGATTAAGAGCACCACCGTCGCCGCCATGCCGTCCTCAGCTCTCTTGCCGAGCACCATGATAGCGCGCGCCGGCTCCCACAAAAAACCCCTCCCGGCGGACCGGGAGGGGCATGCGTCGCGCGTTGACGGCAGGTGTCGGGCCGCGAGGGGCCGACACCGCATCCGATCAGGCCGGCTTGTCGATCTTGGGCATGACGGACTTGTAGGTCTCCAGGTCCTTCTTCAGCTTGGTCTTGCCGATGCGCTTGACCACCTTGGCCCAGTCCTCCTCGGTCTGCTTGAGCACATCGTCGGCCTTGCGCTGGCCGATGTAGGCCTCCGACAGGTTCTTGCCGAGCAGATCCTGGAACTCGAGGTAGCCGGTCAGATAGATCGGCGGCGAGGCGACCTGCAGCGACTTCTCGATCGCCTTGATCCCGGCCTCGGAGTAGGCCGCCTTCACGGACGCCGACGTCATGTGATCCTTGTGCCAGGCGTCGTGGAACGTATCGACACGATCCGACACGTAGGTCGTGCTGGCCTTGGAGGTGGCGCACCACAGGGCGAAATAGGCCGCCTGCTCTTTGCGCGGGCTGTACTTGTTGACGAGCAGGCAGGCGAGCGGGGAGGAAATCGAGCGCACGATGCGCTTGCCGCCGACGTCGGCGCCCGGAGGCGGGCCGTAGTACCACTTGCCCGTGGTCTTCGACTTCTCCGGGTTCTCGTTCAGCTTGGCAGTGCCGTCCCAGTACTGCGCGGTGGCGACGAGGCCGCCGGCGATGCGCGGGATCATCTGCGGCGTACCCCAGCCGGCGCTCTCGGGATGAGCGACCTCCTTCTCGCGCAGATAGACCTGCAGCGCGCGCTTGCCGGCCTCGTTGTTGAGCGTCGGGTTCATGTCGTTGTCGAACGGGAAGCCGCCGTGACTGTAGAGCATCATCAGGAACCAGGTCGCGCCGTTGGCACGGTTGCGCAGGCTGCCCGAGCCCCAGATCTGCTTGTCGGGATTGTGAAGGTGCTTCTGGATCGCGAACTCTTCGTCCCAGGTCTCGGGAAACTTGAGCGGCTTGCCGTTCTTGTCCTCGAAGCTCTTCTTGGTGGCGGGATCGTCGATCAGATCCTTACGCACGTACTGGATGTGCACGTTGCCGTCGGTCGGCATGCCGTAGGTCTGGCCGCCGTAGGTCATCAGCTTGGAATAGTCGCCGACGGCGTTGACCGTAAAGTTGGCCTTCTTCATGTAGGGATCGAGCGGCTCGACCAGTCCCGCCGACACCAGCGAGGGAATCATGCCGGCGTCGATGTGGAAGAAGTCGAACTCCGGTGACTTGGAGATTGCCTCGGCCATCGCCCGCTGGGGAATGTCGAAGATCGAGATGTCCTGAATGCTGTCGACCTCGATCCCGGTGGAGGTCTTCAGCTCACCAAGCACCGGGCGGATCGGATTGTAGTAGGGCGCCCAGATCATGCCCTTGAGCTTGGCGCCGCCCTTGCCGGCGGCGGCGACGATGCGCGCGTTCTCGTCGGCGGCCTGCGCGAACGCGTTTCGGCCTGGGAACATGGTCGCGACCGTGAAGCCGAGACCGCCCTTCACGATATGCCGTCTCGTGACCTTGGATGTCATGCGTAACCTCCCGATGATATCTGCGTTTGCCCGCAGTCGCGCGTGATTTTAGGGTTTGGCTGCGGCCGAACTGTGATCGGCAGAGCCTTGCGCCTGTCTTCCGTACCGCCAACCCGGTGGCCTGACAAGTAAAGCACCGATAAACGACCCAGTCAGGCGTCAGCCGCCGGCCGCGACGGCAGGGTCGCGACGCGCGGCCTCCGCCGCCAGATGCGCCTCGCCACTGCGCCCGAGCATGAAGGCGAAGCCGACGCCGACCACACACAGAAGCCCCATCGCGTAGAGGCCGGCGGCGAAGGCTCCGGTCGCGTCCTTGATCGCGCCGAGCCCATAGGCCGACAGCAGGCCGCCGACGTTGGCGCAAGTGTTGGAGACGCCGCTGACGAAGCCCGCCGAGCGCGGCCCGATGATCTTGACGGGATAGGCGAACGACGGCCCGAACGAGAGCTGGATGAAGATACCGACCAGAGCCACCACCGTGACGATGGCGACGAGGCTCACCGCCTGCGTCAGCAGCAGGATCCAGCAGGCGAGCATGGCGAACGACAGCGCCATCACCGCGACCGGCCGGCCGAGCTGGTCCGACAGGTAGCCGCCGATGAAATTGGACGGGACGCTCAGCGCGGTGCTCAGCGCCACCAGCACGCCGGCGCCGGTCAGCGTCAGCCCCTTCTCCGCGATCAGATAGGTCGGCAGCCAGAAATTCCAGCCGTTGACCGCGAAGTGCCGGACGAACTGCACCGCACAGGCCCATTGCAGCGGCCGCAGCCGAACGAGCGCCGGCAGCTCCGACAGCCTCAACGGTGCCCGCCCGGACGGGCGCGGCGCGGTGCCGAGCAGGCCGTAGGCGACAGCAGAGGCCAGGATGCCGATGGCCGAGGCGATCAGCAGGCCACGCCAACCGAGCGGGACGACGAGCAGCGGTCCGAACAGGTTGAGCACCACGTTGAAAGACGCCCCGCCGACGATGAAAAGGCCCGAGGCGGTGGAGCGCCGGTGCTCGCCGAACTGAGCCTGCATCAGCAGCAGCCCCGGCGCGAAGATCAGCGCCCGGCAGAGACCGGACACGGCCTGGTTGACCAGCAACAAGGGATAGCTGTCGATCAAGGCGAAGCTGAACGTCATCAAGTTGGTGCCGACGACGCCCGCGACGTAGAGCCGCTTGGGTCCCCAGCGGTCGGCGAGATAGCCCGACGGGATCTGCATCGCGGCATAGAGCAGCCCCGAGGCCGCCGAGAGCATACCCGCTTGCGCGAAGCTCAAGCCCAGATCGGCGCGAATCAGCGGCAACAGCAGGGCGATGCCGCCCAGCGCCAGGGCCTGGGAGCTCTGACAGACCATGATCATGGCCGTCGTCAGCACGTGCCGGGCTGGACTCATGTTGGGGACATCAATGGCCCTCCGGCCAGTTCCTCTCGAGCAGGATGGCGCAGCGCCGGTTCGCCCGGAATCGGGCTGTTCAGCGTGCCAGACATGAGCCCGTCCCTCTGCCGCCGCAAGCTCTTTGCAGAACAATGGCGCCTCGCATCTCGCCTGGAATGCGCCATGCGCAGGGCTGGCCGCCGGGGTGCGGCGGCCGGTGCGGGGTTCGGCCGCTGAACTGCAGGTTCGCGGACAGGCGTTGGAATGCTAGAACGCTGCGTCGAGTCGCACCTGCATCGCCCAGTCGCGGACGTCCCGCGCAGGCTCGCGGTGGGGACACGACGCCGAACGCAGCCGGGGTGCGCCATCCGGGCTTGTCGGAGCCGCACATCGTCTTCAGGCGCGATCGGGGAAGCCATGGCCAGCAACGAAGAGCCGCGCCGCAGCTACCTTTTTACGTTCGGGCTGGACAAGCTCGGCCTCGTCGCGTTGCGCAATCCATACCTGTCGCTGGCCCTGATTCTCCTGCTGTCGCTGCTGGCGGGCGCGGGCTTGGCGCGGCTCAAGGTCGACGATTCGCTGTCGGAGCTGTTCCGCACCAACACCAAGGAATTCCGCCAGTACGAGGACATCGACCGGCGATTCCCGTCGAGCGAGTACGACGTGCTGGTGGTGGTGGAGGGCCCCGACCTGCTGAAGCGAGCCCCGCTCGAGACGTTCTCGCGAACAGTCGTCGACCTGCAGCTCGCCGACGGCGTCAACGGCCTCGTCTCGATGCTCTCCGCCCGCTCCCAGCCGGACGCCAAGGGCTATGCCGCGCCGATCGTCCCCGACGACCTGCCGGAAGGCGCCGACTACGACCGCGTGATCGACACGCTGCGCAAGAACGAGATCGTCAACGGCAAGTTCCTGTCCAACGACGGCACCTTGGCGATGGTGGTCATCTCGCTCGACCGCAAGGTGGTCGAGGAGGAGGGCCTGCGCAAGATCGTGGAAGGCCTCAAGGACACTGCCGAAAAGGCGCTGAAGGGCTCGGGTCTCGCCGTCAAGCTCACCGGCGCACCGGTCATGCAGCTCGAGATCCGCAACGCGGTCGAGCGCGACCGGCTGGTCTACAACGGCCTCGGCTTCGCCGTCGGCTTGCTCATCGCCTATGCCTTCTTCCGGCGGATCTCGCTGACCCTGATCGCGGTCATGGGACCCAGCATGGCCATCTTGTGGACGCTGGGCGTCATCGGCGCGATGGATTTCCGCCTCAACCTGTTCATCAACGTCATCACGCCGCTGATCCTGGTGTCGGGCTTTTCCGACAGCATGCATTTGGTGTTCGCGATCCGCCGCGACATCCTGACGGGAATGGACCGCATCCAGGCCGCGCGCAACGCGGTGCTCGACGTGGCGCCGGCCTGCCTGCTGACCGCGACCATCCAGGCGCTCGCCATCGTCTCGTTCGCCTGGGCGGACTCCGCACTGATCCGCACCTTCGGCCTCGCCGCCCTGATGGCGGTCGCGATCTCCTATCTCGCCGTCGCCATCGTGGTGCCGACGCTCGCCGCGATCCTGGTCAAACGCGAGCCCGCCACCGCGCTGCGCGAGGAGAAAGAGGAGGGCGGCATCGGCATTCTGCACCGGGTGACCGAGGCCATCATCGGTCATGTCGCCGCCCGCCCGCTCCGGTATGTCGTCGCCGGGGCGCTGGCGACGCTGCTGACCGGTCTCGCCTACGCCAACCTCCAGCCGCACTATCGGCTCGCCGACCAGGTGCCGGACAAGGAGCAGGCGCTGGCTGGAACCGCGCGTCTCGACCAGAAGCTGACCGGCGCCAATCCGCTCCACATCATGATCCAATGGAAGGACGCCCGCCCCCTCTATGATCCCGTCACGCTGAAGGTGATCGCCGAGGCGCACAAGGTGATGGAGGAGAAGGCCGGGCTCGGCAACGTCTGGTCGCTGGAGAGCCTCAGGCGGTGGCTGACGGAGGCGGGCGATCCCAGCACGGGGACGCTCCAGAAATACGTCGGCCTGCTGCCGACGCATCTGGTGCAGCGCTTCATCGCCAAGGAGCAGAACGCGGTGCTGGTCACGGGCCGCCTGCCCGACGTCGACGCGAGCGAGATCCTGCCGGTGGTCGAGACGCTGGACAAGGCGCTGGAGCCGGTGCGGCTGGCCCATCCGGGTTTCGAGATCTCCGTCACGGGCCTGCCCGCGATCGCGGCGCGCAACTCGGCCAAGCTGATCGGCGAGATGAACTTCGGGCTCGTCGGCGACATCTTCGTCGTGTTCGTCTTCCTCGCCATCGCGCTGCGCTCGGTGCTGCCGGGCGTGACCAGCGTCTTGCCCTCGCTGTTCCCGATCTTCGCCACCGGCGCGCTGCTGTGGATCACCGGCGAAGGGCTGCAGTTCGCCTCGATCATCGCCATCACCGTCGCGTTCTCGCTGGCGATCGATTCGACCGTCCACTTCCTCAACCGCTTCCGGCTCGAGGAGGACAAGATCGGCGGCGGCCCTGGCACGGCGCTGCTCGCGCTACAGCGGACCGCGCACCACATCGGCCCGGCGGTGGTGCTGACGACGATCGTGCTGGCGCTCGGGCTGGGCGTGACGATGCTCTCGCACCTGCCGTCGCTGCGCCTGTTCGGGCGGCTCGCGGGCGTCTGCCTGTTCGCTTCGCTGATCGGGCAGCTCGTGATCCTGCCCGCCTCGATCGCGCTTTACCGCCGGCATTTTCCGAGGAGCGGGTGAGGGCCGCAGCTCCCTGAAATGACCGCACCTCATTCCGGGCGAACGAGCGCAGAGCGCGAGGAGGCCCGGAACCCAGCGTGAGAGTGTGCGCACCACTCATTATTTTGCGCGCTTTGCGCCCTCTTTGCACTGGGTTCCGGATAGCGCTCGGCCTGCAGCCTCACGCTTCCGGAATGACGAAGCGGAATGAAAAGCTACCCGCGCTCCTACCCCTTGTATTCCAGGATATACATGCCGCCGTTGAAGTCGGTGGTGTAGCAGATGCCGTCCTTCGACACCCAGATGTCGCAGGTCTGGATCACCTTGGCGCGGTTCGGGCGCGTGTCGGCCATCGTCACCGGCGCGGGCGGCACGAAGGCCGCGACCTCCTCGGGGCGATAGGCGTCGCGGATGTCGAACACGCGCACGCCCGCGTTCTGATAGGTCGTGAAGATCGTGTCGGAACTCACCATCCCGTCCGGCCGGTTCTCGTGGATGTTGTGGGGCCCGAAGTGCCCGCCCTTGGCGACATAATCCGCCTCCTGCGGCGTCGGGCAGGTGGAGATGCTGATCGGGTTCGAGGGCTCGCGGTTGTCGAAGATCCAGGTGTACTTGATGCCGTCCTCTGCGTGGTCGAGCACGGCCTCGTCGAGCACCACGAGGAGCTGCCGGTCGGGCAGCGGCAGGCAGTTGTGTGTGCCGCCACCGTAGGGCGGCGACCAGTTCTTGTGCGCGATCAGCGACGGCTTGGTGCGGTCCTTGACGTCGAGCACCACCATGCCGGCGTCGCGCCAGGCCGCATAGGCGGTGTCGCCGTTGATGATGGCGTGGTGCAGGCCCGCGCGGCGGCCCGAGGTCTGCTCCTCGCCGCCCGCCGTGTGCATGCCGGGGATCCACCAGCGCCCCGCCTCCTTGGGCTTGGTCGGATCGGCCATGTCGACGGTCATGAAGATGTAGTCGGTGTAGCCGTCGAGCAGGGCCGAGACGTAGGCCCAGCGCCCGCCGGTGTACCAGATGCGGTGGATGCCGCCGCCCTCGATGGGCATGAATCCTATCTGCCTCGGCGCGGCAGGGTTCTTGATGTCGTACACGGCCATGCCGGCGGTCCAGTCACGGGCACGTGCCGTCTCGACGTCGGCGGTGCCGACTTTCTTGCCGATCTGGCCCGAGTAATACTGCTTCTCGTCCTGGAACTCAGCCGCCGCGAACATGTTCTTGGCGTTGATGACGAGCAGCAGATCTTCGTGCGTCTGCAGGTGCAGGTTCCAGGTGTTCGGCGCCGAGGGAAGGTAGGCGACGGGCTTGGGCTTGGTCGGATCGCGCACGTCGATCACCGAGAAGCCGTTCGAGAACATGTGGCCGACGAAGGCGTGGCCCTTGTTGACCATCAGCTGCACGCCATCTGGCCGGCCGCCCTGGTCGGAGTGCCCGATCAGCTTCATGTTGCGGACGTAGTCGGGCTTCGGCAGATCCTGGCTGGCCATGGTCGTCGTCTCCTCCATCCGGTTGTGACCGGTGCCTCGTTGCGGCTGCAGCTAGCAGAGATTGCCCGATTGACCAAGGGATGCAATGGGCGATGGGAAGACGCAGCGTCGCGATCATCACGCACGATCTCACATCACATTGGTGACCCCGACGATAAAGCGCCACTGGCTGAATTTCAGGCTTGCAGATCGTCCGGCGCCAGTCCAAACAGTGGCGTATTCTGAACGATGGTCGGAGAATTGCCCGATGGCGTGTGGCCACCCGAACGCGTGTCTTTTCGAGCAGGCGCACCGCGACTGGGTCTCGGGTGACTTCACAGCCTTCATGTCCCGGTTTGCCGACGACATCGAATGGACCGTGAACATCGACGGGATCGGCGTGCCCTACGCGTCGAGCGCGGTCGGCAAGGATGACCTGCGCTGGCGGCTGACCCACATGATGGAGACATTCGAGATCGCCGGCTTCGACATCGAGGCGATGGACCACGGCCCCGACACCTGCCGCTCGCTCGTGCACATCTGCTACGTCCACAGGGCGACTCAAGAGCCGCTGGTCGTCAAGCTTCGCTTCAAGGGGTGGGAGCAGGCCGGCGTCATCGTCCGCATGGAAGAGAGCACCGACGCTCCCTTCGTCGAGGCCTACAACCGTTTCGTGCGATACCTCGAGGCAGACGCGGAAACGGCCCCGGTCGATGCGCCCTCGCCATCGCCCTGCGGCTGTAGCTCCTGACCGTCGGCCGGACAGGGTGCCTGCCCCAGGGAGCAGGTAGCGATGGATGGCGTCAGCGCCCTTCGATCTCGGCGCGCTCCTTGTTGAACGGCGCCTCCGGATCGACGCCGTGGGCCGCACGGTAGCCGTCGTAGCGGATGCCGATGTAGTCGCAGACGATCGCCGTAATGGCGACCACGGCGAGCAGAAACAGGATGATTCCCAGCATCCAGGGCATCGGATATTGCATCAGGCCGGTGCCGACCGCACCCAACGCGCACCAGCCGGCGATGTAGCCGGCGTTCTTGTGGTAGGCCTCGAAGATGCGCCGGCGCGTGGTCATGTTGTAGTGATCACCAAACCAGGTTGCGGGGTCGTCCGGCTTGGCAGTGTAGTAGTTCTTGCCGCCATGCTTGCCGCGCACAGCACCCGCCAGCACCTGGATGACGCCGAGCGTCACCGCCAGGATGCCGAACACCGAATGCACCGTGCCGCTGAAGCCCTTGCTCACGGTCACCGCGACGACGCCGCCAGCGAACGACAGCGTCATGGCGAGGGCGAGCCCATACTTGTGGACCGTGAACCACCACCACTCCGGGTTATACCAGGCGACCTTGCGATGCAGGCCGGTGGCGGTCGGGCGCGGCTTGCCGAAGCGGATGGCGAGGATGCAGAGCGGAACCATGAAGATCCACACGAATACCATCAGGTATGCGTGAAAATCCCAGTGGATCTCGATCGTCCTGCCGAGGAAGCCGAGATAGACCTCCTTGGGAACGTAGGGCGCGATCTGGTGCATTAATTGTTTTCCCTCGGAGGGTAGGCGTTTCCGCGCCGTAGATAAACATGACCGGTGCGCCCGGGGAAGATCCAAGCCGCGCCTCCCGCATGCGACGTGATGCGCCTTTGTCCCGGTCACATGGAAAGGCCGCGAGCAAGCCCGCGGCCTCCAGGTCAAGCGACGTATGCCTGATCGAAGATCAGGCCTTGGCGGCCTTGTCGTAGAACTCGGTCCGGAAGACCTTCTTGAAGTCCGGCACAGCCTTGAGTTGCTTTGCCGTGACCATGATCTCGGCGTGGCGCGTCATATAGGGGATGAGCTTGTCTGCGGGGAAGCTCACGTCCACCTCGACGCCGCCCATCGCCTTCTTCATCGTGGCGGCCGACATCGTATAGCCCTTGGAGGTGTAGAACTTGTGCACGGCGTCGGCCACCTTGTCGGGATTGGCCTTCATCTCCTTGCCGCTCTCCACCCAGGCCTTCAGATAGGCAACGAGCGCCTCGCCGTTCTTATCGATGTAGTCGGGCGTCGCAGCCATAAAGACGGGCAGCCGGTCGAAGTCGGAGAAGTTCAGCAAGATGTTGCCGATCCCTTCGGTCTCGGCGATCGCGCTATAGGGCTCCACCGAAACGATCGCGTCCACGGTCTTGGCGGCCATTGCCGCGACCATGTCGTTCACGTTCATGCGAATTTCCTGATAGCTCCCCTTCGGGAGACCGTTCTTGGGCGCTGCGTCGTTGACAAAGATGTTGCCGACAGACGAGCCGGTCTGATTGGCAATCTTCATACCCTTCAGCTGGTCAGGCTTGGTGATCTTCAGATCCTTGCGCGCGATCAGATGGTTGGTCTTGCCGACGTACTCGATCAGCGCAATGCCCACGAGTCCGCCCTTCTCGTGACCGATCATCAGCGACGGCCCGGCATAAGTGCCCATGTCGACCTGGCGCGCCACCATCTGCTGCATGGTGATGTTGCCGGAGGGAACTTGGAACTCCTCGACCTCGAAGCCGTGCTTCTTGAGGATGCCGGACTGCACCATGTAGTAGGTCGGCATGCCCCAGATGTTGGTCTGGTAGCCCTGCTTCAGCTTGAACTTGGCCTGCGCCGACGACGGCTGGCCGAAGCTCGCCATCATCAGGCCGGCACCCGCGCCGATCATCAGGTTGCGGCGATCGGGCTTGAGGATATTGGTCATGTCTTAACCTCCCTTGTTGGCCCGGCACTCTGAGGCCGGGTCTTGGTTTGACGATGGCGGACTTACGTCCGATCAGTGGCCGATGAGGCCCACTAGATGCTTCTGAGTTTCCAAAAACTCGACGCTCAACGGGTCGCGCGGCCGGGGCAGGGTGATCTTGACCTCGTGACTGATGCGCCCGGGGTGCGGGCTCATCACGATCACCCGATCGGCCAGGAACACCGCCTCGGCGACATTGTGGGTGACGTAGATCACCGTCTTCTTGGTTTCAGACCACACCTCGGCGAGCAGCTTCTGCATATCGTCGCGCGTCATCGCGTCGAGAGCTGCGAACGGCTCGTCCATCAGCAGGACGGACGGGTTGTAGGCGAGCGCGCGCGCGATGGCGACCCGCTGCTGCATGCCGCCTGAAAGGTGATGCGGATAGGAGTTGACGAACTTCTCGAGCTTGACGAGGCGGAGCTGCTCACGCGCGATCTTCTCGCGCTCGACCTTGCCGATGCCCTTCATCTCGAGGCCGAACGACACGTTGCCGAGGGCCGTGCGCCAAGGGAACAACTGGGCAAAGTCCTGGAACACGATGCCGCGATCGGTGCCCGAGCCGTTGACCGCCTTGCCACCGATCTGCATCGAGCCCTCGGTCGGCGTCAGGAACCCGGCGACGATGTTGAGCATCGTGGATTTGCCGCAGCCGGACGGCCCAACCAGGCACAGGAATTCCGATTCCTGGATGTCGAGGCTGACGCCCTTGACCGCCTGCACCGAACCGGCGGGCGTCTCATAGACCAGCGAGATGTCCTTGCACTCGATATGACCCATTTCTCAGCGTCTTTCCCTTATTCTCGGCCCATCGTCGAAACGTTCAGTATCTCACCAGGAACGCACCTCATCCCTTGGCAATCTTGACCATGCCCCAGCGCACGACGGTCGCTTTCTCGATCGAGCCGAACGCCAGCCGCTCGAACACGAAGCCGATGACGCCGATGACCGTCACCGAGGCGAGCATGACGTCGGCATTGAGGAACTCCTTGGCGTCGAAGATCTTCCAGCCGAGCCCGTAGTCGGAAGCAGCCAGCATCTCGGCGCCGATGACGGCGATCCAGGCGCGCACGAACGACTGCCGCAGGCCCGCGATGATGAACGCCGACGCACCCGGGATGATCACCTTCCAGAAGATCGAACTCTCCCGCGCGCCCATCGAGCTCGCCGCCCTCAACCACAATGGATTGACCGAGCGTACGCCCGTGTACGTGTTCAAAATCAGCGGAAACAGTGCTGCATAGAACACCACCAGAATCGCGACCATGTCGCCGATCCCGCACCACAGGATGAAGATCGGCACCCAGGCCAGCGAGGGGATCGGCATGAATGCCGTGACGAGCGGCAGGAAAAAACGCTCGACTCGCACGGAGCGGCCCATCCAGATCCCGAGCGGAATTGCGATGGCGATCGCGAGAACGAAGCCGATGAGCACGCGCGTGAGCGTGGCGGCCGCATGCTGCAGGATGGAGCCGTCGAGCAGCATCTCCCACAGCGTACTGCCGACCGCAGCCAGCGATGGCATCAGCGCGGGCGCGAATTTACCGCTCCGGGCAAAGCCCTCATAGATGGCGAGCAGCAGCAACACGGTCGTGACGGCACGGCGCGGCGAGCGCCAGGGCGAGGCAATGTCGTTCATGACTTCATCATTCCCCAGCGCACGACCGTGTAGTCCTCGAGCTTCTGGAACACGAATTTCTCTATGATCAGGCCGAAGATGGCGATGACGAACACGCCGGCCATCATCACGTCGGTGTTGAGGAACTCCCGCGCACCGAAGATCATCCAGCCCAGCCCCCATTGCACGGCAGCGATCATCTCGAGGCCGACCAGCGCGCGCCACGCCTGCGCCATGCCGAGCCGGAGACCGGTCATGATATAGGGCAGCGAGCCCGGCAGGATCACCTTGCGGAACATGCTGATGTCGCCCGCGCCCATCGATTGCGCGGATCGAATCCAGATCTCCTTGACCGCCTTCACGCCGGTCCAGGTGTTGAAGATGATCGAGAACGAGGAGACGAACGCGACCATCAAGATGACGGTCCAGCTCGAGATGCCGAACCACATCATGAACAGTGGCGCATAGGCGAGGCCCGGAATCGGCGCCAACGCCGCCACGATCGGCAGCATGGTGTCCTCGGCGAACCGGAAGCGGCCCATCAGCAGCCCGATCGTGACGCCGACCACGGCGGCGAGCGCAAAGCCGCCGAGTAGCCGTAACATCGTCTCCGCCGCATGCATCGGCAGGATGCCCTCGGCCATCAGGCGCACGAACGCCGAGACGATGTCCTCGAGTGGCGGGAACAGGCGCCGGGGGAACACCCCGAGGTGCGCGGTGATTTCCCACAAGCCGAGCACGACGACGAACGGGAACAGATTGCGGGCGACTACAGTGAGCCAACCCGGCTGTGCCCTCGTCGATGCCGGCACCGTTGCGGTGACGTCAGCCATGGACGAACGTTTCCTCGTTGCCGCCTTCGATATTGCGAAAATCATAGATGCACTCGTCCCGGCGGCTGCCGAACGCGAGCGCTTGTGAGCACATTGACCGAGGCTGCTGCTCTGTCAAGCGGACTACGGCCTAGTTCGTTGCTTACGCAGGGATAAGGGCTTTTACGGAGGGGCGCTCCGGTCGCGTGAAAAGTACTGCCCGATTCCGCGTCCCACCGCTCCCCGTCTGCGCGCCCACCGGCGAATATCGGCCGCGACCTCACCCCCCTCTGGAGTCGAGGCCCAACCTGCCGCCCGACAGCAAATACAGCCCGAACAGCGTGATGACGATCCCAGCTAGGCGGAGCGGCTCGGCGCTGACCGGCTTGAAAAGGTCCGGGAAATACCGGAACAGGATGATCGACAGCAGGAAGACGATCATGCTCGCGGTGGCGTAGATCACCGGCGGCAGGCCGGGATTAGGCGCGATGCCGACCGCCTGGAACAGGTTGCCGTTCGCCATCGAGCCGCAGACGAGACCGATGGCGAAGATCGCCAGCAGCGGCCCGATATCGGGAAGCAGCGTCTCGGTCTTTCCTCCCGCGGCCGTGAACGCGGCGACGCCCGCCGCCGAGCCCAGGAAGTACCAGACGAGGAAGATCAGCGGATCGATGCCTCGCGCCTTGAAGAAAGGGATGGCGATGAATGTCGGCGTCACCGACAGCGTCGCGATCACCGACTTCACGAACCAGGTTTCCATCTTCTCCCCCCGGAGGCGCCGTAGGTTGGGTTAGGCCGACAGGCCGTAACCCAACAATTCCGGCTGCATCTCTCGCACCATGTTGGGTTACGCGCTTCGCGCTAACCCAACGACTTCACCCCCGTTCACGATCCGCCAGACCTTCTCGGGCGTGGCGGGCATGTCGATGTGGTTGATGCCGTAGGGGCGCAGCGCATCGACGATGGCGTTCATCACCGATGTCATCGCGCCGGCACAGCCCGCCTCGCCGCAGCCTTTGGCTCCGAGCGGGTTGGTCTTGCACTTGTCCGGCAGGCTGACGATCGTGTCGAACGAGGGCACATCGACCGCGCGCGGCATGGCGTAGTCCATGAACGAGCCGGTGACGAGCTGGCCGGCCTCGTCATAGACCGCGTCCTCGAACAGGCACTGGCCGATCGCCTGCACGACGCCGCCGTGCAACTGACCCTCGACCAGCATCGGATTCACCATCGTGCCGAAATCGCCGACCATCGAGTATTTGGCGATCTCGACGACGCCGGTCCCCGGGTCGATCTCGACCTCGCAGACGTGGCAGCCGTTGGGATAGGTCGCCGGCGACATCTCGTTCACGTGGTCGGTGTCGAGCGAGGTGGGGCAACCCTCTGGCAGCCTCTCGGCCGTCGCCAGCCGGCGTGCGACGTCCATCAGCGTGATGGACTTGTCGGTCCCCGCGATGGTGAAGCGACCCGCCTCGAAGGTGATGTCGGCCGGGCTCGCCTCGAGCAGGTGCGACGCCGCTTCGCGTCCCTTGTCGATGACTCGCTTGCCGGTCTCGATCAGCGCGAAACCGCTCGCCACCATCGACTTCGAGCCACCGGTGCCGGCACCCGTCTTGAGCTGGTCGCTGTCGGCCTGCATCAGCCGGATCGCCTGGAACGGGATACCGAGCTGCTCGGACACGACCTGCGCGAACGACGACCAGTGCCCCTGGCCGTGATCGTGCGTGCCCGTCGAGATCACGACGCCGCCGGCCTCGAACTTGATGCCGCCGTATTCGCCCGGCGTCGCCGCGGTCATCTCCAGGAACTGACCGAGCCCGCGACCGCGGATCATGCCGCGCGCCTCGCTGTCGGCCTTGCGTGCGGGGTAGCCCGCCCAGTCGGAGACCTCGAGCGCCTTGTCGAGGATGGCGGGGAAATTGCCGCTGTCATAGACGCTGGCCGAGGCCGCCGTGTACGGCAGCTGCGAGGGCTGGATGTGGTTGCGGCGGCGCAGCTCGACCGAGTCGATGCCCATCTCGCCGGCGGCCTCCTCGATCAGCCGCTCCATGAAGTAGTTGCCCTCGGGCCGGCCCGCGCCGCGATAGGCGGTGATCGGGACGGTATTCGTCAGCATGCCGCGCGAATGCACCTCGATCAGCGGCGTGGTGTAGACACTGGCGGTGTGTTTGACGATGTTGAGCGTCGAGAACAGAGGCTGCATCATCGACAGGTAGGCGCCGTAGTCACCGTAGCCGTCGAGCCTCAGCGCCAGGATCTTGCCGTCCTTGTCGAGAGCCAGCGAGCAGTCGAAATCCTGCGCGCGGCCGTGATGGTCGGACAGGAAGGATTCCGAGCGCGTGTCGTTCCACTTCACCGGCCGCTTCAGCTCGCGCGCACCGTGCAGCGCGCAGACATACTCCGGGAACGGACCGGCCTTCAGGCCGAACGAGCCGCCGACGTTGACCGCGACGAAGCGGACCTGCTCCGGCTTCAACTTCAGGATCTCGGCGATGGCGCCGCGCGATCCCATCACGCCCTGAGTGTGGGCATAAAGCGTGAAACGGCCGCTGGCCTCGTCGAACGCCGCCACGGCCGCGCGCGGCTCCATGGCGTTGACGACGACGCGGTTGTCGATGATCCGCCGGGTGGTGACGTGGGCGGCCTTGGCGAAGGCCTCGGCCACCTTGTCGGCGTCGCCATAATGGTAGTCGAGCGAGAGGTTGCCGGGGATGTCGTCGTAGACCAGCGGTGCGCCGGGCTTGGCCGCCTCGCGCACGTCGATCACGGCGGGAAGCTGCTCGATGTCGAGGATCACCGCCTCGGCCGCGTCCTGGGCCTGAGCGATGGTCTCGGCGATGACGCAGGCTACGGGATCGCCGACGAAGCGGACCTTGTCGCCGGCGAGCGCGGGGCGCGGCGGCTTCTTCATCGGGCTGCCGTCGCGGTTGGTCATCGGCGGCCGGCAGGGCAGGCCACCGTAGGCCGCCAGATCCTCGGCCGTGTAGACCGCGAGCACGCCCGGCATTGCCTTCGCCGCAGACGTGTCGATGCCCTTGATGACGCCGTGCGCGACCTGGCTGCGCACCATGATCGCGTGCGCCTGCCCAGGCAGATCGACGTCGTCGGTGTACTGGCCCTTGCCACGCAGCAGCCGCTCGTCCTCCCGGCGCTCGACCCTCTGGCCGACCCCGAACTTGGTCAGCGCCAGCTTCTCCTCGTCGACACGGATGTTCATGCGATGCCCTGATCCTCTGGAGCTCTGTCGGAGTGCGGCCCGGTCCGTCTCCCGTGACGGGAAACGCGCGCGGCAGGCCGCCGTTCGCCCGGCCTTCACGGCCATTGCGACGGTTGCGCCTGCCACAGCTTCAACGGATTGCCCCCTTCGACGCGTTCTCGTCGCGCGTCGTGCAGTCCGGCCGAGCCACATTGGAGCCGATCATGTGCCGTCCGCCGCCCGCTGGCAAGGGCGGACCTCGGCCCCAGATGCCGGCCAGATGGAGTTCAGCCCGGGATATGCGGCTCGATCAGCGCGGCGAGCTGGTTCAGCGACTGCTGCCAGCCGAGGTAGCAGGCCTCCACCGGGATCGCCGCTGGGATATTCGCCTGCTCGATGTGCACCTCGGTGCCGACCAGCACCCCTTTGAGTACGACCGTCACCACCATCTCACCGGGCAAGTTCGGATCGTCGAACTTGTCCGTGTATCGCAGCCGCTCGTCCGGCACGAGCTCGAGATACGAGCCGCCGAACGACAGCGCCTTCTGGGTGGTGAAATTCGTGAACGACATGCGGAACGTGCCGCCGACCTTGACATCGCAGTGATGCATCCGCGCGGTGAAGCCGTTCGGCGGCAGCCACTTGCACATGGCGTCCGGGTCGGTAAAGGCGCGATACACCTTCTCGGGGGTGGTCGCGAACACGCGGTGCAGCCGCACGGTGCGGTCGTCGGCGGCGGTGTCGGCGGGCTTGGAGGTGGGGCTGCTCATATCGGTCTCCTCAGGTGCGTCGATGCCATCAAGACGCGCAGGCCGACCCCGATCCGACAGCCCTCCGCGACATCCGCGCGAGGTGGCCGGCCAGCCTCACTTCCCCGCGAACTTCGGCTTGCGCTTCTCCATGAACGCGCGGCGGCCCTCGATGTAGTCGGCGGACTTGAAGCAGGCCTCGACCATGCGATCGACGCGGGCGAGGTCGCGCTGCGACTCTGGCCTTGCGAGCTCCTGCGAGGCGGCCTTGATCGTGGCGATGGTCAGCGGCGCGTTGTTTGCGATCATCGTCGTCCACTCCTCGACCGCGGTGTGGATGTCCTCGGCCGGCACAACGCGGTTGACGAGGCCCATGTCGTAGGCCTCCTGCGAGGTGACCTGGCGGGCGGTATAGAACAGCTCCATCGCCCGGCTCGGCCCGACGATATGCGACAGCCGGCCGAACCCGCCGTGGCCGTAGCCGAGGCCGAGCTTGGCGGCGGGGATGCCGAACTTCGCATCCGCCGTGCACACGCGCAGGTCGCAGCAGACCGCGACGTTGGCGCCGCCGCCGATGCAGTAGCCCTGGATCTTGGCGATGGTCGGCTTGGGGAATCCGGTGAGCTGGTCATAGGCGGCGGACGAAGTCGCGTTGTAGACCTTCACGGCCTCCTCGCTCGCCCGCTCGCTCTCGAACTTGGAGATGTCGGCGCCCGATACGAACGCCTTGCCGCCCGCGCCCGAGACGACGAGCACGCGCACCTCGGGGTCTACAGCGAACTCGGCCAGCAGCGTCTGCATGCGCTGCCACATCTCGAGCGAGACGGCGTTGTGGCGGGCGGGATTGTTGAAGATGATCTGCGCGACGCCGCCGTCCTTCTTGGCGAGCATCTTCTCGTCGCCGGTCGGCTCCGGCATTTTTGCGGTGGCGGTCATGTCACTTCCCCTTCTTGGCCGGCGCGCCGGCTGATTTGGTCGATACGGCGGCGATGGCGGCGCCCTCGTGCAGGGCCGCGATCTCGGCCTTGGAGTAGCCGACCTCGGCCAGGATCTCGTCGGTGTGCTCGCCGATGTTGGGCGGCGGCTGCACCAGCTTGCTCTTGGAGCGCGACAGGATGATCGGCTGCGACACCGCCTTGGTGGTGCCGCGCTGGTGGCTCGGCATGTCCTGCGCCATGCCGAGATGCTCGACCTGCGGGCTCGCGAACACCTGCTCGATGGTGTTGATCTCGCCGCAGGGGATGCCCGCCTTGTTCATCTTGTCGATCCAGTTGGCGGCGGTGTCCTTCTTCGTGTGGCTCTCGATCAGCGCGTTCACCGCCTTGCGGTTCTTGGAGCGCAGCGCCGCCGTCTCGAAATCGGGATTGTCGAAGGCCTTGTCGGCAAACAGCTCCTTGACGCGCAGCCACATGTGCTGGCCGGCCGCCGCGATGTTCATATAGCCGTCCGAAGTCTGGAACACGCCCGTCGGAATGCTGGTCGGGTGGTCGTTGCCGGCCTGCCCCGCCAGTTCCTCGTCCATGATCCAGCGCGCGGCCTGGAAGTCGAGCATGAAGATCTGCGCCTGCAGCAGTGAGGACTGCACCCACTGGCCCTTGCCGGAGCGCTCGCGCTCGATGATCGCGAGCAGAATGCCCTGCGCACAGAAGATGCCGGCGCACAGGTCCGCGATCGGGATGCCGACGCGCATCGGGCCGCGTCCCGGCTCGCCGGTGATCGACATCAGCCCGCCCATGCCCTGCGCGATCTGGTCGAAGCCCGGCCTTCCGGAGAGCGGGCCGTCCTGGCCGAAGCCCGAGATCGAGCCGTAGACGATGCGCGGATTGATCTTCGAGATGGCGTCGTAATCGATGCCGAGCCGCGTCTTCACGTCCGGCCGGTAGTTCTCGACGATGACGTCCGCCTTGGCCGCGAGCTTCTTGAAGATCTCGACGCCCTTGGGATCTTTCAGGTTGATCGTGATCGAGCGCTTGTTGCGATGCAGGTTCTGGAAATCCGGCCCGCCGCGCGGCCCGCCCATGCCCGAGGCGTCGGCCTCCGGGTCCTCGATCTTGATGACGTTGGCGCCCCAGTCGGCGAGCTGGCGCACGCACGTCGGCCCCGAGCGCACCCGCGTGAGGTCGAGCACGGTGATGTGCGCGAGCACGTCGCTCGCGGGGGTATGCGGCATGGGGGGCTCCTCGGGCTCGGTGCGGCGTGTTTGGCCGATTGTTCGCAGAGTGGGAGGGTGTGGTCAATGTTGGCGGGGGTGGGCGATGCCCAGCGACGAGGCAAACTCTGAAGTAGTTCGGGGATCAGCCAGTTGCGGCTGGTCCTATCGGCATCCCAACTTGTCGGGGAAAACTCAACGAATTTTCGCCACTGACGAAGTGCCCGGCGTCAAATAGTTCGCAACAATTGGATTCGGACCTCGATGTCGGCCCTACCGCTACCGCCAGATGACTTGAGCATCTATCGCCTTGCACACGAGCAATGGGCTCCCATACTGCGTGAAGCCCTTCACGGGAGGAACACGTCTCCCTCTATAGACCGTCTCGGACGCTTCTTAGCTGAGCACAAGGATATTATTAATTCAGGACGACTAAATCCTGAATTCGACTGGCGGAGAGATTTGGAACGGGCCGAGCTTTTGCACGAATCGAATTGCTCGTGGGCGACGCACAACAGAGGACTTCAATCTGCCTGGATTTCCTACTGGAACGACCAAGGAAAAACCGCAACAGATTTCACCTTAAAAATCACCCAAGACGGCCTTAAATATATACTGGCACTACATGGAACCTCCGCCATTGCAGCACTCAACGCATTAACAAACGGCAAGGCCGATCAATACAAGGCTGCACTCATGACCTGCATGTTCGGAGCAGTTGCCGGCATCGTCTTACTTGCGGCAGGCCAGATCATATTGATTTCCACCCTGGCAAAATTACATGGGACATTGAAGTCCAAATTGCTACACAAAACTGGCTGGCGAACCATAGCATCAATCGGCAAGTATATCGAACGATATTTCTCGCCGAAGATAAAGGCAGCTGACTGGCTGATATATGGCTCAATCGTCTGGTTTTGCCTTTACATCGCCACAACCCTTCTACTCATTGCGCACGCCTGAAGCATTGCCGTGCTTCATGTTTCGACCAGTTGTCCTGCAGAGCCCCCTAATCGCGGGTATCCCACATACTGTCGTCCCGGACGCCGAGAGCGCGGCACGCGCGGAGGCGATCCGGGACCCAAGGGCTACAAATGAGCCGATTGCCTGACAGCCCCTGGATTTATTGGGGACGATTTATTGGATTTATCGGGGATGGTTCCAATTCCGACTTGAGCAGCGGCGTATTCCCCACCTCCGCGACCGTCATCCCCGCCTTGGGCGGGGATCTGCCCAAGCCCGAGGTCGAGCCGGACGGCTGGCTTGCCTAGGTGGCCGCCTTCGCGGCCATGACGACGCGTTTGGAACAGGCCTCGCGGCCCCGTTCTTAACCACACCTCACCACATCGCCCCGCAAACTTGATAGGGTGGACGACGCCCTCACTGCCGGCATCGAGTGCCATAGGGTGATCGTTGCAAAGCGAATCACCAGAGAGGGGTCGTCCACATGCAGCCTACTACGATCGGCATCGACATCGCCAAGAGCGTATTCCAACTCCATGGCGT
>CAMDBL010000039.1 GCA_945889015.1 Devosia equisanguinis
GTGATGCGCTCCCGCGCCCGGAACCACTCCGCCAGAAAATCTACGAATACGCGCAGCCGAGGCGCGACATGCTTGGCGCCGAGATACACCGCATAGATGGCGACGTCGTCCTGCACCGCCCAACTGGGCAGCACCTGCACCAGCCTCCCACACGCGATGTCGGCCTCGACCCACTCCCGGTCGCAGCGCAGGATGCCGTGGCCGTCGAGTGCTGCCCCGTAAAGCATAAAAGCGGCGTTCGAACGAAACCGGCCGCTGACGCGCACCTGCTGGACAGCGCACGGCTGCGTGTCTCCTCGCGCCCCGTCGCGAATTGCAAATTTCCATTGCGCCGCTTCGTAATTCGTCAGGCAATCGTGCTGGCTGAGGTCGGCGGGCGCGCTCGGGTGCCCGCGGCTTTCAAGATATGCGGGCGCTGCCGTGCAGATCGGCTCCAGAGTTCCGATCCGGCGGGCGATCAACGCCGAGTCGTCGAGTTCCCCGAGCCGCAACGCCATGTCGTAGCCTTCGTCGAGAAGGCTGCTCTCGCGATCGAGCAGATCGATCCGTACCTCGATCTCGGGATAGCGATGCAGAAACGCCGACATTGCCGGAGAGACATGATAGCGGCCGAGCCAGTTGGGCACACAGACACGGATCGCACCCTTGGGCTGGGCGACCGATGCACCGATCGCGGCGCGCGCACGCTCGACGTCGGCGAGAATGCGCTCGACATGTTCGAGGAAAGTCTGGCCTTCGGCGGTGATCCGGATCGAGCGAGTACTGCGATCGAACAGGCGCACCTGCAGGTGATCCTCCAGCGCCTGCAAACGCTTGGAGATCGTACCGGGCGTCAGTCCCATTTCATGTTCGACCGCAGTCAGATTCTGCACGGCTGCGACGCGCGCGAATATGCGGAAGTCCTGCAGGTCCATCTCGATTGGCGCCCAATCCGTTACTGGCCTTTGAGAAACGTAAGCAGCCGGCGGCTTCCGGCGGTGATGTCCTTGAGAGGCCCAACCGGCCCGGCAGATGCAGACCGACACTACGGATCATGTGCACGACGATCAATCGAGAACGGACGAAACCTGCTCGTAGGTTGGATAGCGCAGAGATGACAATGCTGGAGGCGACCGATTCTGGAGGCGACCAATCTTGCGCAGGTTTCCGCACGACGGTGAGCGCGAGGTCAGCCGCATTTGGACTAGGGCGGGCAGGACGATGCGGTCTCGCGGCCGCGGCGCTCAATAGCGCCGCAGCAGGCGCTCCAGATAGTCGAGTTCCAGCGTCGGCCGCGTCTGCTCGCCCAACCTGCGGCGAAGCTCCTCGAGGATCTCGCGCGCACGTTGCATCTCGATCTCGTCGGGCACCTTGACCGAGGTGCCAGGATCGGGATTTTCCGAGCGCGGCGGCCGGCCCAGCGGATCGCGGGGCGCGTCGCCCGGCGCCTGGCCGAAACGGCTCGGCATCTGTTGCAGCATCTGCTGCGCCATCGACTGGGCGCCCTGGCGAAGCTGCTCGAGTGCGCGGCCCTGCTCGCGGCCTGCCTCGGCCAGATCACCGCGCTCCAGCGCCCGCTCCGCCTCGCGCATCGCCTCCTGAGCTTGGCCGAACTGCTCGGGCGTCTGCATGCCACGCTCGCGCAGTTGCCGCTGCAGCCGGCCCAGCTGATCGCGCAACTGCTGCTGGCGCTGCGTCAAACCATTCTGGCCACCACCGGGCTGCTGCCCCTCGCCCTGTTGACCTTGCTGTCCTTGCTGCCCCTGTTGGCCGCGCTGGCCCTGCTGCCCACGCTGACCGGGCTGGCGCTGGCCGCGCTGCCCTTGTTGGCCCTGTTGTCCTTGCTGACCTTGCTCGCCTTGCTGGTTGCCAAACGTATCGTCCATCAAACGCTGCTGGCCGCCGATGATGTTGCCGAGATCGTCCATCATTTGCATCATCTGCTGGCCGCCCTGGCCCTGCTGCCCCTGCTGGGCCATGCGTCCGTTCTGCAGCCGATCGAGAAGGTCGCGGAGCTGGCTCATCATCTGCTGGGCGGCGTCGCGCGAGCCGTTGCGTGCCATTTCCTCGATCTGGCGCATCATCCGCTCCAAATCTTCCTGGCTCATCGTCTGGCTGTTCTGATCGAAGCCTTCCATCGGCGGCTGGCCCTCGGCCTGCCGCGCCATCTGCTCCATCAGCTCGTTCAGCGCCTGCCGCAGCTCCTGCATCAGGCGCTGAATCTCCTGGTCGGAGGCGCCCTCCTCAAGCGCTTTCGAAAGCTGCTCCTGCAGATCGCGCAACCGGCGTTGCGCATCCGTCAGATTGCCGTCCTCGAGGCGCAGCGCCACCTGCCAGAGCTGATCGACGACGCTCTTGATGCCGGCGCGCGTGCTGTCGCGCTTCAACCGATGCCAAGCCGAACGAAGGCCGAGATAGGCGTGGCTGTCCTTGATGAAATCCTCGGGCTCCAGCGTCAACGCGGAGATCGCATCGAGCACCTGCGGCCGCCAGCGGCTGTCCTCGACCAGCTTGCGGCGCTGCTCGACCACCGCACGGGCCACCGGCTTGCGGAAAGTGCGCGTTGGCAGCACCATCTCCACCGGCGCGCTCTTGCCGATCTGGCCGGCGTGATCCTTGGCGGTCAACGTCATCGTCACCCTGAGGCCGGCCCAAGGGTGCGTACCCAGCTCCAAATGGGTCTGCACCGTGCTGTCCTTGCCGGACTGTGGAAGGCGCAATGGCAGCGGCGGCGGGCGATCTAGCGGCACGCGGGGCCCCTTCAACAGCCCTTCGCGCGCCCACGCGGTGGCCGGATCACCGTGATTGGTCGGCTGCTTCTCGATCTTGGCCTCGGCCGAGGCGACGCCGTAGTCGTCCTCGACCTTATAGGTCAGCTTCAAGGCGCCGCGCGGCAGCTTTTCGGGATCCTTGGTCAGCGCGATCTTGGGCGGCTGGTCGGGAATGACCTGGAATGTCCAGGCCGCGATCTCCGAGCCACCGACGGCGACGCGCGCGGTGCCGGTACGCTTGACTTCGAGCTTCAACTCGGCCGCATCCTGCGCCGTCTTCGGCCCGGCGACGTCCATGTGCTCGGTCTTGCCGTCGTCGCCGCGCCAGTCGAGCGCCAGCTTGCCGAAACCGACGCCACGGGAGCGGATGATGAGAATGCTGCGCTCCGGCACTTCCATCGGCTTGCCGTCGTGCCCGGCGAGCATACCGCCGCGGGCCCCGTCGGACAGCATGATCGGCGGCCGAGACGTGTAAGCGGGCGGCGTCACCCAGGCATCGAGCCGCGCCTCCACGGCGGTGATCGCAGGACCAATCCGGAACGCGGCCCGAATACGGTCGGTTGCCTGGTCGCCGGCGATCGCCGTCACCAGCCCCACAGCGAGCAGGAGTGCCGCGCGCAGCGCCAGCGGGTCGTGCCGGTCGGTGCGCGGCTCCGGGGTGCCGACCTTGAGGCGCGCCATCATCCGCGCGATGCGATCACGGTGCGCCTGCCAAAGTGCCTGCGTCGCGGGATCGCTGCCGGCGTTGCTCAGCGTATCCTCGTAGGCGGAGGCAGGACGATGAGGAAGACCGGACAGTCTTTCCAGCCGCCGGACAGCTTCCTCTCGGGTCGGCATCTTGACGCTCGCCGCGAATGCGATCGCCGCAATCATGGCGATGCCGAACACAGCGAGCACGAGCTTGTGGGCCAAGGGGCCGATCGCAGGCCACAGGCCCGCCACCGACACCAGTATGAACAGCGCTATGACGCCGATCAGGCTCCAGGCACGCGGCCAGATGCGCTCGAACAGCAGCGCCCAGGTGCTGAGCCGAACCTTGCGCTCGAGACCGAGGTCGGCGCCAGTCTTCGATGTTATCCGCTCGAACATGGCGTCCAGCCTAGCACGACTGCTCACACGCGCATCATGAAGATGCGAATTCCCGGTTCAAGAAGAGTTGCACGGGGTGAACAAGGCTAAAGCAGGGCGGCACCGGCAAAGTTCATCGGACTAGGGGAACTGAACCTCGGCTTGAACCGTACCGCGCTGGCGGCGATCCTTATCGTAAAGCAGCCTCGCCTCCGTTTCGGCGCCGAGTCTTGAGATCGGCGGGACAATCTTGCACAAGCGACCGCCGAAACGATGAAATTTCAATCAGTTACACCGTCCAACACGCGCCAGGGCCACAAGCCGTCGTCATCGCGTCGTCCATTCTCTCCCCGCCTTGCCGTGTCGGACGCGTTGATATTGATGATCGGCGGGCGTGCCCGCCCCTGGAGAACAACCGATGAAGCGCTACAAGTGTCCGACCTGCCTTCTCGAGGTGTTTTTCGAGAGTACCTCGTGTGTCGCCTGTGGCACCGGACTGGGGCTCGATCTCGTACATCGGCAGATGGTGCCGGTTACCGCTGCGGGCGGCGCAGCTGCGGCCGATAATCCGCATCGACTGTGCGCCAACGCAGCGCATGAAGCCTGCAACTGCATCGTGAGCTCAGGCTCGGCCGACATCTATTGCCTCTCTTGCCGCCACAACCGGACCATTCCCGATCTGTCGGTCCCCGAAAACCTCGCGGCCTGGCGCAATCTCGAGCTCGCCAAGCGTCAACTGTTTTACTCGCTGTTACGCTGGCGGCTGCCGCTGCCGACCCGCACCGAGGATCCCGAGCGCGGGCTGGGCTTCGACTTCCTCGCCGACCAGACGCTGTCCGAAGGCGAGATCGATAAGGTCCTCACCGGGCATGACAGCGGCCTGATCACGGTCAATATCGCGGAGGCGGACGATGCCGTTCGTGAGAAGATGCGCACCGGCATGGGCGAGCCCTACCGCACGCTGCTCGGTCACTTCCGCCACGAGATCGGGCACTATTATTGGGACCGGCTGGTGCGGGACGCCGGTCTGACGCCCCAGTTCCGCGACATCTTCGGCGACGAGTCCATCGACTACGCACAAGCGCTGAAAAATCATTACGCCGCCGGCCCCGACCCGAAGTGGTCCGAGAGCTTCATCAGCTCCTATGCCGCCACCCATCCCTGGGAGGACTTCGCGGAAACCTGGGCGCACTACATCCACATCGTCGACAGCCTCGAGACGGCGCGCTGGTACGGCATGGCCGTGGATGCTGCCCCCGCGCCGGGTGACGCGAGCGGCACAGCGGTCGAGTTCGATCCCTATGGAACGGCCACTGGCCTGCAGGCGATCCTTGACGCCTGGATGCCGTTCACCGTCGCGCTCAACTCTATCAACCGCAGCATGGGCCAGCGTGACTTCTACCCGTTCGTGCTGAACGATCCGGTGCGGCTGAAGCTCGACTTCATGCACCGGCTCGTCCGTGGCGAGGTCGGCTGAGGCGGTTACTTCTTAGCCTGCGTCGTCGCCGCCTTGATGATCGGCGTCAGCCGCTCGATCTCGCTCTTCGCCAACCCGAGCAAAGCGGCACTACCGCGCTGCGGCCTTTCCGGGATGACGGCGCCGAGACCGAGCAAGCGCTTCCTCGCACCCTCGTCGTCGAGCGCCTTGTCGAGCGCATCGGCGAGCTTGTCGACGACCGGCTGCGGGGGGCCCTTCTGGACGAACAGGCCGGAGAACGGCGCCGGCGCCCGTGACGTTCTCGACGATGAACTGGACGCCGAGCACGCGGCCCGTGTCTTCCGCGGCGATGCGGGCCGAGAGGTCGGCACCGGCGCCCGGCGCGAACGGGACCAGGATGGTCGGGGGACGAGTGGGGCAGCTTTGAGCCGAGACCGTGCCGCTCGGTTCGCAAAGCGTAATGGCCAAGGCCAGAGCTGCAGCGAGCCACGCCATCGGGCACGACCGCGGTATTCGGACGGATGAACAAGACGACACCTCCCTCGGGGATTTATTTGTTTATGTCGGGAGGCTATCTGTGCCGGGCCAATGACGACAAACTCTGAAACAACCCTCACCGCCGCCCCGCCGCGCCCACGGAGACACGATGATCGACCTCGACGCCTACTTCCGGCGGATCGGATACGAGGGGCCGCGCCAGCCGACTCTGGACGTGCTGCGCGCGGTGCACCGGCTGCATCCCGCGGCCATCCCCTACGACGGCATCGACGTGCTGCTCGGCAAGCCGATCGACCTTGCACCGCAAGCCTTGTTCGACAAGCTGGTGACTCGGCGGCGCGGCGGCTACTGTTTCGAGAACAACGGCCTGTTCAAGCAGGTTCTGGTGCAGCTCGGCTTTTCCGTCGAGGCGTTCCTGTGCCGGGTGCTGTGGTTCCTCGCCCCCGGCGATCCGCTGCCGCTGCGCACTCACATGACGCTGAAGATCACCATCGATGGAGAAGCTTGGCTCGCCGATGTCGGCTTCGGCGGCGGTGCAATGATCGCGCCCCTGCGCCTCGACGAGCGCGCGCCACAGACGACCGCAAACGGCGTCTATCGGATCGCGCCCGACGGTGCCGAGCTGAAGCTCGAGCTGCAATCGCGAGAGCGTTGGCTGCCGATGATCCTGTTCGCCCCGGTGGCGCAGCTCGACGTCGATTTCCTGGCGCCCAACTGGTACACGTCCACGCATCCCCGGTCGAATTTCCGCAACCGCCTGATGGCCTGCCGGACGTTGCCGGATGTGCGGCATGCGCTGCTCAACAACCGGTTCACCGTGCGTCAGCCGAACGGCGACGCTGTTCACACCGAACTCGACCGGGCCGGGCTGGAAACCACACTGCACGAGGTGTTCGCGATCGAAGTGACGGACGACGTGCGGGCGGCGGTGGATCGGGTGGTGTGGGGGCGGTAGAGTAGCTTGCCCTGCGACCGCGAGCGGACACACGCGAGTGTAGGCCCGCGCCTGAACCCCTTCGAGTTGCCGCTACCGCAGCAAACCATCCAGAATGAACGGCTTGTGACCGGACTTGCCGTCAGGATCGGGCTTCGCTGGAGCCTCGGCTGCCTTGTCCTCGGGCGGAAGCTGCAGCGAGCCACGCACACCGCAGCCGGTCAGCGCGAACGCTACCAGCAGCACAAGCACGGCACTCTTGACGCTGAGATGCATGGTCCAATCCCGTCGCCCTGTCCCGCGCACACCCTTACGGGCAGGCGTCGGGACACGGCCCCTACTCCCTTCTAGCCCGCGGCGGATGCCTTTTCCAACCGTTTGATCCAGGCCCGCGCCATTTTGCGGACGTTCTGTGGCGCGGTTCCCCCATAGCTCACACGGCTCTTGACCGAGGCGTCCACGCTCAACACCGAGAAAACGTCCTTGCTGATGCGGGGCTCGATCGCCTGCATGGTAGCGAGCGGCAGGGCTTCTAAGTCGATCCCTTGGGCTTCCGCCGCCGCCACGATCCGCCCGGTGACGTGGTGGGCATCGCGGAACGGCAACTTGAGCGTGCGGACGAGCCAGTCGGCGAGGTCGGTGGCCGTCGAATAGCCGCGACCGGCCGCGGCCCGCATGGTTTCGGCGACCGGCTCCATGTCGTCGACCATGCCGGTCATCGCGGCGATAGCGAGCCCAAGGCTCTCGCAGGCGTCGAAGGTGACCTCCTTGTCCTCCTGCATGTCCTTGGAATAGGCCAACGGCAGCCCCTTCATCACCATCGCGAGACTCTGGAACGCACCGGCGATGCGGCCGACCTTGGCGCGGGTCAGCTCGGCCGCGTCCGGGTTGCGCTTCTGCGGCATGATCGATGAGCCGGTGGTGAACTTGTCGGTGAGCTTGATGAAGCCGAACTGCGGCGTCATCCAGATCACGATCTCCTCGGCGAAGCGCGACAGGTGGATGGCGCAGATGGAGGCCGCGGCCAGCGTCTCCAGTGCGAAATCGCGATCCGAGACGCCGTCGAGCGAGTTCGCCATCGGCCGGTCGAAGCCCAGCGCCTCGGCGGTGCGGTGGCGATCGATGGGAAACGAGGTGCCGGCCAGCGCTGCCGATCCGAGCGGGCTCTCGTTGAGCCGGGCGCGCGCGTCGGCGAAGCGTCCGCGATCGCGGGAGAGCATCTCGACATACGCCAGCAGGTGATGGCCGAAGGTGACGGGCTGGGCGGGCTGGAGATGGGTGAAACCCGGCATCACGGTGTCCGCATGTCGCTCGGCCTTGATGGCCAACGCGCGCTGCAGCATCGCGAGACCCTTGTCGAAGGCGTCGATGCGGTCGCGTACCCAGAGCCGGAAATCGGTCGCCACCTGGTCGTTGCGCGAGCGGGCCGTGTGCAGCCGCCCCGCTGGTTCGCCGATGATCGTCTTAAGCCGGCTCTCGACGTTCATGTGAACGTCCTCGAGTTGGCGCGAATAGGTGAACGTGCCGCTCTGGATCTCGGCGAGAACCTGATCAAGACCTTTCACGATCTCGCGTGCATCCGACTTGGTGATGATGCCCTGCTCCGCCAGCATGCTAGCGTGCGCCTTGGAGCCACGGATATCCTGCGGGCTGAGCGCCTTGTCGAAGTCGATCGAGGCATTTATCTCCTGCATGATCTCCGCAGGCGAGGCCGAGAACCGTCCACCCCACATCGCATTGGCACTCTGCGACTTCGATTTGGGCGTGTCGGACATCTCGTGGGCTCCGGGTGGCGGTTGCGGTGACGTCCTGAGCGGCAGGCCAGCCGCTGAGGGCAGACCAGGGAGTTCGAGGCGATGGCGAAGAGATCGGCGAAGACGTCCGGTGGAAAGATCGAGGCCAAGGCGACGGGCGGGGCTTCGCTGCCGGTACTGGTGGCGGCGGCGCTGCTGTCCGTGTCGGCAGGTTTCGGTGGCGTATACGCCACGCTGGGGCGGGCTGACAACGCCGAACGCGGAGCCGAGCGCCCTATTGCTGCTACAGCTCCGGCTGCGGTCGTCGCCCAGGCGCAGTCGGGCGCTACTCCGTCCGCCGTGACGCCGGCGCCGCAACCTGCAGCCGCACTGCCGACGGGCCCGGGTGCCAACCCGCTGTCGTCCGGCCAGATGGCAGGCTTCGTGTTCAAGTCGCCCGCGGACCTGCCAGAGATCGCATACGTCGATGGCACCGGCAAGGCGATGTCGGCCAAGGACTGGGAGGGACGGGTGATCCTCCTCAATCTGTGGGCAACATGGTGCGCGCCCTGCCGCAAGGAAATGCCTGCGCTCGACCGCCTGCAGGCCGAGATGGGCTCCGACAAGTTCGAAGTGGTGGCGCTTTCGGTCGACCGCGGCGGCATCGAGGCGTCGAAGAAGTTCCTCGATCAGGTCAAGGTCGAGAAGCTCAAGGTTTACGTCGACTCGAGCGCCAGGGCGTCGTCGACACTCAAGGCCGTCGGGCTGCCGACGACGCTGCTGATCAAGAACGGCCGCGAGATCGGCCGTCTGGTCGGTCCGGCCGAGTGGGATTCACCCGAGGCCAAGCGCCTGATCATGGCAGCGCTGCAGTGACGGCCAAGGAGCGCGGCTACTCGACCAGCGGCTTGAACAGCCAGACGAGCCAGATGCCGATCCCGAGAAACGGACCGACCGGTATCCGCGCCGTCCGCTCGATGCGATAGCCGCTCGCCAGCGCCATCAGCGCCATCATCAGCAGCCCGGCTGCAGTCCAAAGCAGCGCCGTCGACAGACCTTCCAGGCCGATCCAGGCACCGCCTGCCCCGAGCAGCCACACGTCGCCCAGCCGCGGGCCGCCCGCGCCGACGGCACGCCGCCAGGTGAGCGCGAGCGCCTGCATCACGGCGAGGCCCGCCATCGCCCCCGCGATCCGCGACGGTAGCGCCTCCGGCACCATCACCAGCGTCGCCAATAAGCCGCAACCTCCGAGCACAGCCGGCAAATAGCCGGGCAGGTCGAGGTCAAGCCGGTCCGCGAGGCTCGCGGCCATCAGTAGCGCGCCGAGCACCGCGGTCGCCACCAGCGGCAGCGTCGGCACGGTCACGTTCCAGAACGCAGCCGTGGCGATTGCGAGGTACACGCCCGCGCCTGCGCCGAGTGCCAGGATCGGCTTAATCCTCACCTCGAACCCCTCCGGCTCGCTCGCCATTTCGGTGGACACACGCATGCCTCCTCCATCGCTGCGGCGCGCGAAAACGATCCAAGCGCCAATCTGGACTGGGGAAACAAGACGCGTGCCAACCCCGGCTGCGCGAGGCTCAGGTGCTCGCCCAGGGGCGTCCAGCGACGGCGCTATCGATGAACGAGGTAACCACGCGGTTAAAATCCGCCGCGATCGTCAGCGTGTTACCGTGACCACCACCCTGGAAATAGTGCGTCTTGCACCCCGGGATGATCCGCGCCATCGCCTCCGAGTAGTAGAGTGGCGTCACCATGTCGTCGCGGGCGCAGGTTACCAGCGTCGGGCACGTGATGTCGGCCAGCCGCTCGCCCGGCGACCAGTTGCAGATCGCATCCATGCGAGCGAGCATCACCTCCGGCGGCGGGAAGTTGGCGACGGTGACGGGCTCGTTGGCGAGCACCGTGGGCCACGCCTTCTCCAGCCACCACGGCGGGAACACCCCGATCGTATTGGCCTTGACGTAGGCCTCGACACCACAGTTCCGCAGCAGTGCGCGACGGATCTCGAAGCTCCTCTGGAAAAACTGGTCCGCGACCGCCCAGCCGCCGGCCAGCACCGCGCTCTTGATCCGCGAAGGATGGTTGAGTGCCACCGCCTGCGCCATGGCGGCGCCAGTCGAATGTCCGACGATGTGCGCTTTGTCGATCCCCAGATGATCCATCAGCGCAACCAGATCGTCGGCCAGAAGCGGAACGGTATAGGTCATCCGGTTCTTGCTGGACTTACCCGTGCCGCGATGATCGTGCAGGACGAGCTTGTACTTGGCTGAAAACGTCTCGATCTGCGGGTTCCACCATTGCATGACGCCGCCGAGGCCGGTGACAAGGAAGACGGGCTCGCCGTCGCCCTTCACCTCGTAGTTGATCTCGCCGTCCTGGTGAATTTTGACGAGTGGCATGGGTCCTCCGTCGTAGGTCGGAGCGAGCGCACGGCGCGAGGTCCGACAGTTCTTGGCATACCGTGGACGTCGGACCTTGGGCGGCAAGCGTAATGCCGCCCGAGGTCCGACCTATGTCACTTCCCTTCGAACTTCGGCGCGCGCTTCTCCAAGAGTGCTGCGACCGCCTCGCGATGATCGGCCGTATGCTGCACGGTCGCCTGCATGACGGCGGCGAGTTCGAGGTTGTTGGCGAGCGAGCCGACCTGCGCCTCGCGGATCAGCCGCTTCATCAGGCGCAGCGCCTGCGGCGGCTGACGCACAACGCGCTCGGCGAGCGCGATCGCGGTATCCATCAGCTTCGCCTGAGGCACGACCTCGGAGACCATCCCCCAATCGAGCGCCTTCTGCGCGGGCACCGGATCGCCCGTGTACGCCATCTCGGATGCCCGCGACAGGCCGACCACGCGCGAGAGGAACCAGGCGCCGCCGTCGCCCGAGATCAGCCCGACGCGCAGGAAGCTCTCGGCGAACGAGGCCGTCTCCGAGGCGATGCGCATGTCGCACATCATCGAGAGATCGCAGCCCGCACCCACCGCCGCGCCGTTGACGGCGGCAATGGCGGGCACTTCCAGATCGTACATCGCGCGCGGGATCTGCTGGATGCCGAACGCGTAGGCGTTGCGCATGTCGGCGGGTGAACCCTTGAACAGGCTCTTGCCCTCCTTCATGTCCTTGACGTTACCACCCGACGAGAAGCCCTCGCCCGCGCCGGTGAGGATCATGCAGGAAACGGATGGATCTTGATTGAGTGAATGCAGCTCTATAACGAGCGCCGTCACCAACTCGTCGCCCAGAGCATTGCGCGTCTTGGGATCATTGAGCGTCAAGATGGCGATACGCCCGCGGCGCTCGACCTGAAGAAGCTTGCTGTGGTGGCTCTGCGAAGTTCCATCTTGGCTCATGGTCATTTCCCCCTAACGTTCATCTTTGTCTGTCGTCCCGGGCGAGCACAGCGAGACCTGGGATCCAGGGGCGACGGTTTCGCCAGTAGCTCCTGGGTCCCGGCTCGCCTTCGGCGGCCGGGATGACAATCATATCGAGATTATAGCTTAAGCCCCGCCGTGATGCCGGGCCAGAGGCCGTCGCGGCCGGCAGCTTGCGCCGCGCGGCCGATCTGCTCGTACCAGTAGGTCTCGCTGCCCGCGCGGTCGCGCCAGGCCCAGAGGCGGCGCGTGTAGCGATGCAGCGCGTGCTCGCGGGTGAAGCCGATGGCGCCGTGAATCTGGTGCGCCGAGGCGGCGACCTTGCCGGCCGCTTCGCTCGCGCGCCCCTTGGCGACGGCGGCGTGCCAAAGCGGGCTCTCGCCTGACAACTCGCGGGCGGCGACCTGCACCGCTGCCTCCGTCGCCGCTGCCTCCTCCGCCATCCGCGCGGCCATGTGCTGGATCGCCTGGAACGCGCCCAGCGTGCGGCCGAACTGCTTACGGGTGTTCGCGTACTCGAAGGTCATGGCGTTTGCCGACTGCATCGCGCCGGTGAGCGAGGCGGCGACGAGAGTGGCGTAGAGGGCCGTTGGCAGATCAATCGACGACGGCAGCGCGTGGCTGTCCGCAGTGAGGCCAAAGGTCTCCGTGACCATGCAAGGCTCGCCCGCGACGCTGGTTGAAAGCGTGCCCTCGCATGTAGCGCGCTCAACGACACAGCTCCCCCGCCGATCTGCCACGATCACGACTGCTTGTGCTGCGAGCGGCTGCCAAGCAATTATGGCGGCACCGTCTTTGGTCTCATCCCAACTTCGCAACGGCACATCGAACCGGATTGCTTTAGCTCCCGCCGCTACTTCCAGCCCCGCCCTCGCCAGTGCCCAGTTCGCCACCAGCGTCTCGCAGATCGGCACCGAGGCTGCAGCCGCTCCCGCCGCGCGCGCGACCGCGACGGCGGCCTCGAAATCCTCGCCCGCGCCGCCCTGGTCCTCCGGCAACAGAACGCGATCGAGCCCAGCCTCCTCGATCCTTTTCCACAGCGCGGCATCGAACCCATCGGCCGGGCTCGCATCCGCGAACACCTTGGCGGCGGTCTCGGCGATCATGTCGGACAGCTCGCTCATTGTAACCCTCGCAACAGCGCCTCCTCCCCTTCGAGGGGGGAGGACGCCGCGCCATGAGTTGGACCGCGCATAGGGGGGCCAACCAAACGCAATGGCGCGGACCAACTCATCCTGGGCGCGGCTAGGTGGGGGTGGCGGGTCGACACGAGATTAGGCGACACCCCCACCTCGGTCCGCCATCGGACTTGAGCCCGCCGACGATGCGAGCGGAAAGCTTCCCCACGGCGGTCTAAGTCCGTGGCGGTCCGTCCTCCCCCCTCTAGGGGGAGGAGGCCCGCGGCAGTTCCCCCGACGCACATTCTCATCTCAATCCGAGCCCCCGTGCGATGATGCCGCGAAGGACCTCCGGCGTGCCGCCGCGCAGCGAGAACGACGGCGCGGCCATCATCGCCTCCGCCAGAATGTGCTCGTAGCCATAGTCTCCGAGCATCGGCCCACCCGCCGATAGCTTGCGCAGAACCTCGGGCGTTTCCTGCTCGTGCGCATTTCCGAGATCCTTGACCAATGCGGCTTCCACATTAGGCAGTCGCCCCGCCTGCAATTCTCCAGCTACGGACAGCGACATCGCCCTGAGCGCGCCGATGTGTGCGACGAGGCGGCCGATCTCGCGGGAATCCGACCGGTCGCCGTCTGTCACGCTTGTCGCAGCCGCCAGTGCCGGAAACACCGACAGGAAACGCTCCGGTCCGCTGCGCTCGAACGCGAGTTCGCCCGTGACCAGCTCCCAGCCCTGCCCCGGCTTGCCCAGCACATGACTGTCCGGGATGAACACGTCGTCGAACGTCATCTCGGAGAAGTCCTTGGCCCCGGTGAGATCCTCGATAGGGCGGCGCTCGATGCCGGACGTACTCAGATCGATGACGAACTGGGTCAGCCCCGCGTGCCGTGCTTTCTCGTCACGCGGCGCCGTCCGGAACAATCCGATCACGTACTGCACACGCCAGCCGTTCGTCGTCCAGATCTTGCGCCCGTTGAGCTTCCAGCCGCCTTCGACCTTCGTGCCGGTCGAGGCGACGGCGGCGAGATCGGAGCCCGCGTTCGGCTCGCTCATACCGATCCCGAAATAGATCTCGCCCTTCACGATACCGGGCAGAATCTCGCGGCGCACGGCATCCGTTCCATGCCGGATGATCTGAGGGCCACTCTGCCGGTCCGCGATCCAGTGCGCACCGACCGGCGACCCCGCCGCCAGCATCTCCTCCGTCACCACATAACGTTCGAGCGCGGACCGCTCTTGGCCACCATAAGCTTTTGGCCAGGTCATGCCGATCCAGCCGGCCTCGCCACAAAGCCTCGAGAAGGCCGGATCGTAGGCCAGCCACGAGTTGACGCGCGGCCTGAATTGACCGGCCTTGCGGGCGCCGTCCAGGAAGGCCCTGACCTCGCGCCGCACGGTATCCAGGCCGGGTGGCAGGTCGGGCACGGGGAAAGAAAGGGGCAAGGCGCGTCCTCGATTGCCTGTTTGCGCCACCATAGGACGGCCCGCGGACGCGAGCCAACACTTGACCGAGACGCAGCCTTTCGGGAAGCGCGGATGACAAACTGGACCGTCGGTGCTTATTCTGCCGGCCAACGCGGCGCAATTCACGCCCGAACAGCATCATCCCGAGGAGACCGCCCATGACCGTAATGGAAACTCGCCCGCCTCAGACCATGACGCAGGCCGAATGGCAGGCCCGCGTCGATCTCGCCTGCTGCTACCGCCTGATCGCCATGCACGGCTGGGACATGGTGATCTACAACCACGCCTCGATGCGCGTGCCCGGCGAGCCGCGCATGATGCTGATGAAGCGGCACGAACTGCTCTATACCGAGGTCACCGCGTCGAACCTCGTCAAGGTGTCGATAGACGACGATCTGGACGAGCGCGCTGGCGTCAACCGCCCCGGCTTCACGCTGCACTCGGGCATTCAGCTGGCGCGGCCCGACGTCAACGCCGTCATCCATCTGCACACCGACGCGGGCATGGCGCTGTCGGGCCTGCCCGGCGGCCTCAAGATGCTGTCGCAGGAGGCGATCCGCTTCTACAACCGCGTCGGCTATCACGAGTACGAGGGCTTGACCGAGACCTTCGACGAGCGCGAGCGCATCGCCAGGAACCTGCCGGGCAATCGCGCACTGATCATGCGTCATCACGGCTTCACCACCTGGGGCTCCACGGTGTGCGAGGCCTGGAACCTGATGGATGCGCTGATGGCCGCCGCCCGCATCCAGGTGATGATGATGTCGACCGGAGAGAAGCTGAAGGAGATTCCGGCCGAGATCTGCGAGAAGACGGCGAAGCAGTTCGAGGCCCACGACAAGGGTCGCGGCGCCGCCGACTGGCCGGCGTTCCTGCGCATGGCCGACAAGGTCGATCCGGGCTATCGGGCTTGAGCGAGAAAAGAAGAGAGAAGAGGGGGGAGAGAAGCGAGAAGTGAGAGGAGTGCGAACCAGTCCTCGCCCTCCTCACTCCTCACTTCTAGATCTCAGCCACGTCGACCAGGACCTTGCCGATCGTCTTGCCGGTCTCCTGCAACTCGTGCGCGGCGACGATCTGGTCGAGTGGGAAACGGGCGGCAATCTGGTGATCGAGACGGCGCTCCGACAACAGAGTGACGAGGTCGGCTGCGGCACGCGCGATCAGCGAGCGCGGCATGACGTAGAGGATCGCCATCCGAAACAGCACGTCCTTCTGCATGAACACGTAGAACGGGAACCGCGGATTGGGGTCCGCGTCGGAGCCGTAGGCGACGATGGTTCCGTTGTCGGCGATCAGGGCCGCGTCGAGCGCGGCGTTGGCAGCGAAGTTGACTTCGACGATGTGATGGACCGCGTTCGGCCCGCCCGCAGCCGCCTCGATCTGGCCCTGCACACCTTCCGACTTGTAGTTGACGACGACGTCGGCGCCGGCCCTCGTCGCCCTCTCTGCCTGCTCGTCGCGGCTGACCGTGGCGATGATACGTCCCGCGCCGCCCCAGCGCGCCAGCTGCACCGCATAATTGCCGACCGCGCCCGCGCCACCGTGGACCAGCACGGTGCGGCCGCGAATCGGCTCCTCGCGAAACAGCGCACAGTACGCGGTCAAGGCCGGGACTGGCAGCGCAGCGCCCTCGGCGAAGCTGGTCCCCTGCGGCAGTGGCCATGCGAGATGCGACGGGATCGTCATGTATTCCGCCGCGGTGCCGAAGGGGCGGGCGCGGTCGAGGACCGAGAGCCAGACGCGCTGGCCGACGCGGGTGGCGTCGACACCAGCGCCGACTTTGTCGATGATGCCGGCACCGTCGCGATGAGGAACAACTTCCGGCGCCGGCATCCACGTCTGGCCGTTCCACAGGCTGCGTGCCTTGATATCCGTCGGATTGACCGCCGAGACGGCGATCCGTACCCGCACCTCACCCGGTCCGGGCTCCGGCAATAGACGGTCGACGATGCTCAAGACCTCACGGGCCGGCCCGCGGCGCTGATAGACGGCTGCGCGCATATGATTGCTCCCTGCATGACGCGTGTATCGCGCGAGATCGAGCGGTCGACGGAGCGTTCCGCATTAGCGCGACAAGGGCTATGGCGCCACCTTATCGGTGATCGGCGGCCGCGGCCAGCGCGCCTCGCCAGGCTCGATCGTGAACGTGTAGTCGAGACGATACCACGGGCTCTCGATGCCGGGCCGGGGCGCGGGCTCGTCGTGGCGTACGTAGCGGCCGACGAGCGCCCGCGTCACGCCGAACTGGCAGTCGGTCTCGAGGTCGGGATCGCCGTCGACGTAGACCTGCGCGGGAATGGTTTTGTAGCCTTCCTTGTAGATCAGCGCGTGGACGTGTGCCGGGCGATAGTTGCGTCGTCCCTGCGCCTTGAACAGCTTGCCGACCGTGCCCTCGATCGGCACGGGATAACCCGCCGGCTTCACGCTCCAGAACCAGAAGCGGCCGCACGCATCGGTGACGAAGCGGCCGCGCAGGTTCATCTCCGCCTGCTCGAGATCCTGGTTCTCGTAGAGCCCGACCGGCGAGGAGTGCCACACGTCCACCTCGGCGCCCGCGACCGGGCGGCCGGCGGTGTCCTTCACGATCGCATCGACCAGCATCGCCGGCCCCGGCGTGTCCGAGCGGATGAGCGAGCCGCCATTTTCGATCAGCGGGCTGCCGAGCCGCCAGAACGGGCCGAGGAGGTTGGCCGAGGTCTCGGCCACCGCCCCGGTCTGGCCACCACTACCGTTGTTCAGGAGACAGACGAGCGTCGAAACGCCGAGCGCGCCGGCCGCCAGCACGACCTCGTTGTGACTGTCGGTGGTCTCCTGGCCGAGAGCCGCGATGTGGGCGATCGCCTCGCGGAACTCGTGCTCGCTGAGCCGAACCTCGCTCACGAACGCGTGCAGATGCCTGACCAGCGCCGTCGTGATCTCGCGCAGCCGCGGATCGGGTGTGCGCGCCATCACCTCGAGCACGGCCGAGGTGAGCTGGCTCTCGTTCTCGACGATCATCCGCTCTCCCGGCCGGTCGCGGCGATATGGCTCCGCCTTTCCTTGCTCAGTCCACCTTCGCTCCGGTCGCCTTGACCAGGGAGCCCCAGCGCTGATCGACATCGGTCAGGAATGCCTGCGTCTCCTTCAGCGAGGCTGGATAGGGCACAACGCCGGTGATCTTCAGCTTCTCGGCGGTCTGCGGCTTCTTTGCAACCGCCACGAACGCGTCGTTGAGCCGTTGCACGATCTCGGCAGGCACCTTGGCAGGTCCGACGATCCCGAAGAAGCTGACGAGACTGTAGCCGGGGACGGTCTCAGAGATCGGAGGCAGATCGGCGTCCGTGGGCCAACGCTCTGGGCTGGAGACGCCGATGCACTTCAGCTTGCCGGACCGGTGCAGCGCGATCACCGAAGCATCGAACCCCCAATCGATCTGCCCCGCGAGAAGATCGGCGTTGAGTTGCGCCGAGCCGGTGTAGGGAACGTGCACGGCATCGAACTTTCCGAGCGACTTCAACTGTTCGCCTGAGATGTGGTTGGGCGAGCCGTTTCCGGTCGAGCCGTACGTGAGCTTGCCGGGATTGGCCTTGCCGTAGGCGACGATCTCGCCGGCCGTCTTGAACGTCGAACCCGGCTTCACGCACAGGAACATCGGCGCCCGGATCATCATCGCTACGTGCGTGAAGTCCTTCACCGGATCGAACGGCAGTGATCTGAACAAATGCCGGTTGACCGCGTGCGAGGCGAAGTTGGCGACGTAGAGCGTGTAGCCGTCGGGCGCCGAGCGCGCGACGTAGTCGGCGGCGATATTGGTACCGCCGCCCGGCTTGTTCTCGACGACCACGGGCTGACCGAGGATCTCGGAGATACCGGCTGCATAGATCCGGGTCGTGATATCCGACGCGCCGCCCGGCGGGTAGGGGACGACGATCTTGATCGGCTTCGACGGGTAGGTCTGCTGGGCAGCGGCCGGCAACGCTGCGACGACCGAGGCGAGACTGAATACTGCGAGCTTCCAGAGCTTCATCTGCTTTCCTCCCCTGACGTGTACTGTCTTCGGTAATACGACCAGCGAACATTCAACCGGACTCGAGTCGGGAGACGCGGCACCAACGCCGCGCAATTGTCTCCCAATGCCAGCTCCTCCCAGCCCCGCCCCGCCGACTTCTCCCGCGGCATACCGGACGTCAGTCGACAGAGGCGCCGGAGGCCTTCACGATCGCCTCCCAGCGGACCAGTTCCTTGCCCAGGAATTCCTGAGTCTCTTTCACCGTCGTGGGAAACGGCACCGCGCTCGTCACTTTGAGCTTCTCGGCAAGCTCGGACGTGCGGGCGACCTTCAGGAATGCCGCATTGAGCTTTTCCAGGACATCCGCAGGGGTCCCGGCTGGCGCCGTGATACCGAAGTACGCCGACACGTCGAAGTCCTTCACATCCTTGCCGACCGGGGGAAACTCTGGATCCGTCTGCCAGGGTGCGGCACTCCCCGTGGCGATGCACTTCAGCCGGCCCGAACGATGATGCGCGATGACGGCGCCGTCGAAGCCGTAGTCGATCTGGCCGGCGAGCAGATCCGCCTGCAACTCGGCCGACCCCTTGTAGGGCACGTGCACGGCGTCGAACTTGCCGAGATGGGCGAGTAGCGCGCCCGAGATGTGGTTGGGCGAACCGTTGCCGGTCGAGCCATAGGTCAACTTGCCGGGGTTGGCCTTTCCGTAGGCGACGATCTCGCCCGCGGTCTTGAACGGCGAGCCGGGCTTGACGCACAAGAACATCGGCGAGCGTGAGATCATGGCGACGCCGACGAGATCTTTGGCCGGATTGTACGGCATCTTCTTGTAGAGCCAGCGGTTGATCGAGTGCGAGGCGAAACTCGCGACGTAGAGCGTGTAGCCGTCCGGAGTGGAACGGGCGACCGTCTCGCCGGCGAGATTGGTGCCTGCACCCGCCTTGTTCTCCACGATCACGGGTTGCCCAAGCGCCTCGCCGACGCCCGGCGCATAGAGACGCACGACGATATCGGTGGCGCCTCCGGGTGGATAAGGCACGACGATCTTGACCGGCTTGGTCGGATACTGCTGGGCGGCGACTGTCGCGGCACCTGCCGCGGAGCCCAGCAGCGCTGCGAGCGCGAGCGTGACGAACTTGTGCATGTCGATACCTCCCGTCGTTATCGTCCGGCGCCTGCCTTTTCGGCGGCACTCTTGGCATTGAGACTAACTCGCTCACCAGGGAATGCAAAGGGTGCACTCCGGTCGTTGCCGCAGTGCACCCCCCGGTCTCCTAGGTGCTTCCTCGAACCGTACCGTCGACTGCCACGCGGCTCTCAGGCCGCGTTCGCCGATTTACGCTGCTCCTGGTAGATGACCTCGTCGAGGTCAGGCTTGATCTTGTCCATGAAGATCTGCAGCGTCTCGCAGACGTCCTCCTTGGGCATCTGCGCATAGTGGTAGATCTGGGCCATGTACTCGGCCGGGAACACCTTCCACTGCTCGATCAACTGCTTGCGGACGCTGTCGACGGTGCCGACCACATAGAGGCCCGACGCCATCATTGATCCGTACAGATCCGACAGATCCATCTTGCGGCGGCCCATCGCGGCGTAGAAGTTGCGGAAGATATCGCCATCCCACCTCATCACGCGCTCGCGGGCATCGTCCTCGGTCTTACCGATCTGCAGCCAACGCACCAGGCACTGGTTTTGGCCCCGCTTCCAATTGAAGCCGTTGGCCTTGGCAATGTCGTGATAGCGCTCCGACAGCGGCGCGGCGGTGCCGATGTTGGTGAAGTAGACCGGGATGAAGCCGCGCTTGGCGCAATACTCGATCGTCTCCGGGCTGCCCGAGCCCGACACGAACACCGGGGGATGGGGATCCTGCAGCGGCGCAGGGCATACCGACACTTCCTGGATCGAGTTGTCGGGGCCGACCTCGCGCCGAGCGCCGAAGCGTTGCGTCACGCCCTGGTGGGCGAGCTGCCAGTCGTCGACACCCTTGCCCTCCGGATACGGAATCTTCCAGTTGAGGCCGGAGTGCTTGAAGCTTTCCTGCGTCCAGCTCTTGATGACGATATCGATGCCTTCCTCGAAATTGGCGCGGTTGCGCGCGTCGTCGTCGAGGTGGACCTGCTCCTTGGTGGCGGTCGAGAAGCCGACGCCTTGCGTCGCCGGATTGTAGATCGCCGCGTTCGGCGAGCGGGTCGCCCGAGCCCCCAGGTGCTGGCCGACGACGTTGGTCCAGCGCGACTGGTAGCCACGCGCGAAACCGACGAACGAGCGACCATTCGAAAGGTGGTCGATGATCGCCGTCTCCTCGGCGACGCGGATCGGGTTCTGCGTGCTCATGACGTAGCCGAGCTGGCCGACGCGGACGTTCTTGGTGATCGCGGCCCAGTAGGCGTCGAGCGTGCCCGGGGACGGACCGACCTCGTAGCCCTCCGACCAGAAGTGGTGCTCGATGGTGGCCACACCCCAGATGCCCATGTTGTCACAGGCACGGATGATGTCGTGCCAGCCGGTCAGAACCTCGTTGTAGATCTTGCGATTGCGTCCGAGCGGGCGAAGGCGCTCGCGCTCCTCCTCGTCCTTGGTCGGCAGGACCGGGTAGAGCTGGACCATGGGCTTCAACATCAGGCGTCTCCCTCTTTGCTCGAATTGTTCGGTGTCACGTCTGCCGGGCGATCCGCGTTCCGAGTGGTGTGTAGTGAGCTGTCGAGACCGAGCGCTCGACGACGCCGGGTGCGAAAAGGATTGCTCAAACAAACGTTTGATTTTATCCTGAAACAAATCCTGTGAGGCGTCAACCCCGTTGTGGGCTCCCTCCGAACCCCTCAATGTGGATGGCAAATCCGACCAGATCCGTCACCGAGGCCCGATGAGCACCAACACCACGCGCAATCCGCCCAAGCCCCCGCCCGCGCAGCAGCCCGAGCCGGCCGATCCCGCCTCCGACACTCGCGCGCGTATCCTCCAGGCGGCCGAGGCGCTGTTCGCCGAGCACGGCTTCGACGCCGTCAGCATGCGCGACCTCACGGCCAAGGCTGGAGTCAATCTCGCCGCCGTCAATTACCACTTCGGCTCCAAGCAGGCGCTGCTGGCGGAGGTATTCGCGTTACGCGCGAGCGCGCTCGTCGAGGAACGCCTGCGGCTGCTGGAGGGGCTGGCGCGCGACAAGCAGGGCCGGCCTCGGCTCGAGGCGGTGGTGGAAGCGTTTCTCAGACCCTCGCTGGAGATGTCGCAACAGTCGGGCGGTGCGCATCATATGCGGCTGCGGGCGCGGCTCGCGCTGGAGCGCGTCGGCAGTGGCGGCACGCAGTATCCGGAGATTTTCGACCAGTCGAACAATCGCTACATCGACGCCATCGGAGAGGCATTGCCGGACTTGCCGCGCACGGAACTCTACTGGGGCTTTCACGCCCTGCTCGGCATCCAGAATTATACGATGGCCAACTCCGGTCGCATCCAGCATCTGTCCGCTGGCACCTGCGACCCGACCGACGTCGAAGCCACGCTGAAGCGCCTGGTGCCGTTCATCGCCGCCGGCTTCCGGGAGCTGAGGAAGGGTTGAAGCTTGACGCTCTCAAGCAGAGCGAGCAGGCGACGAAGAAGTTGATGGGATGGTGACACGCCAATGACGGAGGATCTCGCGATCCTCCGTCATCTTGGCGTTCGAGCAGCCTACGCCAACGTGATCACATCGACGATCACGAAGGTGTCGGGGTCGACGATCACGACGCGGTCGCCGACGACGAAGTAGCGATAGTTGCGGTATTGCGGCACCACAACGACGACATCCTGGGGAATCGTGACCAGCTGCAGCGAGCGGGGCACGGCGACGCCGATTCGTACGTTCACGTCGACGTCGCGGCGAACAGCCGCCTCGCGATGCTTCGAGAACACCGTCCTGACCTGCGTGCGCTGCTGCTCGTTGATCTGCACGCGCTCCGTGGCCCCGCCGGAAGCGGCGCCGCTTGCACCTGCAGCGGTGGACGATTTACCCGTCTCGCCGGCGCCTTCTTGCGAGCGCATGCCGTTCTTGCCGCCGGCCTGCTTGCCGCTCTTGTCGCCCGACTTGTCGGTCCGGTCACCTGTCTTGCTCTGGGCGCTCTTTTCGCCCGGCTTGCCGTCCGTCCTGCCGCCCTCGTCACGGGCCTTCTTCTGCCGCGCCGCGCCATCATCGTTGGCAGAGGACTTAGCCTTGCCCTCCTTCGACTTCTGCGCGCCCTGGCCCTTCTGCGTATCCTGACCCTTCTGGCCGGTTTTCTGGGTTTCCTGACCGGCCTTCCGGCCAGCGGGGCCGCCACTCTTCATGTCGCCTTTCGTGTCGCTCTGGGCGCGACGATCGCCACCCTTGGCCGCGCCGCCGGGAGGCGACATGCCGCTGCCGGAGGGCGAGGGCTCGGTGCGCGCAGCCGGTCCGCCGCTCGGAGCTTGCTTCATCCCGGTGCCGGACGACGCGCCGGGCGACTTGCCGGCTTCGCCCTCACCCCCAGGTGATTGCGCATATGCGCTACCTGCAACGGCGAGCAGTGCCGCCGCGCACGTTGAGACGAGATATCGGGTCATGATCACTCCTTGAATTTCCAGGCGTTTCCCATCCCGCAGCCATGGGCAGACAACGCCCCGGTTTTCAGCTGAGTTCCGAAACAGTTATGTTCGACACGCGGACAACGCGCCGGCCGGACCGGGCGCCGCGTGACTTCTCCTGGCCGCCAGCTACAATCCCCTGGTCCACCGAGGGAGAAGCATCGATGAAGGACGTGGCCATCGTCTCGACCGCGCGCACGGCCCTTGCCAAATCCTGGCGCGGCGCGCTCAACAACACCCACGGCGCCACCATGGCCGGCCACGTCGTCCGCCATGCCGTGGCGCGGGCCGGCATCGAACCCGAAGCGATCGAGGACGTGATCCTGGGCTGCGCCAATCCGGAAGGCGCGACGGGCTGGGACATCGCGCGGCAAGCCGCGATTCGCGCGGGATTGCCCGTGTCGGTCTCCGGCATGACCGTCAACCGCTTCTGCTCGTCGGGCCTGCAGACGATCGCGCTGGCGGCCCAACGCATCCAGGCGGGTGAGGGCGACACCTACGTCGCCGGCGGGGTCGAGTCGATCAGCCTCGTGCAGAACCAGATGAACCAGCATCGCTTCACCGACGACTGGCTGGTGCAGCACAAGCCCGAGGTCTACTGGCCGATGCTGAAGACAGCCGAAACGGTCGCCAAGCGCTACAGCATCGGGCGGCAGGTGCAGGACGAGTACGGAGTCGCGAGCCAGCAGCGCGCTGCCGCAGCCCGCGCAGCCGGGAGGTTCGACACCGAGATCGTGCCCATCAGTACGACCATGACGATGGCGGAGCTCAACGACAAGAAGGCGATCGTGCGCACCTGGGAGGAGCCGGTCACGCTGAATGCCGACGAAGGCATTCGCGCCGACACCACCTACGAGGGTATTGCCAAGATCAAGCCGGCGGTCGAAGGCGGCACGGTCGCCGCCGGCAACGCCAGCCAGTTCTCGGACGGCGCCTCGGCCTGCGTATTGATGGACGCCGCGCTGGCGCAGACGCGTGGGCTGAGCCCTCTCGGCTACTTCCGCGGCTTCGCGGTCGCGGGCTGCGAGCCCGACGAGATGGGCATAGGCCCGGTCTTCGCGGTGCCGAAGCTGCTGGACCGCGCCGGATTGAAGGTTTCCGACATCGGCCTGTGGGAGCTGAACGAAGCCTTCGCCGTCCAGGTGATCTACTGCCGCGACAAACTCGGCATTCCCGACGACCGTCTCAACGTCAACGGCGGCTCGATCGCCGTCGGCCATCCCTATGGCATGACCGGCGCCCGCCTGACGGGCCACGCCCTGATCGAGGGCAAGCGGCGTGGCGTCAAGTATGCCGTCGTGACCATGTGCATCGGCACCGGCATGGGTGCGGCCGGCCTGTTCGAGATCGCCTGAGTGAACCCGCAGCGGACGCGCGCGCTCATGCACACGATGCTGGCGCCGGTTCGCGCCTGCCGGCTCGCGTACCTGCCGCTGCTGATGGTTTATTTCGCGTCCGGCGCCATCGGCCTCACCGCCGTCGCCGACCAGTTCTGGGTCAAGAAGTCGCTGACCCTCACCCCTGCCGATCTCGCCTCGCTGGCCGTCTGGCTGCAAGTGCCGTGGAGCTGCAAGATGGTGATCAGTGCGCTGGTCGACAGCGTGCCGGTGGCGGGCTCTCAGCGCCACTCGTACGTGTTCATCGGTGGCTCACTGATCGCTGCCGGATTGGGACTGCTCGCGGCGGCGGCGGCCGGTTGGATCCACTTCGCTTCGCTCGAGACGATCTACGTCGCAGCCCAGCTGCTGACCGTGATCGGAGCCGTCGTGCAGGAAGTCGTCGCCGATGCGATGAGCGCGGAGGTGGTGCAGCGCCATGCGCACGACGGCGCGCCGCGCGCCAGTGCCGATATCGATTCCGAGCTCGCCATGGTGCAGGTGCTCGGCCGCCTCGCCTACTCGATCGGGGCTTTCGTCGTCGCCTGGCTCGCAGGCTGGCTGGCCGAGGTGATGAGCTATGCGTGGGTGTTCTCGCTCGGCCTCGTCATCCCGGCGATCTCCGTCGTCGGCGGCATGATCGTCGACGCGGAGCACTGCGCGCCGCAGCCGATCGACAAGCGGATGCTCGGCGGCGGTGCGCTGTTCGCACTCGTCGCGATCGCGCTCGGCCTGTCCGGTCTCGCCATGGCGCAGGAGATCCTGTTCGTGATCTCGATGGGCGTCGTCTGCACCCTGCTGCGCTTCCTGCTGGCCGAGCTCGATGCCGAGACCAAGGCGCGCTTCATCGCCGTCGCCATCGCCGCCTTCGCGTTCCGCGCGCCGCCACTGCTGGGCGACGGCTACCGCTGGTTCACGATGGACACGCTCGGCTTCGACGAGCGCTTCTTCGGCACGCTGCAGCTGACCGGGACCGGCATCGGGCTCGTCACCATGTGGTTCCTGGTCGATGCGGCGACGCGCCGGTCGAACCGTGTCCTGCTGCTCGCCCTGACGCTGGTCGCCGCCGTCCTGTGGCTGCCGAGCCTGATGATCGTCAACGGCATGCATCTGTGGACCGAGGCGCATCTCGGCATCGGCGCGCGCTCGATCGCGCTCGTCGACGAGGCCGCGCAATCCCCACTGGCGATGTTGGCGACCGTGCCGCTGCTGACCATGATCGCGGCGACGGCGCCGGCCGCCCAGCGCGCGACGTGGTTCGCCTTGGCGGCCTCGCTGATGAGCCTCGCGGTGGTCGCGAGCGGGCTCATCACCAAGTACCTGAACCAGATCTTCGCCGTCGACCGCGGCGTCTACGAGCCG
>CAMDBL010000040.1 GCA_945889015.1 Devosia equisanguinis
CAAGACGCTGCTGCGCCGAGCCGAAGCGCGAACGATCGAGGCCGTCAGCAATCGCATCGGCGATCTGCTCAGCACCTTCACCGGAACCGAGTGCACCAACTACTTCCGAAACGCAGGCTATGGTTCCACTTGAAACGGAAAGGCTCTAACACATGGCGCTGCCCTTCGTGCGGTGACAGCCCCGATCTGTCGGGTCGCTAACAGTGCGGGCGACAGCGATGATCTAATGTGCTCTCGCACGACGACCGACGCGCGGGCGGATAGGTGGCCACACGAGCAGCCTTTTCGCCGGCGCCCGAGCGGTGCGACGGGCGGGAGCCAGGAGACCATCACAATGACGACCTCACCGCGGCTCGCCGGCCTGACAATGCTTGTCGTCGAGGACGAACCGCTGATCGCCCTGGAGATGGAAGCGGTGCTCGGCGATGAAGGTTGCATCGGCGTGCAAATTTGCACGACCTGCGCCGATGCCCTGGAGATCCTGGCGTCGGGCTCGCGGCCCGACGCGGCGCTGGTCGACTTTCAACTCGGGTCGGAGACCGCGACCTCGGTGATGACCGCGCTGGCGTGCCAGTCGATTCCGTTCGTGATGCTCAGCGCGAATTCGCGCGACCAACTCCCTCCGGGCGACTATCGGCTGTTCGTCAAGCCGGTGGCGATGGAGAAGGTGATCGCGCATCTGACGGCGATGCTCGATCGGACCCGTGGCGAGGAAGTCTGACCGCTGGCGAGGGAGCGCGAGGCTACCGCCCGCCTTCCAGATACGCCGCCCTGACTTCGGGCCGGGCCAGCAACTCAGCGCCGGTGCCGGACATGGTCACCCGGCCGTTGACCATCACATAGCCGCGGTGTGCGAGGCGAAGCGCGTGGAAGGCGTTCTGCTCGACGAGGAAGATTGTCAGCCCTTGCTCGCGATTGAGCGTCTGAAGGGCGGTGAAGATCTGCTTCACGATCAGTGGGGCGAGGCCGAGCGACGGCTCGTCCAGCAGCAACAGCTTCGGTCGGCTCATCAGCGCGCGCGCAATGGCGAGCATCTGCTGCTCGCCGCCCGACAGCGTGCCGCCGCGCTGCGCGATGCGCTCCTTGAGGCGCGGAAACATCACGAAGACCCGCTCGAGATCCCCGGCGAAATGCGCCCCGCCGTCGATCTCGGCGCCCATCTGCAGGTTTTCCAGGACGCTCATCCGCGGGAAGATGCGCCGGCCCTCCGGCGATTGCGCGATGCGCCGGCGCGCGATCTCGTGTGGGGCGAGGCGCGTAATGTCCTCGCCCTCGAACACGATGCGACCCGAGCGCGCGCGCGGCGTTCCGAAGATCGTCATCATCAGCGTCGACGTGCCCGCGCCATTGGCGCCGATCAGCGTTACGATCTCGCCCGAGCGCACCTCGATGTCGACGCCGCGCAGCGCTACCACGCTGCCGTAGGAGGTCTCGACGCCGGTAAGGTGCAGCATCGCGGGTCCGGTCCCCGGTGAGGCCGGAACTGGGGTGATCGCCGTCGTCATGGGTGGATCTGAGCCTCCACCGCGTCGACTTCCTCGTCGTCGACGCCAAGATAGGCGGCGATCACGCGGGGATCGTTGCGGATCTCGTCGGGCGTCCCGTCCGCGATCTTGCTGCCGTATTCCAGCACGACGACGTGGTCGGAAATCTGCATCACGACGGACATGTCGTGCTCGATCAGCAGGATCGAGACGCCGTGCATGTCCCGGATCATGCGCAGCAGCGTATTGAGCTCGGCCGACTCCTTTGGGTTGAGGCCCGCCGCCGGCTCGTCGAGGCAGAGCAGCACGGGATTGGTACACATCGCGCGCGCGATCTCGAGCCGGCGTTGGTCGCCGTAGGGCAGATCGCCGGCCGGATCGTCCGCCCGCGGCTCGAGGTCGATCAGCGCCAGCCACTGCCGGGCGCGCTCGACCGCGTTGGCCTCGGCATGCTTGAAGCTCGCCGCGCCGAACAGCCCGAGCAGGCTGTAGCCCGACGCCTTCATCAGCGCATTGTGCTGAGCGACGATCAGGTTCTCGAGCACCGTCATCCCCTGGAACAGGCGGATGTTCTGGAAGGTTCGGGCGACGCGCGCCTCGGCCGTGATCTGGAAATCCGGCATCCGCTCGAGCAGGAACACCGCGCTGTCCGGCTCGCGTGCGAAGCGATTGCCCGACGCGGTCAGTCGCTCGATGGTGCCGCCGGACGGCCGCTCTCCGTGCGCGAGCACCATCCGCCCGCTCGTCGGCTTGTAGAAGCCGGTGATGCAGTTGAAGACCGTGGTCTTGCCGGCACCGTTGGGACCGATCAGCGCCGTGATCTCGCCGCGCCGCGCGGTGAACGAAAGGTCGGAGATGGCGACGAGGCCGCCGAACCGCATCGAGAGATGCTCGACGGTCAGCAGCGCCGGGGCTATGGCGGCATCGGCCATCAACCGTGCCCTTCCTGGACGTGGGTGCCCGCGATCGCGCGGCGCTCTTTCAAGAAGATCGAGGGCGAGCGCACCGAGATCAAGCCGCGCGGCTTCCAGATCATGATCACGACCATGGCGAGACCGAACAGCAGCATCCGGTATTGCGTCGGATCGAAGCTGTCACCGAAGATCGCCTTGGTCCACTCGAGTTCGCGCAGCAATTCCGTGCCCCCGATCATGCCGATGGCGGCGATGGCGACTCCGAGCTGGCTGCCCATGCCGCCGAGCACGACGATGGCGAGGATCATCGCGCTTTCCATGAACACGAAGCTCTCGGGCGAGATGAAGCTCTGCCGCGCCGCGAAGAAGGCACCGGCGAAACCGCCGAACATGGCGCCAGTGGCGAATGCGGTGAGCTTGGTCGTGACCGTGTCGATGCCGAGCGCACGGCAGGCGATCTCGTCTTCGCGCAGCGCCTCCCAGGCGCGCCCGACGGGCAGACGCCGCAAGCGGATCGTGACCCAGTTGGTCAGCAGCGCCAGCGCGAGAATGACGTAGAACAGGAACACGGTGCGGTAAATCGGCGAGAACTCCAGCCCGAAGCGAGCCGCGAACCCTTCCTCCGTCGCGTTGAAGGGAATGCCGAAGAACGTGGGACGAGGGATGCCGGAGATGCCCGCATATCCACCGGTCACATCCACCCAGTTGATCAGCACGAGGCGGATGATCTCGCCGAACGCGAGGGTGACGATGGCGAGGTAATCGCCCCTGAGCCGCAGCACGGGGAAGCCGAGCAGGATACCCCAGAACGCAGCCAGGATGCCCGACAGCGGCAGGCACAGCCAGAACGAGAGGCCGAACTCCTTCGACAGCAGCGCGGCCGAGTAGGCGCCGACCGCATAGAACGCGACGTAGCCGAGATCGAGCAGGCCGGCGAGCCCGACGACGATGTTGAGCCCCCAGCCCAGCATCACGTAGATCAGGATCTGGATGCCGAAATTGTCGATCCACTTGATCGCGCCGCCGGTGCCGCCGAGGCCGAGCGCGATCCAGGGATAGAGCAAGAGCACGGCGAGGCCGCCGACCGACAGCACGCGGCCCGCACGCTCCGACACGACGCGAGCGGGACGAGCCGGGGCCTTGCTCTTCAGGCGCGCCAGCAGCACGTACGCGAGGCGGCCCGCGAACACCACGGCGCAGATCGCGAGCACCAGCCCCCAACGGGATTCGAGCACCAGACGGTTCGAGAGATCCTGCTCGGTCCTGAGCGCGATGATCGGGATCGACAGGCCCAGCGCCAACAGCGCCAGCAGCGCGGCATCCTTGACGGCGGCCGCGAAACTGCCCTTGCCGCCAGCCTGCGTTTTCTCGACCGTGCCGGCGGACTTGTCCTCGCTCATATCAGACCTTCTCGACCTCGGGCCGGCCGAGTAGGCCGGAAGGCATGAAGATCAAGGTGATGGCCAGGATCGAAAACGCGGCGACGTCCTTGTAGTCGATCGAGAAATAGGCCGACCACAGCGTCTCGATGAGACCGATCAGCAGCCCGCCGAGGACGGCACCAGGCAGCGAGCCGATTCCGCCGAGCACGGCCGCGGTGAACGCCTTGACGCCGGGCACGAAGCCGTCGGCAAAGCTCACCACTCCGTAGTGCATCATGTACATGACCCCCGCGACCGCAGCCAACGCTGCCCCGATGACGAAGGTCAGCGACACCGTGCGGTCGACGTCGACGCCCAGCAGAGCGGCCATCTTGCGGTCCTGCTCGCAGGCGCGTTGAGATCGCCCGAACGAGGTGCGCTGCACCAGATACCAGAACGCCGACAGCAGCACCGCCGTCACCACCATGATCAGGATCTGCTTGGCCGAGAGCGTGACGCTGCCCTCGCCCATCGGAATGGTGATCACGTCGTTCAGCATGGTCGGCACCGGCTTGTTACGCGGGCCTTGCACCACCTGCACGAAATTCATCAGGAAGATCGACATGCCGATCGCCGAGATCAGCGGCGCCAGGCGGAACGACCCGCGCAAAGGACGGTAGGCGATGCGCTCGATCGCCCAGCTCCACAGCGCCGTGACCGCCATCGCCGCGATCAGCACCAGCAGCAATGCCACGAACAGCGAGCCGATGCCGACGATCTGCGTCAGCACCAGGAACACGATCAGCGCCACGAAGGTCGACAGCATGAACACGTCGCCGTGGGCGAAGTTGACCATGCCGATGATGCCGAACACCATCGTGTAGCCGATGGCGATCAGGCCGTAGATCGAGCCCAGCGTCAGCCCGTTCACGAGCTGCTGGAGAAAGTAATCCATGCGCGCGCCTGCTCCCCATCCCCGCCGGCTGCGAGCCGGGTGTCGAGGAGGCTATCAGAGCAAAAAACTCACGTAAACGAATAGCAGTGCGGCACGGGAACGATCTCCGGCGCAGACCAGCGCCGACACATCCTCAGCTTTCACGCATGTCGCGGGCCGTGGTTCCGGTGCTGGTGTTCTCGGCATACTTGCGCCAACCGCGGATATAGGTCTCTCGACTGGCGCTGGTCGCGACGACGGAGGGCCGCTGCCGCATCAGGTCCCGCCAGGCGATCAGCCGCGGGCACGACGCGGGAATGGTGAAGTCGCGATAGTGCTCGATCGCCGAGAACCGTTCGATGTGGGGGAAGAACGACAGGTCGATCAGGCTGAGATCGCGGCCGAGCCAATAAGGGCCACCACTGCGCCCGAGCCCTTCCGTCTCCATGTGGTCGAACGCCTCCAGCAGACGGCGGCGATGCATGTCCTGGCCGGCTGCGTCCTGCGCCAGCATGTACTTGTAGACATGCGGAATGAAACGGACATTGGCGAAATCGATCCAGATCCTGGCCTTGGCACGGGCGGCCGGATCGCGCGGCAGCAGCGCCGGCTCCGGCTGGATGTCCTCCAGATACTCGTTGATCACGGCGGACTCGAACAGCGTGACGTCGCCGTGGCGGAGCACGGGCACCTTGCCATAGGGCGAGATCGCCAGGAACCAGTCCGGCTTGGCGTCGAGACTGATCTCGGTCAGGCGGAAATCGAGCCCCTTCTCGATCAGGGCCATGCGGGTGCGCTGCGCGAACGGGCACGTCGCCGAGCTGATGATCTCGATGTCGGTCATGGCTGCCTCCCGGATCGTCGAAGTGAGATCAAACGACTATCCGACAATTCTATATCAGTCGACACAAAACATTGTGAGTTGGGCTTCGCCAACCCTCGTGCGACGGCTTCGGCGGCCGCGTAGCCGTCCCGGCGCCGGCCCGCCTCCTACGAGCTTCTCGGAGCCCTCTCACATTGCCGACTGAAACCAAGAGCGACGAGGCCGCCAGCGTGAGCCCCTGGACCAGCGAGCGGTTCGGCCTGCTGTGCGGCGCGACCATGGCGGTCGGCGCCGCGGTCAGCTTCGCCGTGGCGCGTGCGGGCTTCGTCGGAGGCCTCGCAGTAGAGGACATCATCCTCGTCCGCTACGTGGTGGCGGGCCTCGCGCTCCTGCCGCTGCTGCTCTGGTGGGGTGCAGGGTCGCTCGCCGGCATCGGCTGGCGTCGCGGCCTGTGGCTACTCCTGCTCGGCGGTCCATTGTTCTCGATGCTGCAGACCGGCGGTTTCCTGTTTGCGCCGCTGGCACATGGCGGGGTCATCGCGCCCTCGGCCGTGACCATCTTCAGCACCATCATCGCCGGCGTTTTCCTGCGCGAGCGCATCACGCTGGCGCACGTGCTCGGCGCGGCCATCGTATTGCTCGGGATCATGCTGATCGGATGGGACGGCTTGACGAGGTCGAGCCACGGCCAGGCATGGATCGGTGATCTCATGTTCGTCGGATCGAGCGCGATGTGGGCGACGTACAGCGTGCTGGTGCGGCACTGGCGCCTCGACGCCGCGCGATCGACGGCCGCGGTCGCGGTGCTGTCGATGGTCAGTTTCTTGCCGGCCTATCTCGCGTGGCACGGACTGTCGCGCGTGATGGAGCTGCCCGGCGAGCAGCTGATACTGCAGGGCCTGGTTCAAGGCGGGCTTCAGGGTGTCATCACGATCATCGCCTACACCCGCGCCATAAATCTGCTCGGCGTCAGCCGGGCCGTGCTGTTCCCCGCAATCGTGCCCGCCATCTCGCTGCTGGTCGGCGTGCCGATCGTCGGAGAGATTCCCCACCCACTCCAGATCACGGGTCTCCTGCTCGTCACGCTCGGACTGCTCACGGCGATCGGCGTGGTGCGACGCCTGCTGCCGCGCTGAGGCACGCCGGCACAGGGCGCCGGCGCCATCGTCACCCTGCGCCACGCACCCGTCCGATGTCGGTCCGCGATGCTCAGACGTGGGCAGCTTCGCGCGTCTCGACCGGCTCGAAGACGCCGCTGTCCCAGTCGAGCCAGTGCAGCTCTGCCTCGGCGATCGAGAACCAGGCGCCGTGCAGCCGGAGCCGGCGTTGCTGCATCGCTCGGCCGATGAACGGAAACGTCGTGAGATTGTGCAGTGACTGCTGGACGGCAATCCGCTCCAGCGCCTTCTGGCGATGCGCGGGATGGCACGTATCGGCGCGCTCGATGAGCGTATCGCGCACGTCCGACAGCAACCCGACCCAAGGACCGATGAACCGGCCAACTGGCCGTTTGTCCGCGGCTGCCAGCGACGCCGCGATCCCACCGCATTGCCCGTGCCCCAAGACGACGATTCTCGCGACCTTCAGCTCCTCGACCGCGAACTCCAGAGCAGCGGAGGTACCGTGATAGGTGCCAGTCTCCTCGTAGGGGGGGACGAGAGCCGCGACGTTTCGCACGACGAACAGTTCGCCCGGCGCCGCAGAGAAGATCGCCGACGGGTCCACACGGCTGTCGGCGCACGCGATCACCATGGTCCGCGGTGTCTGGCCCTTCGCCAGCTCGCGGTAGCGCTGTGCATGATCGGCGAACGCCTCCTGACGGAAACGTCTGTATCCGAACTGTAGCTCCCGGGGGATTTGCATGTGTCGCTCTCCTTCCTATCCTTAGGCCTGCTCCCGGTGGCCGCAGCGCCACCGGGACCTTCGCTCGTCATCACACCGCCGACGGTCTCACAGCAGCGGCTCGATGAGCTCGTCGACGACGTGAATGACACCGTTCGACGCGAGCACATCGCTGATCAGGACCTTGGCGTTGGCGGCCCGCAGCTCCTTGTGCGTCTCGACCGTGATGTCGGTTGCGGCGGCCGTCTCCAGGCTGACCTGCTTTCCGCCGAGAGCACCGACGGTCACGCGCCCGGGGACCACGTGCGCCTTCAGCACGGCCGCCAGCTCGTCCTTGTTGGCGGGATCGAGCAGCTCTTCCATCATCTCCGGGCCGAGCCGGGCGAAGGCCTCGTCGGAGGGAATGAACAGAGTGTAGGGCCCGGCGCCCTTGAGCTTGACGGCGAGCCCCGCGGCCTCGACGGCCTTGAGGAAGGTGGTGGAGCGGCCGGTCTCGGCGGCGACCGCCAGCAGGTCCTTGTTCGACGCGGAGGCCGCGGTCAGCGGAACTGCAATGACGAGGGCGACGATGGCGACTTTCAGGATTTTCATGGCTGTCCTCGGTTTGTCTCTGGCTCGGGATGTGGACGCGACTCGTCGGCATCAGGAACGGGTGAAGTGTTGCGCCACCCACTCGCCGAGGCCTGCGGCAAGCTCGTTGCCGCCGCCGAGTTGCTGTGCCAGCTCGGCGATTTGACCTGGCTCGATGGATGTCAGGTCGATACCGTGATTGGCGAGCAAGTCACCGATCTGGCCGGCATCCAGGCCCTGCAGACCGGCGGGGTCGATGCCGAGGCTGTCGAGTTGCTCGAGGATGCCGCCGGCTCCGGCCTGCCCGGCGGCAGCTCCGAAGAGGGATGAAACGGCGTCGCTCAGCTTTCCAAGGTCGAACACGGCTGTCTCCTTTTTCAATCTGGGGCTTGCCTGGCTTCAACTCGGATGGACCGTCGCACTGCGCTGGACAGGCGGGACGATCACAGTGGCCTGCGCGTGCCCGTTGACGGAGGCGCAGACCGTGAAGGCCGTGACCGGGGCAGAAGCGGCCGGGGCCGTAGTCTGCGAATTGGTCCGGGCGGTCGGCTGCATGGATCTCTCCTCTCGATCTCACTGGACCCGCCGGGAGGATCCCGGTGCGGCGTCCATGTTCAGCAGATGGAAAGGAGGAGGGGCGGCTTCCAATCGGATCGCAGCACGGCTTTGATCGGCTTTACCGATCAGAAAGCGCCGTATCTGGCAGACCGAGCCTCAACACCCATATGCCGCTGTGACGCCGATCACGCGCGCGTCGGGGAGTGGACGGAATGCCCAATCTGAGGCAGCTCGAGTATCTCGTGGCGATCGCGGACACGCGCCATTTCCGGCGTGCGGCCGAGCGCGTGAACACCACCCAGCCGACCCTCAGCGAGCAGTTGAAGTCGCTCGAGCAGCGCCTGGGCGTCCAGCTTGTCGAGCGGACCCGGTCGCGCGTGGTGATGACACCGCTCGGCTCCCAGATCACCCAAATTGCCCGCCGCATGCTGAGCGACGCCAACGAGATCAGGTCTCTCGCCGCCAGCGGTGGGCGGGAACTGTCCGGCGTCCTGCGGATCGGTCTGCCGCCGACCATCGGCCCCTATTTGCTCCCCAGGGTGATCCCTGAGCTGCATGCGCGCTACCCCGAGCTGAAGTTGTATGTCCGCGAGGAGCTGCCGAGCATGCTCCCTCGCAGCCTCGACGAAGGCACCCACGATCTCGTCATCACGTTGTTGCCGGTGAATGGTGCCGATCTCTCGAGCGTCGTTCTCTATCGCGAGCCGTTGCACCTTCTGGTCGGTATCGACCACCCCCTGGCCGCCCAGTCCCGCGTGAGAAAGCGCGACCTCCAAGGACAGGACGTGCTCGCGCTCGGGCCGGGGCACCAGCTTCACGACGTCGTCCAGACACTGTGCGAGGAGCTCGGGGCGAACCTGCGCTTCGACTACGAGGGCACCAGCCTCGACATGCTGCGCGAGATGGTGGCGACGGGCCTCGGCGTGACGTTCATGCCGGACCTTTACGTCCAGACCATGCTGACGCGCGATCCCAGCGTGACGTGCCTCGAGCTCGAAGGGCGCTCCGTCTACCGAACCATTGGCATGGTCTGGCGCGCCTCGAGCGCCCGTGGCGCCACCTACGAGCAGCTCGCCGATCTCATCCGCACGAAGCTTTCGGCCAAGTCCGAGGGAGCCGTCGCGGCCGTCTGATCTTCATTCATGGCAACGAGACGAGTGCAATGGATACGATAACCACAACGCTCGGCATGGCCTGGCTCGGCATGCCGGTCTGGGTCTGGCTCTCCTTCCTGGCTCTCGTCGTGACGGTGCTCGCGATCGACCTGGGGCTGTTTCATCGCGAGGCACACGAGCCCAGCATGAAAGAGAGCACGGTGATCGCCGGCTCCTGCATGACGCTCGGCTTCCTGTTCTCCTGGGTGGTCTGGTGGCTCTACTACAGCGGCGCCGCCACCTCGCTCGACGACGACATCGCAGGCGCGGCCGACGCGTCGGCCAGAGCCTGGACGGCGTGGGAGTTGTATCTCACGGGCTGGATCGTCGAGCAGTCGCTGGCGTTCGACAACGTCTTCGTCATGTCGATGATCTTCACCTACTTCGCTATCCCGCCGAAGTACCAGCATCGCGTGCTGTTTTACGGCATCCTCGGCGTCATCGTACTGCGCGCAATCATGATCGGCCTCGGCGCGGCCCTGATCCATCAGTTCGCGTGGATCTTGTTCGTATTCGCGGCCTTCCTCGTCTTCACCGGCATCAAGATGCTGCTGATGGCGGACCACAAGCCGGACCTGGAAGCCAATCCCGTGCTCAAGTGGATGCGCAAGCACATGCGTATCACCAAGGAGATTCATGGGCAGAGCTTCTTCGTGCACGAACCCGATCCCAAGACCGGCAAGATCGTGCGGCATGCTACGCCGCTCTTCGTGGCGCTGGTACTGATCGAGGTCGCGGACCTGATCTTCGCCGTAGACTCGGTGCCCGCGATCTTCGCGATCACGCAGGATCCGTTCATCGTTTACACGTCCAACATCTTCGCGATCCTCGGCCTGCGCGCGCTCTACTTCGTGTTGTCGGCGATGGTGCACCGCTTCCACTATCTGAAGTATGCGCTGGCGCTGGTGCTGATCTACGTCGGCGGCAAGATCTTCGCCCAGCAGTTCATCGGCAAAATCGAACCGCACATCAGCCTGTTCGTGACGTTCACCCTGCTGGCTGGCGGCATCGTGTTCTCGCTGATCAAGACTCGCAAGGATTCGAGCGGGACGGCGGAGGTCGCCCGGTAGCCGCAGCGACTGCGTCACGCCGCGGCGCGGAAGACCGGCGCAGCCAATTGCCGGGATCTATTCAGACGGACTGCGGAGCCATCGCTTCGCAGTCCCTTGGGCTGTCGGAATGCAGGTGATCAGAGCACGTTGTGCGAGCCATCGCAAAACGGGGGATCGTCGGTGCCCTTGCAACCGCAAAGGTTGAACGTGCCGGTACTGGTCGCGACGAAGCGCAGCGACTTGAACTCGGTGTCCTTGTGATTACCGTCGCAGAACGGCTGCTTCGCCGACTTCCCGCAGGTGCAGAAGAAGTAGGGCTTACCCTCGACCAGCTCGACCTGGTAAGGCCCGAGCTGTGCTCTGACTGGCTCGTCGGACATTTGGCGTCTCCCCTGAGGCTGTCGGTTGTGGCCGGCCGGGACACGGGCGGCGGACCATCAGCTTACCGCTAGCTGGTCACGGCTGCGTGAACAAGGCGCGCGTTGCCTCAGGTGAGAGGGGCACGCCGGGAGAAGCCGCGCGTGTGGGTCGTCCCGTTTCCACTGTCACCGGCCGCAAAGTGGACCGTGCCTCCTGCAAGGCTCCCACTCGATCAGGCGACCGTGAGCTTGACCGTCTCCACCATCTTCATCCCGAGATCGTCGACCCAGGTCATCTCCAGGTTGCCGGAAGCGGGCACGCGGACATAAAAGGCGAGATAAGGGTTGGCCGAGATGCCCGCCTGCATGTCGGCCTTGAACACCGGCTTACCCTCGAAGGTGGCGGTGAACGTGTGGATGATGTTGCGCGGGATAATCTTGCCGTCCTTGTCGCGACGGTTGCCGGTCTCCATCACGTGACTGATCAGCGTCTTGATCTCGACGACGTCGCCGGCCTTGATCTTCTCGGGCACCTTGATGCGCGGCTTGCTCATGCTCATGGTCGAAATCCTTCTCTAGCCGCCGCAACCGCCGATGGTCACCTTGACGAGGCGCTTGCCCATCAGGAATCGGCCGTCCGACAAGGCGGCGACGGTGACGAGGTCTTGGGTTCTTGCGAGCCGTAGACGGCCGGAGACCGCGGCCCGGCCGGAGGCCGGAGTAAAGTTGAACGTGGAGATCATCGCTTGCGGATTGCCGGTCGAGAGCACGTAGATGGCTTTCACGTGGTCGTGCTCGGTCATCGGGCTATCGACGGAGATGGTGAACGGAACGGTGTTGCCGTTCTCGGCGATTTCCGGCAGTTCGACCAGCAGCTTGCCGTCGGCGGGCTTGGCTCCGCCCAGCAGCTTGTCAACCTCCTGCTGCCAACCGTTCGAGACATCCTGCGCCGCCCCGGCGGCAGGCAGTCCGAGCAGTGCCGTCAGCGCCGCGGCAGCCCCTGCCGACAGTAGCCAGGCGCGGCGGTCGAGCCCTGCCTCGTCGTATGACATACGTGTGTCTCCTTCGTCAGCTTGGTCAGCACCGGGGCGCGGGCCATGTCGGACATACGAGCGCGCGACACCGCAGCCAGTCGGCAGTGTTTCGCACCTTTAGATATGGGCGAGATACCACAGAAGTCGACAGGTGACGCAAGCCCTGGACAGCATGCATTTCAGGTCACGGCGAACCAGTTTCCTCCAGGCCGCGACGGAACGTGTCAGCGTTGCGCGCCGCAAGCGGGCGTCGCATCGCATTTGCCGGATTTCGCGGAAAGCCGGAATGAAAAAAAATTACACCGCTTGCGGACTCATTTCTGATCGCCTTGCCCGGCTTGCAATTCCCGCCTCGACGACGCAAAGCTGCCGGGAAACTGGCTGGGAGAGCGCATCATGACGGGCATCGACAGGCGTCGGCTTGGCAAGCTGGCGATCGGCACGGGATTGGCGGCTCTGGCGGCCGGATCTCTGCCCCGCATCGCCCTCGCCCAGGCCCCTGCCAAGGTCGTGATCGTCGGCGGCGGCGCGGGCGGCGCGACGTTGGCGCTGGCCCTCAAGCGGGGCGAGCCCAAGCTCGACGTCACGCTGATCGTGGCCAATCCCGTCTATTCGTCGTCGTTCTTCTCCAACCTCTATCTCGGCGGCCTGCGCTCGTTCGCAAGCCTCAACCACAACTATGCCGGGCTGACGGCGCTCGGCATCCGCGTGGTCCCCGATCTCGCCGTCGATGTCGATACCTCCAAGCGCACGGTGAAGACGCGGTCCGGGCGCATTCTCGGCTACGACCGGCTGGTCCTGTCACCGGGGATCGACATCAAGTTCGATTCGATCGCGGGCTACTCGCGCGAGGCGGCGCAGATCATGCCGCACGCCTACACCACCGACGGCGCCCAGAAGCTGCTGTTGAAGCGCCAGCTCGATTCGATGCGCGACGGCGGCACGGTGATCATGGTGATGCCGAGCAATCCCTACCGCTGTCCGCCCGGCCCCTACGAGCGCGCCTGCATGATCGCGCACGTGCTGAAGACGAAGAAGCCCAAGTCCAAGCTCGTCATCCTCGACCCGAAGAAATCCTTTTCCAAGCAGCCGGTTTTCGTCGAGGCGTTCGAAAAGTACTACAAGGGGATCGTCGAGCTCAATCTGACCACCGAGATCGACGATTTCGCAGTCTTGAACGTCGATCCGAAGGGCAAGCTGGTCGCGGTCAAGGCGGGCAAGACATTCCGGGGCGACGTCGTCAACGTCATTCCCCAGCAGCGCGCCGGCGAGATCGCGATGAAAGCGGGTGTCACGCAGGGCGACTGGTGCCCCGTCGATCCCGCAACGTTCGCGGCCAAATCGGTGAAGGACGTCTATGTGATCGGCGATGCGGCGATTGCGGCGGAAATGCCGAAATCAGCGTTCTCCGCCAACAGCCAGGCGAAGGTCGTGGCCGGCGAGATCCTGGCCGATCTTGCGCGGAAGGACCGTTTCCCGCCACGGTTGCGCAATACGTGCTGGTCGCTGGTGGCACCGGGAGACAGCGTCAAGATCGGCGCCAACTATGCGGCCAAGGACGGCAAGCTCGACCCGTCGGCCGGGTTCGTCTCCCAGCGCGGTGAGGCGGACAGCGCACGGGCGCACAACTACCAGGAGAGCGTCGCATGGTATTCGAGCATCGTCTCGGACATGTTTGCCAAGCGCATCCCTGGCGCCGAGCCGCCCCGGAAGGCTTGAGATCGCAAAACCGGAGCGAGGTGTGACGGTTTGGGCGTGATCGCCCGTCCGACGGATCGCCGTACCGTCACCTTCTCGGCAGCGAGCCGAGATAGGCGGCGAGCGCGTCGATCTGCTCAGTATCGAGCGAACGGGCGACCGAGACCATGACCGGATTGGTGCGTTCGCCCTTGGCGAAAGATACCAGCGTCGCCTCCAGCACGCCCCGCTCCCAGCCGGTGATCGGCGGAATCGCCGATCCGCTTCCGTCGAGGCGATGGCAACTCGCGCATTCCTGTGCGAGATGGCGACCATAGGCGAGGCGCCGAGCCTCGCCCGCAATGGCGCTTGCAAGGGTTGTATGCGCCAGCAGCAGACCACACATCCCGGGAGCTGCACATCGCACCATCATTCGGCACATCCACCCCTGCATAAGACTCTGCAATCTCCCACAATCCACTGGCACCTCTCGCGGTGTGGTTATAGTGTCACAGCCGGTCCGGCTTGGCCAGCGGCGTAGGCCCGGCGGCAGTAATCGAGACGCAAACACAAGCGGGGCATGGAGACCGACCGGGCGGCATCGACGGCATGCCGGGCAAGCTCCATGTAACCCAGCATCCGTCCACGTGAGGCCCGACAATGCCCGAGCTGCTGTTCCTACTCATTCTGGCAGCCCTCGCCATGGCGCTCGCGATCCATCGCGCGCCGCTTTGGCTGTGGGCCGCAATCGTCGCCGTCGCCACGTTCTTGTGGCAGAGCGAGCTGATCCACGGCCGCTACGAGCCCATCGAGCCCGGCATCTGGGCCATCCTCGGCTGGTTACCCGCGATCGTGCTCGGCGCCCTTTCGATCCCACCGTTACGCCGCACGATGCTGATCGCGCCTGCCTTCCAGACGATTCGCGGCGTCATGCCGAAGGTCTCCGACACGGAGACGCAGGCACTCGAGGCTGGCACCGTCGGCTTCGACGCCGAGCTGTTTTCCGGCACGCCCGATTGGAGCAAATTGCACGCCATCCCATCGATCCAGCTCAGCGCGGAGGAGCAGGCCTTCCTGGACGGACCGACGGAAGAGCTGTGCCGGATGATCGACGACTGGCAGATCCGGCACAACCAGAAGGAGATCCCCGAGGCGATCTGGACGTTCGTGCGCAAGAACGGCTTCCTCGGCATGCTGATCTCGAAGGCGCATGGCGGCCTCGGCTTCTCGGCGCAGGCGCAGTCGCTGATCCTTGGCAAGGTGGCCTCGCGCTCGCCCGACGTGGTCACTATCGTGATGGTGCCGAACTCGCTCGGGCCGGGCGAGCTGATAGAGAAGTATGGCACCGACGAGCAAAAACACCACTGGCTGCCACGTCTTGCGCGCGGCGACGAGATCCCCTGCTTCTCGCTGACCGGGCCGACATCGGGCTCGGATGCCGCCACCATGCGCGACATCGGCATCCTGACGCGTGGCCGCCACGACGGCCGCGACGTGCTGGGCATCCGCCTCACCTGGGACAAGCGCTACATCACACTCGGGCCCAAGGCGACGCTGGTCGGTCTCGCGTTCCAGCTGTTCGATCCCGACAATCTCCTCGGCAAGGGCCAGGAGCATGTCGGCATCACCCTGGCGCTGATCCCGGCCAATCATCCCGGCGTCAATATCGGCCGCCGCCACCTGCCCTCGGGCTCGGCGTTCCCCAATGGCCCCAACTGGGGCAAGGACGTGTTCATTCCCGTCGACTGGGTGATCGGCGGCGAGAAGATGGTCGGCCAGGGCTGGCGCATGCTGATGGAATGCCTCGCGGCCGGCCGCGCCATCTCGCTGCCGTCCTCGGCGACTGCCGGCGCCAAGTCGATGCTGCGGTTTACGACCGCATACGGCCGCATCCGCAAGCAGTTCGGACTCCCTGTCGCTCGGATGGAAGGCATCGAGGAGCCGCTCGCCCGCATCGCCGAGACCGCCTACGTCAACGAGGCGGCGCGCGCGGTGACGGCGGCCATGGTCGCTCGCGGCGAGAAGCCGTCGGTGATCTCGGCGCTGATGAAATACCAGACGACGGAGCGCATGCGTCGCTGCGTCAACGACGCGATGGACATCCACGGCGGCCGCGCGATCTGCGATGGTCCGACCAACTATCTGCAGTCCGCCTATCAGATGGTGCCGGTCGGGATCACCGTGGAAGGCGCCAACATCCTGACCCGGACGCTGATCACGTTCGCGCAAGGCGCGCTGCGCTCGCACCCCTACCTCTACAAGGAGATCCGCTCGGTCCAGGACGCCGACAAGGCGCGCGGGCTCGATGCGTTCGAGAAGGCGTTCAACGGCCACATCGCCTTCGCCGTCTCCAACATGGCGGGGGCGTTGTTCCACAACCTGACCGGCGGCATTTTCGGCGCGGTGCCCGAGAAGGCGTTCGGCACCGCGGAGTGGTATCGCCAGCTGTCGCGCAGTTCGCGCAACTTTGCCTTCGTCGCGGATATGACCGTGGCGCTGCTCGGCGGTGCTTTGAAGAACAAGCAGAAGCTGACCGGGCGGATGGCGGACGCCCTGTCCGAGCTCTACATGACGGCCTGCGTGCTGAAGCGGTTCGAGGATGATGGCAAGCCTTCGGCCGACCTGCCGATCGTGGCCTTCGCCGCGCAGAATGGGCTCTATCGCTTCCAGGAGGCGGTGCGAGGTACGATCGACAATTTCCCCATCACGTGGGCGCGCCTGCTGATGCGCGCCGTCGTTTTCCCCCTCGGCCATCCCTTCCGCCCCGCCTCCGACCGGCTCGGCGGCACCGTCTCGCGGCTCGTCATCGAGCCCGGCGAGGTGCGCGACCGTTTGACCCGCTACATGTACGTATCGCGCGACGTGAACGACCCGACCGGCCTGCTCGAGGTGACGCTGGAAAAGGTGATCGCCGCCGAGCCCGCCGAGAAGAAGCTCGAGCGCGCCATCCGCGCCGGCACCGTGCGTCGCTATCACAACGCAGACTGGATCGGTGAGGCCGTCGAGAAGGACGTGATTTCCGCCGAGGAGGGCCGCCAGTTGCGCGAGGTGGAGGACTTGACGGCCCGCGTCATCGCCGTCGACCACTTCGATCCAACCGAGGTCAAGCCCAACTATGCGAGCCTCGGCCACAACTCCCGCACGCTCGGCGCGGCTGCGGAATGAAGCGAACCGTCCCCCTCGAACGGCGACGGCCCTAGGCCGTTTCCGCTCGCCGCGCCGAGGATGACGAAGTCTGTGAGGTCACCATGTCAGACACCACCGTGAACGTGTCCGGATTGAAGGACTGGCGCTTCTCGATCGACCAGGACGACATCGCCTGGGCGGTGTTCGACCGCGAGGGCGAGAGCGTCAACGCGCTCGGACGCCGACCACTCGAGGAACTCGGCGCCATTGTCGAGCGGGCCGAGGCTGGAGCGCGCGACAAGACCATCCGCGGGCTCGTCTTCATCTCCGGCAAGGACAAGGGCTTCATCGTCGGCGCCGACGTGCGCGAGTTCGAGTTGCTCACCTCCGAGCAGCAGGTTGTCGAAGCAGTGAGCACGGTCAACGCCATGCTCGACCGATTGGAGCGGCTGCCGATCCCGGTGGTTGCGGCGATCCACGGCGTCTGCCTCGGCGGCGGGCTCGAGCTGGCGCTCGCCTGCCACTACCGCATCGCGACGCGCGACGACGCCACCCGCGTCGGCTTTCCCGAGGTCAAGCTCGGCATTTTCCCCGGCTTCAACGGCACCGCCCGCTCGATCCGCCAGGCTGGCCCCGTGGCCGCGATGCAGGCGATGCTGACGGGCTCGATGATCCGCGCCTCCGCCGCGCGCGCCCAGGGGCTGATCGACGAGCTGGTGGCGAGTCCGGGCAACCTCAAATGGGCGGCGCGCAAGGCGGTGCTGCAGAAGCGCAAGTCGGCCCCGGCCGGGATCGCCAAGACGGTGATGGGACAGTGGCCGGCGCGCGGCTATATCGCCGACAAGATGCGGGCCGAGACCAGGAAGAAGGTGCGCGAGGAGCACTATCCCGCGCCATTCCGGCTGATCGACTTGTTCGCGCGCTTCGGCATGGACAGCGCAGGCATGAAGGCCGCCGAGCCGCGTGCCTTCGCGCCGCTGATGGTCTCGGAAACCTCGCGCAACCTGCGCCGCGTGTTCCGCCTGTCGGAGCTGATGAAGGCGCAGGCCCCCAAGGACGGTGTGTTCAAGCCTCTGCGCGTGCACGTCATCGGCGCCGGCACGATGGGCGCCGACATCGCTGGCTGGTGCGTGGCTTCCGGCATGGAGGTGACGCTGCAGGACTTGAAGCCCGACCTGATCGAGAAGGGTATCGCCGCGCAGGCCAAGCTGCTCGCCCGCAAGTTTCGCACAAAACCATTGCGCGACGCCGCCAAGTCGCGCCTGATCGCCGATCCCGAGGGCAAGGGCGTCGGCCGCGCCGACGTCGTCATCGAGGCGATCGTCGAGAAGCTCGAGGTGAAGCAGCAGCTGTTCGCGGGCCTCGAGGACAAGCTGAAGCCAGGCGCGGTGATGGCGACCAACACCTCCTCGCTGCAGATCGAGGACATCGCCCGTCCCCTGAAGGATCCGGGCCGCCTGATCGGCATCCACTTCTTCAATCCCGTCGCGCAGATGCCGCTGGTCGAGGTCATCCGCGGCACTGCCACGCGCGACGAGGAGGTGAAGAAGGGCTGCAGCTTCGTCACCGCGATCGACAAGTTCCCGCTGATCGTCAAGAGCGCGCCGGGCTTCCTCGTCAATCGCGTGCTCGCCCCGTACATGATGGCGGCGCTGAAGCGCGTGGAGAGCGGCGAGGCCAAGGAGAAGATCGACGAGGCGGCGCGCGCCTTCGGTATGCCGATGGGCCCGGTCGAACTCGCCGACACCGTAGGCCTCGACGTCTGCGCCCATGTCGGCCGGATCCTCGGCAACGCCGACGGCTCGGCCAAGCTCGACCAGCTCGTCGCCTCCGGCAAGCTCGGCAAGAAAACCGGCGAGGGTCTCTACGTCTGGAAGGACGGCAAGCCGGTCAAGCAGGAGAAGACCTTCGACAAGCGCGAGATCGAGGAACTCGGCAAGGCACTGGTCGAGCCGCTGATCGCGGAGTGCCGCAAGGTGCTCGACGAGCGCATCGTCGAAAATGCCGACCTCGTCGATGCCGGCGTCATCTTCGGGACCGGCTTCGCGCCGTTCCGTGGCGGTCCTTTGCATTACAAGGCTAGCCAGACCGCGGCCACCGTCCCTGCCCAGCGGGCAGCGGCGGAGTGATGTTCCGTAGGTCGGAGCGAGCGCACAGCGCGAGATCCGACATCTCAACCAAGATCGCGTCGGACCTCGGCCTTCTGCCCGCTCCGACCTACGCCTCGCGAGGTAGACCATGACCCAGACCCTTCGCCGGATCGCTATCGTCGGCGGCGCGCGCATTCCGTTCTGCCGCTCGAACACATTGTATGAGGATCTCTCCAACCTGGAGATGATGACGGCGGCGCTGAACGGCCTCGTCGACAAGTACAAGCTCGCGGGCGTCCACATCGACGAGGTGCAGGGCGGCGCGGTGATCACCCATTCGCGCGACTGGAACCTCGCGCGCGAGGCCGTGCTCGGAACCAGGCTCGCGCCATCGACGCCCGGCATCACTATGATGCAGGCCTGCGGAACCTCGTTGCAGGCCGCCATGAATCTGGGCGCCAAAATCGCGACGGGCCAGATCGACAGCGCCATCGCCTGCGGCTCCGACACCACCTCGGATGCGCCGATCGTGTTCTCCAAGAAATTCGCCCAGCGCCTGACCAAGATGGCGCAGCAGAAGTCGATGATCGACCGCTTCAAGATGTTCTCCGACTTCAAGCCGGGTGAGCTTGCGCCACAGCCGCCCACCACCAGCGAGCCGCGCACCGGACTGTCGATGGGCCAGCACTGCGAGCTGACCGCGCAGCAGTTCCACATCCCCCGCGTCGAGCAGGACCAGCTCGCGTTCGAGAGCCATCGCAAGGCGGCCGAGGCCTATGCCCGCGGCTTTCATGACGACCTGATCGTGCCGTGCGCCGGCGTGTTCCGCGACAACAACCTGCGCGCCGACATGACGCTCGACAAGCTCGGCACGCTGAGGACCGCGTTCGAGAAATCCGAGAAGGGCACGCTGACCGCCGCCAACTCGACGCCGCTGACGGACGGCGCCGCCGCCGTCCTGCTGGCGTCGGAGGAATGGGCCGCGAGCCTTGGACTGCCGGTGCTCGCCTATCTCACCTTCAGCCAGACGGCCGCCAACGACTACGTCGCCGGCGAGCCGCTGCTGCTGGCGCCGACGATCGCCGTCTCGCGCATGCTCGACAGGGCCGGCCTTCGACTGCAGGACTTCGACTACTACGAGATCCACGAGGCGTTCGCGGCCCAGGTGCTCTCGACACTGAAGGCGTTCGAGGACCCCGACTACTGCAAGCGCGTGCTCGGCAAGGACGCCCCGCTGGGGGCGATCGACCGCTCCAAGCTGAACGTCAACGGCTCCTCGCTCGCCTATGGCCATCCGTTCGCCGCGACTGGCGCGCGCATCCTCGGCATGCTGGCCAAGCAGCTCTCGGCGACCGGCGGGCGCGGGCTGATCTCGGTGTGTACCGCCGGCGGCATGGGCGTCGCCGCGATCCTGGAAAGCGCCAAGGGCGCCCGCATGGAGATGCCGATGGCGGCGGAGTGACAACGAGCCGGCCGGTTCACGCGAACACGCGCTCGACCTTGCTGACGGCGGATTTGCTCTTGAGACCGAAGATGATCTGGTTGAGGTGGGCGAGATCCCAGACCTCGACCTCGATCATCATCACGGTGAAGTCGGCGGCGCGCGAGACCATGCGCAGATTGTCGATATTGCCGTCCTTCTCGCCGATCACCTGGGCGATCTGGGCGAGGGTGCCGGGCTCGTTCAGCGCGGTGACGCTGAGGCGGGCGGGAAAGCGCTCGGGTCGCTGCGGATCGATGTCCCAGGTGACGTCGATCCAGCTGTCGTGCTCATGGTCGGCCAGGCGCGGCGAATGGATCTGGAAGATGCGGATGCCCTGGCCCGGTACCAGGACGCCGACGATGCGGTCGCCTGGCACGGCGCCGGCCTCTTCGAAGCTCACCGGCATGTCGCCGCCGATGCCGCGGATCGGCAGGCCGACGTTGCCCTTGCCGTTGCCCTCGACGCTGCTGTCGGCCTGGCGGAACTTGAGGTTGATCACCTTGTTCAGCACGAACCAGCCTTCCTGGCCCTGGCCATGGTCGTGGCGATTGCGCGGCTTGTGCAAGGGCTGGACGGGGGCCGCGAGCTTGGCCTCGGGCGCCACCGCCTTCAGCACGTCGCCGACGGGCAACTCGTTGCGCGCGACGGCGACAAGTACGTCGTCGAGCGAGCGATGCGCGAGGCGGGAGATGACCCGCTTCAGCTTGTCGTCGGCGTACTCGACGCCGGCACGGTCGAACGCGGTCCAGATCAGGTGGCGGCCGAGCTCGGCATATTGCTTGCGCACGGCATCGCGGGCGGCGCGGCGAATGGCCGAGCGCGCGCGCCCGGTGACGGCGATGCCCTCCCAGGCGGCCGGCGGCGAGCGGTTCTCGGAGACCAGGATGTCGACCTCGTCGCCGTTGCGCAGGCGGGTATCGATCGGCTGCTGGCGGCCATTGATGATCGCGCCCATCGCGCGGTTGCCGACGTCGGTGTGCACCGCATAGGCGAAATCGATCGGCGTCGCGTTGTGCGGCAGCGCGATCAGCCGCCCCTTCGGCGTGAAGCAGAACACCTGGTCCTGGAACAGCTCGAGCTTGGTGTGCTCGAGGAACTCCTCCGGGTTGGCCCCTTCGAGCAGCGTCTCGACGAGGTGGCGCAGCCAGATGTAGGGACCGCCGTCCTTGTCCTTGGCCAGCGCCTCGCTGGTGCGCTTGGAGGCGTCCTTGTAGATCGCGTGGGCCGCGACACCGTACTCGGCGACGTTGTGCATGTCGCGGGTCCGGATCTGCATCTCGACGCGCTGATGGCGGGGGCCGACCACGGTCGTGTGCACGGATTGGTAGCCGTTCTGCTTGGGCGTCGAGATGTAGTCCTTGAACCGGCCCGGCACCGTCCGCCAGGTCGAGTGCGCGACGCCGAGCGCGCGATAGCAGTCGTCGAGGCTCTCGGTGATGATGCGGAACGCGTAGATGTCGGACAGCTGCTCCAGGCTGATCTGCTTGTTCTGCATCTTGCTCCAGATCGAGTAGGGCTTCTTCTCGCGCCCCGAGATCTCGTGCCTGATGCCGGCCTCGTCGAGCCGCTCCTTCAACGCGCGAGTGATCTCCTCGACCAGCCCCAGGTTGCGCTTGCGGATGGTCACCAGCTTGTCGACGACGGCCTTGTGCGCCTCCGGATTGAGCCAACGGAACGACAGCTCCTCCAGCTCCTCGCGCAGATGCTGCATGCCCATGCGGCCCGCCAGCGGCGCATAGATGTCGATCGTCTCCTGCGAAATCCGTTCCCGGCTCGCCGGCTTCATGTGCTCCATCGTGCGCATGTTGTGGAGCCGGTCGGCGAGCTTGACCAGCAGCACACGGATGTCGCTCGAGATCGCGATCAGCAGCTTGCGGAAGTTCTCGGCCTGCTCCGCCTTCTTGGAGACGAGGTCGAGCCGTTTGATCTTGGTAAGACCATCGACGAGCGCGCCGATCTCGGCACCGAACAGGCTGTCGATCTCCGCGCGGGTCGCGTCGGTGTCCTCGATGACATCGTGCAGCAGGGCGGCCGAGATCGTGGCATCGTCGAGCTTCAGCTCGGTCAGGATCGCCGCCACCTCGAGGGGGTGGGAGAAGTAGGGATCGCCCGAGGCCCGCTTCTGGTGGCCGTGCGCACGCATGGCATAGACGTAGGCCCGATTGAGAATGGCCTCGTCCGCCTTCGGATCATATTTCAGAACGCGCTCGACAAGCTCGTACTGGCGCATCATCCCCGGCACCTCCGGCACATGGGAAGGCCCATCCCTGGCCCGCCGAACGGACGCGCGTGGCCTTCGGATCAGGCCCTGGAGCGTGAAACGTGTAACGTGGACGGCACGCGCGGAAACAGCCGCCTCAGCGACCGCCGCTGCCGCCACCGTTCGAGGACGGCTCGGTCGGCGTCAGGCTCTCGAGGCCGCGGAGCAGTTGCTCCTCGGTGAGCACATCCACCGCCGTGTCGGCCGACATCTCGTCGCGGCCAAGGATGGGACGGCGCTCGATCGCCATCGTCGGCGCGGCCGCGGCCTCGGGCTCGTCGACCTCGACGTTCTTCTGGATCGAGTGGATCAGGCCCTCGCGCAAGTCGTCGGGCGGGAGCTGTTTGTCGGCGATCTCGCGCAGCGCGATGACCGGGTTCTTGTCGTTCTCGGATTCCACGGTGATCGGGCTGCCGTTCGAGATCGAGCGGGCGCGATGCGCCGCCAGCAGAACCAGCTCGAAGCGATTGGGAATCTTGTCGACGCAGTCCTCGACCGTGACACGAGCCATGCGCTCTCACCCTCTTGTTCGATATCGCGCGGTGATCTTCTACCTTCGCCTGCCACAAACCGGACAGGCGACGAAATACGTGCCCGACACGCGCGCGCCGAGCCCTTTCCATCTATGTCGCACAATTTACCGGCAGGATCAAGGCGACCCCGTCACACCCGCGACCGACTGTCCGGTCCCCAGCTCAGGGCGCCGCCCGTGGCTTGTCGAGGATTTCGTAGGTGCAGGCGAAGGAGGCCGCGGCCACGCGATAGGTATCGCTGGCGTCGGTCGGGTCGCGGACGATGGCATCCCCCGGCCGCGCCTGCATCGGCGTGCCCCAGGGGGCCGTGAACGTGAAGGCACCCTGCTCCGCAGGTACGATCAGGTAGCGCACCGGAGCGCTCTTGGGACGATAGCCGTGCCAGGCTGCATCAGCTCCCAGAGGCCCTTCGTAGCGCTGAGCGAACACCGCAGCCTTGACCAGATACTCCTCGTTGCCCGTCTCCGAGCAGCGGTTGCGCACCACCATGTCGCCAGCGGCCGCCGGCTTCGAGCGGGTTTCCTCGCCTTCGCCCTTGATCAGGGTTTCACTATCTCTCCCGGTACGGCGGGCCTGACATCGACCTCGCGTGATTTCCTGGCGATGCCGACCCGGCCCTCGCGCTCCGCCCGGCCGAACATGGCGTCGAGCTGGGGATGCTCGAGCATTGGACCTTGCGCCATGGTGACCTCCGATGCCGACAACGCGCCGACTGCCAGAGCAACGCACGAGACGAGTTTTCCAATACGTGCGGAACGCATTTTCAGCATCCTATGGCGAGGGCGAGGGCGAGGGAGGATGGATCCCGTCTTACGACTATTGAGGATGTCGGCGCCGCGGTGTCTGACCCGATGTCGGACACCGCGGCGGCAATCTACTCGTTCAGGCCCGCCATCAGCTCCTCTGGCGAGATCGGCAGTGCGACTTCCTTGCCGCGCTTGGCGGAGAGGTCCATCGCCATCGTCAGCATCAGGTTGTCGTGCGCCTCCTGGGCGGTGGCGTGCGGCGTCTTCTTGCCCATGTAGATGCGCTGATACCAGTTCCAAGTCTCCTCGCGCAGCGGCCCCCACAGCTCGCCGTCGTAGACGTCGCCCGGCGGGAACGAGGTCAGGAACTCGACCTGGCGGACGGTGTCCTCGGTATGACCCTCTGGGCGATAGGCTGGGCCCTGGTTCTGCTCGCTGGCGATGACCAGGTCGCGGTGGGTGTCCTCGATGTCGATCACGCCCTTGTCGCCGACGATACCGATCTCGAGGCCGTAGACCGCGCCCGGCCAGACCTTGGGCAGCGCCCAGCAGATGTTCATCGACCAGATCGCGCCGTTGTCGAGCTGGAAGATGCCGAAGGTGGCGTCCTTGGTGCCGTGCTGGCCCATTACCTTGTCCTGGCTGCGGGCATAGATCGACACCGGGTTGATGGTGGGGCCCATGATCCAGCGGCACATGTCGAGGCTGTGCGTTCCAGAGACCACCATCGGCGTGAGATGCCGGCGGTCCTGGGTCAGGCGGACCTCGCCGAGCGGGGCCATGCGGTTCATGAAGGCGCGGGTGACGAGGCAGGTCAGGTTGCCGATCTGACCACTGTCGACGCGGCTCTTGACCACCAGGAAGCGGCGGCGGAAGCGCTGCGTGTAGCCGACGCAGGCGTCGACGCCGGCCTTCTTGATCGCCTCCAGCACCTCGAACGACTGGCGCGCATCGGTGGCGAGCGGCTTCTCGATCAGCATCGGAATGCCCTTGGCGCAGCCGAGCAGCGTCGGCTCGACGTGGGCCCAGGTGGAGGTCGCGACGATCAGCGCGTCGACCTCGGGGCGGTTGATCAGCTCGCGGTAGTCGGTGGTGAAATAGTCGGCGCCGATGTCGGCCTTGAGCTTGTTGCCGACCTTCTCGTTCATGTCGGCGAGGCCGATCCAGCCGATGCCCGGATAGTCCTTGGCAATCATCCCGCGCATGCGGCCAATGACGCCGCAGCCGACGATCGCGAGCCCGATCTGCTTTTTCCGCTGAGCCATGTGTTTCCTCCTCGATGCGTCCGGTCGGGGTTCAGTGCCGCCACTATGCGCGGGCAGGACCGCACACCCCCGATTGGCCGCTACTGTTAGTATGTCCGGTCGCGAAGTCCAACCCTCCACCTTTCCGCCGGATGCGAGCCACCACGCCGCCCGCCGCGGTCCTGGCGTCGCCGCGCTCGAGAGCGGAAAAGGACGACGAGGAGGATCGTGTCCCAGGCCGTGGTGTAATTGGCCGATCATGGCACCGAGTTCGGTGTCGGCTCGGGCCGTTGCTCAGGCCGCAGCGATGCGCTTTGGCTTGGCCTGTGGATCATCGCTGAACTGGGCGAGCTTTTCCAGGCTCATGTAACGG
>CAMDBL010000041.1 GCA_945889015.1 Devosia equisanguinis
ATTCAGAACCTCGATCCGACGAGGCCGGACAGGCTTGGAGACGTCATTATGGACGTCACTATGGTCGTCTCGATCTGAGCGCATGGCCCGGCAGGATCACACGCGCACTGCCGATCCGCCACGTGCGGTCACGGCACCGCTTACGGTCAAGCTCCACGTCGCCGACCCGAGCCTGCCCCGGGCCGAGCTCGCCGCGCTGGCGAAGGAGGCCCACGAGACCATCTGCCCCTACTCGCACGCCACGCGCGGCAACGTCGACGTCCAGATCGACGTCAAGGGCGGCTGATTCAGAGGAGCGGCAGGTCGCGGCTGAGAACCGTCAAAACTGGCACAGCCGCACCTTTCGTCTCTCGTCGGCGAGCCCCGACCGGATCTGAAGCCCGACCTGCTTGTCTTGGGGGGCTGCGCGCGCGAGCTGGTCCTCGACGAACGGTATGTCGCCGAGGTGTGCGAGCGTCTTGAGCAGGGCCGCGCGTAACCCCGACGTGCCTTGCTGCCCCGCAGGCGTCTCTTCGAGGGTGCTGCGCAGCGCGGGGATGAGATGAGGCCACCAGCGGGCCTCGCTCAAGCAGGCGCCGCGGACCCGTGCCAGGCCTTGTGCGTGAGGGCTGCGGCCGCGCGGATCGAGATCGTCCTTGAACGGCAGCAGGAAAGGCGTCGGATCGATACCGAGGCGGCCGGCGGCGGGCGTGAGAATGCCGCGCAAGGCTGTGTCGCGCCGGATCAGCGGGACGATCCGGGGGGCATGGGGGCTCAGCAGCGCCGGATCGAGCCGATGGAACGTATAGGCGGCCTGGCGCTCGGGCGTGTAGTCCTGGCCGATGCCTTGGCTCTCGAGGAGTGTGAGCACGTCCGGCATCAGTGCCTCGGTCACCGGGCGTTGCCGCTCGAACACCTGATCGAAGGACGTCGGCCGGCGAATGCGCCGATCGTGAAGGATGCGCCGCAGCATCTCGATCAGCTCGGGCGTCCACTCATTGATCTGGCGGGCGTGCGTCAGCCACGTCGATACCGGCTTTGCCTGCTCCGGGTCGAAGGGCTGCGTCTGTGGCAAAGCCAGCACCGCCATGAGATCGCGCGTCATATCCTCGTCGATTCCATCGCGCCAGTCCCGCTTGCGCGGCTTGGCCTGCTCGATGGCCGCACCGCCCTGGTCGAGCTGGTAGCCCAGGGCTGCGAGCGTTTGGGTCAAGGTGAGATGCTGGCTTCGTATTTCGCGGCGCAGGAAATCGATACCGCGGCTGCTCATGCCGCTCGTCCTCGGACCGATGATGGCGGGTGTGCTCGGAATGTCCACCCGCATCCCGGTCCGCTTGAGGATCTCCTCGGACGATCCATTGCGCTGCAGGACGGCCGTCACGCGCCGGATGTCGCGCCAGCGCACCAGATCGAGGGCACGGTTTTTCGCCTCGATGCGCTCCGGCTTATGGAAGGTGACCACCAACTCGGCAGGCTCGGAGGTGTCGGGCGCCATCACGACACAGGTCGACGAGCCGCCGGTGCCGCCGCCGGGTACGGCACAGGCGCTGCCGCGCTTGACCACGTATCGTGTCGTGCTTTCGCCCTTCGCGTTCCGCCCGCCGTCGCGCATGACGATGCGGACCCACTGCACCTCTCCCTTGAGCAGCAGGGCACGGCACTCGAAGCCGCACGTCTGCTGATCCGCGAACGTGTGGTCGTAGTTGTTGGCGGGCCGCCGGATCTCGACGGATGCGGCCGTCACCGGGGTAGCGGGCGCGTGGTTGTGCTCGGCGAGCCTTGCACGCTCGGTCTCGACGTGCTGGGCGGCGAGATGGCCGGGTCCGACCGTGACGAAGGCGGCGGCGAGGGCCGTCAGGGCGGCGCCGAGCGCACGTTCGGACGCAGTTCCGCTCCAGGACCAGGCGAGGGGAAGCCCGCAAACCGCGAGGATCAGCGCGGTTCCAGCGAAGATCAGCGGCATGCCGAGCCCGAACGTGAACAGGATCACGAGGATCGCGACGTCCTGGACTGCCATCAGCGCCGTCAGGGCGATCAGCACCGCGATCAAGGTGAAATACGCACGCATACGCCGCCTGCCTGGATCATTCGATCCGCAGGCTGGGTGATCGGCGAAAATTATCTGTTAAAGTTCGTCGTGCAACCCGGCGGGAGGGTGCGTGCCAGAATTCAGCCTGGAGGCGCCGCGCCCATCTTCACCTTCGCGTTGCGGCGCTTGGGCGAGATGCCTGCGACTTTCAGGAAGTTGGCGAGCAGGTCGTGGCCGTGCTCGGAGGCGATGCTCTCGGGGTGGAACTGGACGCCGTGGACGGGATGGGTCTTGTGCTGCAAGCCCATGATCAGGCCGTCGGCGGTCTCGGCCGTCACCTCGAGGCAGTCGGGCAGGCTCGACCGCTCGACGATCAGCGAGTGGTAGCGCGTGACCAGGAACTTCTCGGGCGTGCCCGCGAACAACCCTCTGTCCTTGTGGCGGATGGTCGAGAGCTTGCCGTGCAGCGGCAGGGGCGCGCGGATCACGTTGCCGCCATAGGCCTGTCCGATCGCCTGATGACCGAGGCAGACGCCGAGGAGAGGCACGGTCGCACCCGACGCCCTGATCAGGTCGAGGCAGATGCCGGCCTCGTTCGGCGTGCATGGCCCCGGCGACAGCACGATGCCCTTCGGCTTTTTCTTCAGCACCTCCGCGACCGTGATCTTGTCGTTGCGGTGCACCTCGCACACCCCCCCGAGCTCGCCCAGGTAGTGGACGAGATTGTAGGTGAAGCTGTCATAGTTATCGATCAGGATGAGCATGGGGATCACGCGAGGTGGCGGAGGTGTCCAGTCAGTCGGGCATCTCGCCGTGCAAGTCAACATGGCGCGGTCCGGGGGACGCGTTCGGCGAGGCGAGCCTCACCCTTCGTCCTGCTTCTCGAACCCTTCGCGGACGATGTGCATCCGGTCGGCGTCGAACTCGCGGGCGAGCGCGAAGGCCTCGCCGGGCGTGCCGCGGATCCAGGTCTCGTGCTCGGCCTCGCTGGTCAGCAGCACCGGCATGCGCTCGTGATTGACGGTCGCGACGAGCGGGTTGGGCGTCGTCGTCAGAAACGAGAACACGTCGATTTCGACCGGGGCGCCGTCCTTGCGGATCGGGCCGCGATGCCGTTTCCAGATGCCCGCGAAGGCGAACGGCGGGCGCGGCTCGTCTCCCATCAGCGCGAACCAGTGCCAGGTCGCGGGCTTGACGTCGCCGTGGGGCTCGCAGAACGAGGAGGCCGGCACGAGGCAGCGGCGGTGCTCGAAGCTGTCGCGCCAGAAGCTGCTGGAGCGAGCCTTGTCGTCGCGAAAATTGGTGACGCGGCGTGGCGCCTTCCCCGGCTGCGGCAGCACGAAGCCCCACGACAGCAGCGACAGCTCACGCTCGCCGTCGTCGGCGAGGCGCACCACGGGTGCCGCGTGGCCGGGAAAGATCGCCGGTAACGCGGTGAATGCCGCCGCGCGGTTCCCGCTCAGGCGGAACAGCCGCAGCACCGCCTCGCGAGCGTTCGTCATCGAGTAGAGATTGCACATCACGAGCCCATCGCGGCACCGGCCGTGTGCCATCTCTACCGCGATGGCGGCCCGGGCTCAAACGCGGCCCGCCGCGCCTGTCATGCCGGCTCGAAACCGGCCGCGGCGCGCGCGCCGGCGCCGGCCACTTCGGTCAGCAACATCAGTAGCCGCCGGGCCTGATCGGGGTTGCGCGCGCGGGTGGCGACGGCGGCGGTGTAGGTGGTCGCCAGCTCGAACGCCTTCGGCAGCGGGCCGACGAGGGTGATCCCCGGCGTGTGCAGAACCTCGGTCGCCTGCGTGCAGCCGATTGGCCGGCCGCCCGTTTGCGCGGCCATCTCGCGCATCGCGGTCATGCCGTTGGGAAACGCCCTGAGCTTGGCGGCCACCGCCTGGCGGATGCCGAGCGTATCGAGGATGCCGGCGACGTGGATGCCGGCCGTGGCGAGCTTGGGGTCTGGGATGTAAATCGCGTCGGCGGCGAGGAAGCTCGCGCGCAACTCGTCGGGCGTGGCGATCGCCGGCGCGGGATCGCCGGTGCGCTGGGCGACGGCGGTGCGGACCACGCCGATGTCGACGCCCGGTCCCTCGACGTGGCCCGCGCGCGAGAGATCGGCGATCATGCCCTTCGAGAGCACCACGAGGTCGGCCGGCGCGCCCGCCAGCAGCGTGTCGCGAACGGCCCCGATCGCGGTGAAGGTTCCAGCGATGTCGGCCCCGGTCTCGGCCTTGAACCGTGCCGCGAGCGTGCCGACGAGGCCCTGTGCGGCCCCGCCGCTCAACAGGTCGAGCTGCATCTCGTCTCCCCCTCCTGGATGGCGCCTGTCCATCCCGTGACTGCCGCACCGGGCGTGCCCCTTGCCGGCAAGGGCACGCCATGGGCTGCGGGTTCTATTGAACCTTGATATTCGCGTCCTTGACCACCTTGGCCCACTTCTCGATATCGGCGTTCAGGAAGGTCTCGAACGCGGCCGGCGTCATCGGCGTCGGTGTGGCGCCTTGCTTGCCCCAGGCCGCCTTGATGTCGTCGCGGGCGAGAATCTTGCCGATCTCCGCATTGAGCTTGTCGACGATCGGCTTCGGCGTTCCGGCGGGCGCCATCACACCGAGCCAGATCGTCGCCTCGTATCCGGGAACGCCTGCCTCGCTCGCCGTCGGCACGTCGGGCAGTACGCTCGAGCGGGCTTTGGCGGTGGTGGCGAGTGCGCGGACCTGCCCGCCCTTGACCATCGGCGTCATCGTGGTGATGGCGTCGAGCATCATCTGCACGTGACCACCGACGATGTCGTTGCGGGCACCGGAGCTGCCCTTGTAGGGGACGTGGACGATGTCGGTCCCGGTCATCGATTTGAACAGCTCGGCGGCCATGTGATAGGGCGTGCCGGGACCGGAGGAGGCGTAGTTGAGCTTGCCGGGCTGCGCCTTCGCGAGGTCGATCAGCTCCTTCAGCGTCTTGGCGGGCACCGAGGGATGCACCACCAGGACCAGCTCCGACGCGTTGATCGCGGCGACGCCGGCGAACGCCTTCATCAGCTGGTAAGGCTTGCTGGCGAACAGGGATTCGTTGGCCGTGTGCGTGTTCGACATCACCAGCAGCGTGTGGCCGTCCGGTGCTGCCTTCGCGGCCTCGCCGGTGCCGATCAGCGAGCCGGCGCCGGGGCGGGTGTCGATCACGAACGACTGGCCGAGCTGCTGGGTCAGATGCTCGCCGAGCACGCGGGCGAAAATATCGGCGGGGCCGCCGGCCGCGAACGGCACGATCATGCGCACGCCCTTGCTCGGATAGTTCTGCGCCGAGACCGAAAGGGTGGCGCACAGCAGCGCCGCCGCGCCGAGCGTCAGTCGTCTCACGGCTTTGATCATCGTCATGCTCTCCGTCTCTCCCTCTGTCCTTATGGCCTTCCGGCGTCTTCGCCCGGCGGCGGCCGAAGCTGCCGCGGTGTTACCGCGAATCGGGCGCGCGCAGGCCGCAAGGCATTCACAGTCCTGCGCTGTGATAGCGCCCGCTTCGATCCAATTGAAGGTCTTTCGTATGAGAAAGTCCGTGGTGACTGTATTGGCCGCGGTCGCCGCCGTGTCCGCGACGCTGTCGCCGGGGACCGCGCAGGCCGACCGTAGCGGCGCGGTCGCGGCCGGCGTCTGGGTTCGTCCGCGCATGCAGGTCTGCGACTGATCGACGAAGTGATCGCGTTTCAGTCCTCGCCCTCGTCTCCGCCCGCGGGCCTCGCGCCCGAAGGCGGGGCGGCGGCATTGGCGTCGTCGCCGTCCTCGTCCTCGTCGGCCTTGCCGGCAATGGCGTAGCCGTTCGACAGCCACTTGTAGAGGTCGATATTGGCGCACCGGCGCGAGCAGAACGGCCGCTGCTCGTACTCGGTCGGATCACCGCAGATCGGGCATTTGCCCTTGGCGATCTTGCTCGGATCGGGCGTACTCTGCGCCATGTCTCGATCCCGCTCGCTCATTCGGGGCCAGCTTTCACTCGGGATCGGTGTCGCCGGCCTTGTGCCAGGCCGGATGCACTTGGACGCCGTCGCCGACCAATAGGCCGATGACCTCGGTCAGCGGCAATCCGACGACGTTGGTGTAGGAGCCGGCGATTTTCTGCACGAAGCACCCGGCCAAGCCCTGGATGCCGTAGCCGCCGGCCTTGCCGCGCCACTCCCGCGAGGCGATGTAGGCCTCGATCTCGTCGCGGGACAGTCGCTTGAAGCGCACGCGCGTGTCGACGATCTTCATCCGGACCTTGTCGTCGGGCGTGATCAGGCAGACCCCCGTCAGCACGCGGTGGGCGCGCCCCGACAGCAGACTGAGGCAGGTGGTCGCCTCCTCCACGTACTGCGGTTTCATCAGGATGCGGCGGCCGACCGCGACGATGGTGTCGGCGGCGAGCACGTAGGCGTCTGCGATGTCGCGGTCGTTGGCGATCTGGTCGCGCGCGGTCTCGGCCTTGGCGCGCGACAGGCGCGTCACCAGCGAGCGGGGCATCTCGCCCTTCTTCGGCGTCTCGTCGATGGAGGCGGGGCGCAGCGCGTCGGGCGTGATGCCGGCCTGCGCCAGCAGCGTCAGGCGGCGGGGGCTGCCGCTCGCCAGCACCAGCTTGGGCGCGTAGCCTTCCGGCTTTTTGCCGCCGCGGGTTCGCGCCAGCTCGCGGCGCAGCGTTTCACGGCGCGGACCGTCGGTGCGGGATAGCATTGCGGCAGGCGCCCTCGGCTCTGTGGACGATCGATTAACCTTGCCCGCCGATATGCGCTGAACCGGCCGCCAAGGCAAGAGGGACGCCCTCGGCGCGCCTTGCTCAGCACGTTCAGCGGCAGGTCTTGGGAAGCGGCGGCGAACACGGTATGTTCGGCGGTGTCGCTGCCGCCCCGATCGATGAGGATGCGCATGTCGTCACCAGCCGTCGTCCAGATGCTCGCCCGCTCGCCGCTGTTCGGCAGGCTCGACGAGGCCGAGCGCAAGGCGGTGGCGGACGAGATGCGTCCGACCGCCTTCAACGCCGGTCAGGTGATCTTCTCGCGCGGCGATCCGGGCAAGGAGATCTTCGTCGTCACGGAAGGGCGCGTGCGCATCTCCGTGCTGACCGTGGAGGGCCGCGAGCTCTCCTTCTGGCACGCGGAGCCGGGCTCGGTTTTCGGGGAGATCGCCGCCCTCGACGGGGGCCCGCGCACGGCGGACGCGACGGCGGTCAACGTGGTCAAAGCGCAGACGCTCGGCTCGGCCGCGTTGAAGCGGCTGATGGAGAAAAAGCCGGCGGTGGCCGAGGCTGCGATCGCGCTGCTGTGCTCGCGGCTGCGCGAGGCGGATCAGCAACTCGAGGCGATTGCGCTGCATCCGATCGAGGTTCGGCTCGCCCGATTCTTCCTCGCGCAGTCGCGACAGAAGGCGCCGACCCAGCGCGAGGGCAAGGTCGATGTCGATCTCGGCATGTCCCAGACCGAGCTCGCGCTGTTGATCGGGGCCAGCCGTCCCAAGGTCAACGCGGCGCTGGTCGCGCTGGAGGACTCCGGCGCCATCACCCGCAAGGGCACGCAACTGTCGTGCGATCTCGACCAGTTGATCGCGGTGGCGAGCCTGGATTGAGCGGGACCGTGACGCGTGGGCTGCAGCTCCACTGTTATCGAGCGCCCATGAACATTGAACTCAGGCCAGCTCAGACGCCGGCAGCCGAGGGGAGGTGCCGGACCCGGACCATTCGCCATCGGCTATTCTAAGACGACTGACGAAATATTGCGGCGGCGCGCAATCACCAACGTAGTCACAGATGCTTAACCACGCGGTTCAACCGTCTGTAAACGTCGTGCTGCCATCGTGCGGCTTTCGATGGCTGGGGGCAGGACATGGACAAGACATGGGCGGAAATCCTGATCGACTGGTTTCCGATGCTGCTCTTGGTCGGCGTCTGGATTTTCGTGATCTACCGCCAGAGGAACATCTATCGCGGCAAGAGCGGTAAGACGCACGGCGAGATGCTCGAGGAGCATATCGTCGAGATGCGTCGCCAGAACGATCTGTTGCAGCAACTCGTCAACGACCAGGAAGCCCGACTGCAGAATCTCGAAGCGATGTTGCCGAGCCGTTGATAGGAGCTGAATGTCATGTGCTCCTGCATTCTTTTCCTGGTGGCCGGCATTGCCCTCGCTATCGCGATCGTGGTGGCAACTTCGAGATGCCACCCATTGCGCTTGCCGAGCGGCCGTCCCTATCCTGATGCAATCGCCGACCTGCACGCTGAAAGTGAGCGCCGGGCCAGAGTCTTTCTGTCGTGGGCGGAGCTGCGACGGCGGCGCATTTCCCTCATGGAGCAGCGTGCCGGATTTGTCCGACAGTAGGGTCGTGCGCTGTCCGCTCCGCCTCTGCTCTCACTCGAACTCGAGATCCTGCTTGTAGCCCTGCCGCTCCCACTGCAGGAAGTTGACCATCTCGTAGGCGGCGCTCGCGTCCAGCGTCTGGTTGTGCTGTTGGGCGACGTAGCGGTTGATGGAGCGCTTGGTCCAGGCCAGCGCTAGCGCGGGACGTGACAGCAGCTTGGCCACGATCCGATCCACGGTCGCATCGAGCTCCGCCGCGGGCACTGCGTATTTGATCATGTGTAGCTCGGCGAGCCGCTTGGCCGAATACTCTTTGCCGATCATAAGGTATTCCTTGGCGAGCGGCGGCGTCATGTAGAGCGGGATCAGCGAGGCGCCGCCATCGCCGGGCGCGATCGCGAATGGCGGTCCGTAGGGCGCGATGTCGCCCATCGCCATGTGCATGTCGGCAATGTGGGCGTCCTCGCGGGCGATGATGATGTCCGCAGCCGAGCATCAGGCTCTGCCCGAAGCCGACCGCATCGCCGTTGACTCGCGCGATCACCGGCTTCTCCATTTCCGTCAGCGTCTGGTGCGCGCGGATGATGCCATTGAAGATCTTCCACGAGCCTTTTGGGTCGTTGTGGCCGCCGAGCGCCTCCGGCTTCTCGTATTTGTCGGTGCGTGGCGCGGTCATGAACTCGCCGTCCTTCTCGCCGGTCAGGATGACGACGCGCACCTTCTGGTCGTCGCGCAGCTTGCCGAGCGCGAGTCCGATCTCCCAGCGGAAGTCGAGCGTGCGGCCGCGATTGATGCCGTCGGTCAGGTTGAACATGCGGACGGTGGCGACCTCGTCCTCTACCTCGACGCTGAGGCTGCCGAACTCGCTGTAGTCCATGATTTCCTACCATTCTCTCGGCTTAAGCGCCGTCAATGCTGACGCTATCTCCAATCCTGGCGTGCGTGTAACCTGCCGTTGCCGGTAACATGCACTGCCCGCCAACTCCGCGAGTTCAACGACATGGCCAACATCAACGCCGGACCGTTCACCACCCGGCCCGAGATCAACGGGACGTTCGGCGTGGTCGCGACCACGCACTGGATCGCGACCGCAGTCGCCATGGGCATCCTGGAGCGGGGCGGTAACGCCTTCGATGCGGGCGTCGCCGCTGCCTTCACGTTGCAGGTCGTGGAGCCGCATCTGTGCGGACCGGGCGGCGATGTGCCGGCAATGGTCTACGACGTCCGCAAGGGCAAGCCCGAGGTGATCTGCGGTCAGGGGCCGGCGCCTGCGGGCGCCTCCATCGCGCATTATCGCGGCACGCTCGGCCTCGACATCATTCCGGGGACGGGGCTTCTCGCCGCGTGCATCCCCGGAACGTTCGAGACCTACATGCTGATCCTCCGCGACTACGGCACGATGCGGCTGCGCGACGTGCTGGAGGCGGCGATCGGCTATGCCATGAACGGCCACCCGATCGTCGAGCGGGCCTGCGCCACCATCGACACCGTCAAAGCGCTCTACAAGGAGCACTGGCCGACGTCGGCGGCTGTGTATCTGCCGGGCGGGGACACGCCAGCTCCGGGCACTCTGTTCACGAACAAGCGCCACGCCGAGACGTACCTCCGCATCCTGAAGGAGGCCGAGGCCGGCGGCGGCTCGCGCGAGGCGGAGATCGAGCGCGCGCGCAAGGCCTGGAGTCTCGGCTTCGTCGCCGAGGCCGTCGACCAGTTCTGCAGGACGCAGGATGTGTTCGACGTCAGCGGCCGCCGCCACAGGGGCGTGCTGACGGGCCAGGACATGGCGACGTGGCAGCCCACCGTCGAGGCGCCACTGACGCTGGACTACGGCCGCTACACCGTGATGAAGCCGGGACCGTGGACGCAAGGGCCGGTGATGCTGCAGATGCTGGCGCTGCTGAAGGGCTATGATCTCGATACGCTCGCGCCCGACGATCCCGAGCTGATCCATGTGTGGACCGAGGCGGCCAAGCTCGCCTATGCCGACCGCGAGGCGTTCTACGGCGATCCGAAATTCGCCGCCGTGCCGATGGATATGCTGTTGTCGGAGGGCTACAACGCCGAGCGCCGCAAGCTGATCGGCCGCGAGGCGAGCCATGCGCAGCGGCCCGGCCGGATCGAGGGCTTCGGCGGCCGGATGATCATCGGCGAGCATCGCGCCGCGCAGGCCGGCGCGGGCGAGCCGACCGTCGGCAAGATCGGCGACGGCGGCACGGTGGGCAAAGACGGCATCGTGCGTGGCGACACCACCCACATCGACATCATCGACAGGGCCGGCAACATGTTCACGGCGACGCCGTCGGGCGGCTGGCTGCAATCCTCGCCGGTGATTTCCGCGCTCGGTTTCCCGCTCGGCTCCCGCGCACAGATGTTCTGGCTCGAGGAAGGCTTGCCGGGCTCGCTGGCGCCGGGCAAGCGGCCGCGCTCGACGCTGTCGGTGTCGATGGCCTTCCGGGACGGTGCCCCCTACATGGTCTGGGGTACGCCCGGCGGCGACCAGCAGGACCAGTGGAACTGCCAGCTGTTCATGCGTCACGTGCACTCGGGCATGAACCTGCAGCAGGCGATCGACGCGCCTGCGTGGCACACGGAGCATTTCCCCGCCTCGTTCTGGCCGCGCGCGGCGCGTCCGGGCGTGCTGGTGGTCGAGGATCGCCTGCCGCCCGCGACCATCGCCGAGCTGAAGCGGCGCGGCCATATCGTCGAGGTCGGGCCGGGTTGGAGCGAAGGACGCCTGTCCGCGGCCAGCCAGGACGGGGTCCGCCGCCGCGCCGCCGCCAATCCGCGCGGCATGCAGGGGTACGCGGCGGGGCGGTGAGGCCCCGCCAACGAGCCGACGCTCAGCTTTTTTTACGACGGCGAAATCGGCTCGAGCCCCGGATCTCGAGGGGGCGCGCGAGTTCGAAGTCTACGTAAACGACCGGACCTGGCGCGCTGCCGGCGGCAACCCATATCGACAAGTCTTGCTTCGGCGCGGGGGAACGGAGACCCATGACGATGAGATCCTGGACATCCCTGCACGTGCTGGCTGGCACATTCGCTGCGTCCCTGCTGGTGCTGGCGGCGGCCGGCCCCGTTCTCGCCGACCGCGAACCCACGGCGGAGGAAAGACCGCGCATCGAGTCGACGTTGCGGCAGCTCGGCTATCAGAGCTGGGAGGAGATCGAGTTCGACGACGGCCGATGGGAGGTCGACGACGCGCGCCACGCCGACGGGAAGACGTATGATCTCGATCTCGATCCGGAAACGTTGGCCGTCGTCGACAAGGATCCCGACGATTGATCCGAATACGGTAAAAGTGATCCCCGGTTCACTTGGCAGCCGCCGCCAGCCGGCTCGTCCAGAGTAGACGCGGACCGGCAACGAGCCGGGGTTCGGCCATCGTGGCGGCGGGGGTGACGGCTACCAGGGGTGGCGCTACCGCCGTCTTGATCCGGCTCTGAGACTGCTCGTGCGCAAGCTCGACTGTCGTTGTCGAGGCACAGCGCTGGAGATTGGCGCAGCGGTGGCGTGCGGCTGGATGCGTGTCGGTCTCGGGCATGTCGCCAAACGAGCGGCAGATCTCGGCCAGTCCCTTGCCATCGAGCCAGCCGTCGCGGAGGCCGCGCCCGGCCGCCCAGCAATCGGCGCCTAGCTCGCTGCCGCCGACGTGGTGGTGCCCGCATTCGTGGTGGAACACGAACAGCTGCACCGTCGGCGTCATCCGCCTGAGCAGCGCCGGATTGAGGATCAACAGCCCCGAGGTGGGCTCCGCCGCACCGAGATTGGGCAGGTTGCGATCGAGCAGCACGCGGGCGTTATCGCATCTGGCGGGACGGCCGGCGATGGACAGCGTGCCGTTGGCCGAGGTGCGGGGCGCGTCCTGCGCGTGCACAGCGGCGGTCAGCAGGCCGAGCAGGATCGGAACGAGGATAAGGGCATATGGGCGCATCTGTGTCTCTCTCGTGCCCCCAAACTTCCCACGAGCGCCACACGCCCGCTCAATCGGCCGAAAGTGTGACTGGCAGAGCACGCCGCATTTCGTAGACCTTCACCGTGAATGCTCTCCCCGGGCGCGTGATGGCGGAGCCTGCTGCACGGCGGGCGGGCAGTGTGCTTGACTTGGGATCGGCTGATTTGAAAGAAGTCGGCCGGTAGGCGATCCCTGGCTGGGTTGGCGATATGCTCGATCACGTCTCCATCACCGTCTCCGACATGGCCGCGGCCGAGCGGTTCTACGACGCCGTCATGGCGGCGCTGGGCGTCGTGAAAGTCGGCGGCGACTCGCGCTGGCTGGGCTACGGCGAAAGATGCAGCGCGGTCCATCCCGGGCGCAGCTATCTATCGATCCGTTTGGGCGCTCGCCCCGACCCTGCGGAAGGCCGGCATTGGTGCTTCAAGGCTCCGAGCCGCGGCGCGGTGGATGCGTTCTGGCGCGCGGGACTCGATCAAGGCGGCAGCGACGATGGTCCACCGGGTCTGCGGACACACTACCATGCCGACTATTACGCTGCCTTCCTGCGCGATCCCGACGGCAACCGCGTGGAGGCCGTTTGGCATCGGGGAGCCGCCTGATCCTCGCCCCCATTGCGGGCGGTGAGGGCCTGCCTTACGCTGACCATTGGCTCATAGCTCGAAAAGAGAACAGAGCACGTGTTTCACCGCGAGCCGGGCGAGCACGCAAAGCCAAGGGAGGATGCAGATGCACGGGAGGCACACGTCTCGACGGGCGGCGCTGTCTGCGGCGTCGTTCGCAGTGATCGCCGGAGCCGGTCTGATCGCGTCAGGAGTTGCGTTCGCACAGCAGCCCGCGCCGTCGGCCGCTTCGCCACCAGCACCGCCGCCGCCGAGAATGATGCCGCTGCCGAAGGCGGATCCGCCAGCCAAGCGGTTGGTGACGCAGGGTCTCGCCAAGGTCGTCACCGAGGACCTGATCCCGTGTGCCAATACCCGGCCGGGCATGAACCTGCGCAAGAATCCCGTCGGCGAGATCGTCGCCAAGGACGGTACCAAGATCACCGTGCCGGTCGCCAACAATTTTGCGTCGGCACCGAAGCTGCCGGACCTCTACAACGAGTGCGCCGGCGTCATGCCGAAGGACATGTCCGAGGTCGACCTCAACAAGGTGCCGGTAATCGACATCGACGCAGACGGCGAGGTCGTCACTGGCTTCATGGTCGCCGACAACTATTTCGAGCTCTACATCAACGGCAAGCTGATCGGGGTCGATTCGACGCCGTTCACGCCTTTCAATTCGCACGTCGTGCGCTTCAAGGTGAAGAAGCCCTACACGATCGCAGTTCTCGCCCAGGACTGGGAGGACAAGCTGGGGCTCGGCATGGAAGTATTCCAGGGCAACCAGTGGCACTCCGGCGACGGCGGCTTCGTCGCGAAGTTCTCCGATGGCACGGTGACGGACAGCTCGTGGAAGGCGCAGTCGTTCTACATCGGGCCGCTACAGCATCCCGACGACGTGATCGAATACGGTAGCATCCATGATACGTCGCATCTGGGCGGTCGCATCCATCCCTTGGCGAAGCTCCCGACCTGCCGTGAGCACTGCTTCGCGATCCACTATCCGTTCCCGGACGGCTGGATGAACCGGGATTTCGACGACAGCAAGTGGCCGCGTGCGTTCGAGTATCGCGACCAGGAGGTCGGTATCATGGGCGTGCCCGGCTACTGGCGCTTTCCTCAGGCGTTCATCGGCGCCCGCTGGGCCTGGACGGTCAGCCTCGTGTTCGACAACACCGTGATCCTGCGCAAGACGGTGAAGTGAAGGGACGTGCGGTCGCCGTAGCGCAGGCGGCGGGAACAGACGTAGGATGGGGCGAGCAATCGGCAGTCATTCTGCCGGTTGCGCTGTCTCGGCCACGGAGCAAAGTCCATGATGGCGGTGATCTTCGAGGTCTGGCCGGCGCATGGCCGCAAGGACGAATACCTGAGAATGGCCGCCGAGCTGCGCGCCGAGGTCGAGGCGATCGACGGCTTCGTCTCGGTCGAGCGGTTCGAGAGCCTGTACGAGCAGGGCAAGCTGCTGTCGCTGCAGTTCTGGCGCGACGAGGCGGCGATCCAGAAATGGCGGAACCACCTCGATCATCGCCGCGCGCAGGCGATGGGGCGGGCGGGGATGTTCGCGAACTACCGGCTGAGGGTCGCGAGCGTGGTGCGCGATTACGGGCCGCACGAGCGGGCGGAGGCTCCGGGACACGAAGGGCGGCACGGCAAGGACGGGGTCTGAGTGTGCGAGTTGACGAGCGGGACGCCGCCGATCGCATGGACGGCATCTACCGGACCCAGCGCCACATCTACGATGCGACGCGCAAGCTGTTCCTGCTCGGACGCGACCGCCTGATCGCGCGGCTCGACGTGCCGCCGGGTGGGCGCGTGCTGGAGATCGGCTGCGGCACCGGGCGCAACTTGATTGTGGCGGCCCGCCGCTACCGCGATGCTCGGCTTTATGGCTTCGACATCAGCCCAGTTATGCTGGAAACGGCGCGGCGGTCGGTGGCGCGGGCGGGGCTTCAGCACCAGATCACGCTGACGCAGGGCGATGCGGCCGCGTTCTCGCCCGAGGCGCTGTTCGGTGTCGCCGCCTTCGAGCGGGTCTTCGTCTCCTATGCGCTGTCGATGATCCCGCCGTGGCGGCAGGTATTGCCGGCGGCCACTGACGCGCTGAGACCGGGCGGGGAATTGCATATCGTCGATTTCGGCCAGCAGTCGGGCTTGCCGCGCTGGTTCAAGGCGGCGCTGACGGCCTGGCTCGCCCGGTTCACGGTGGTGCCGCGAGCGGAGTTGCAGGCGGAGCTTTTGGCCCTGGCGCGCAGCACCGGCGCGGTGGTGACGTTCGAGCGGCTCTACGGCGACTTCGCGCAGTATGCGTTGCTGCGCAAACCGGGGCTGCCGCTCACGCCGTCCGGGGCCGCTCCGGCACGATCAACGTGAGCGGAACTTTGGCTGGCGCGATGTGCAGCGCGGACGCGGAGGCGAGGTCGCCGTCGATCTGGATCGGGATGCGCGCGGCAGCTGGCACCTCGACCTCCCGGCATTGGATGATCTCCGCATCGCCCGTGAAGGTGGTGCGGCCGGCGGCGATGGCGAGCAACACGCCGAGCAGCCGCGCCCGCGTCGGTGCCGTGACCACCACCGCGTCGAAGCCCTGAGCGGCGATGTCGCGCCCGGGCGCCAGCAGGAACGAGCCGGCATATCGGCCGGCGTTGGCGACGATCAGCCAGGTGCACGCCCGCGGCCGGCCGTCGATCAGCGCCTCGAATCTCCGTGGACGCTGCATCAACGCGCCGAGCCCGGGACCGAGATAGGCGAGCTTGCCGACCTTGTGCTTCCAGGCGTGATCGAGGCGGGCGAGGACGGCGGCATCGAAGCCGGCGCCGGCCATCAGCAGGAACGGTGCGCCGTTCGCGAGGCCGCAGCCGATCGTCGTCTCGCCACCATGCAACAGCGTACGCGCGATCTCGCCGGGGCTGCGCGGCAGGCGAAGCTCGGCCGCGAGCACGTTGGCGGTGCCGAGCGGAATGACGCCGAGCGGCGTCGGCGTGCCGGCGAGCGCCCCGGCGACGGAGCGGATGGTGCCGTCGCCACCGGCCGCGACGATGGCGTCGTAGGTGGCAGTGGCGCGCGCTTCGGCGGCGCGTGCGGCGATCCGGGAGAATTCGGCGGGCGCCTCGACGGTTACGGTGGCTCCGGCGGCGCCGAGCGTGTCCAGGACGGCCGCGAGATACCGGGTGCGGTCGCGGCCCGACAGCGGGTTGTGCAGGATCAGGAACGTCCGGCGTACGGCTCTCGGGACCGGCGGGCTCACGCTCGGCCTCCCGTTGTCACGCTCACCAGCCGAAAAGCCGATGCAGCAACGGATAGGGCGCCAGCAGGGCGCCCGCCCACCCGGCCGCGGAGGCAGCGCTGACGAAGGCGAAGGCCAGCAGCGACACCTCGCGGGCACCAGCGGCCATCGGCGCATAGCCGCGCAGCGTGGTGTGGAACTTGCTGATCAGCAGCGACAGCACGCCCCATTTCTCGACGATCACCTGTGCCCGCTCCGCCGGTTCCTTGCCCCAGCCGTTGGGCCAGGCGGCGCGGAAGTCCGCCCGGTGGCGGGCACCGGTGCGGTAGCCCATCAGGTCGCCGAGCCAGGCCCCGAAGGCGCCGGCGAGCACCGCCAGCGGCAGGCTGCCGCCCGAGAACAGGAACAGCGCGCCGATGACGACGAAGGCGATCAGCGTCGTGTAGGCGTAGTGCCGGGTCGGAATGCTGTTGGCGGCGGCGAGCGCCGCGAGCAGTATCAGCGGCAGCCAGCTGTGCTCGCGGATCAGGGCGAAGATCTGCTCCTTGTTGGTGACGAAAAAATACGAGGGTGCGATGACGCCGGCGGCCCACAAGCAGGCGCTGACGACGTTCGCGATCTGGAACGGCACCTGCGGCATCCGGAACATGCCCGCGACGATCGGGATCACGGCGCGCACCGGGCCGAAGAAGTGTCCGAAGAAGACGCCCCAGGCCCCGTACTCCTTGAAGAACCGCTCGCCCGTCGGGATCATCGCAGGGTGGGAGCTGAACGGCCAGATCCGCCCGATCGAGTCCTTGAAATACCAGCCGATCCAATAGGATGCGGCATAACCGATCGCACCGCCGAGCGCCGCCGAGACGATCATCGGCAGCAGGATCGCGTGGCCGATGCCGCTCGCCGCGATCAAGGCGGAGATGCCGACGAGGATGGCGGTGCCCGGCCAGATCACCGAGAAGAAGCAGAACGACTCTCCGAACGAGACCAGGAACACGATCGGAATGGCCCAGGACTCGTGATCCCTGACGAAGGCGACGATAGCCTCGACGATCGCCTGCAGACCCATGATGCGAGCTTTCCTGCGTAGGTTGTGGCGCAAACCTTGCGCGTGTGTGATTGAGCAGATCCAGCCCGCCGCCACAAGCGGGGGCTGCGGAGAAACTCACCGGCCGTTGGCCCGCGACCGGCCATCGGGGTGAACCGTGCCGTGGTCGATCGGCACGAACCTTGCGTCGAGCCGCGGTATGCGTTGGAAAGCCTCTCCCCCCGAGTTCGTCTGGAAGCGCGAGTTCGAGACCCGTCTCGGCGCGGCGCTGGCACGGCGGCCGTCGGCCGCGTGCTGGCTGGCGCTGGCGGTCTCCTATTGCGGCCTGATGGCCATTCTCTATGCCTCCAAGGTGCCACGCTTCGACGCCGTCGTTCCCCTAACCGGCCACCTGATCGGACTAGGCCTTTCGGCCACGGCGGCTCTGGCGATTCGCCAGCGTGCCATCTTGATCCTCGCGTCGGGCGGTTTGGTGACCGTTCTGGCACACGCGCTGCCCTACTATGTTCCCGACCGCGCGGCGCTCGCCGTGGCGCCGATGGCCGAAGCCCGCGCCGAACGTGAGCCGATCCTCAAGGTGATGGCGTTCAACGTCTGGCGCAAGAACCAGGATCGTGCAGCCATGGTGCGCGCGATCGAGACGTCGGGCGCCGACGTGGTGATGCTGTCGGAGGTCTCGCCGCAGCGGCTCGCGGATCTCGCCCCGCTCTCCGCCACCTATCCCCATGCCGTCATTTGCGAGTTGCCCAATTGCGACCAGATGCTGCTGTCCAAGCTGCCGCTCGAGGCATCGGGCGCCTTGCCCGCCACCTGGGATCAGCCGGTGATGGTGTGGGCGCGGCTTGCGGGCACGGGACCGGCGGCCGGCGTCACCGTCGTCTCCACGCACCTGTACCGGCCGAGCCGGAGCTACACCGTTCACCGCCGCCAGCTCGAAGGCCTCATCGTCCATCTCGGCCGTTTCGAAGGGCCGCTGATCCTCGCGGGGGATCTGAACGCCACCAGCGCCACGCGGACGCTGGGGGATCTGGCCCGCCGCGCGGGCCTGAAGGGGGCTGGGCACAACCTGCCGTCCTGGCCGGTCTATCCGCTGATGCTGCCGCAATTCGGCATCGACCACGTGCTGGTGCGCGGACTTGCCATCCGTGACTCCGGCCTCGGCGGCTATGCCGGTTCCGATCACCTGCCGGTGTGGATGCGGATCGGCCTGCCGCAGGATCGCAGGCCCAGCTGAGCCGGCGGGTCTCCGCGCCGGGGCCGCCTTTCAAGTCAGGCGCGGCGGGTCACTCTGCAGGTCAGGCCCGCACCGCTCTCACGCGACCTTCTCGGAGCGCACCACGGCCGGGGCGGCCGCGGGCTCCGCCAGCCGCTGCTTCAGGGTGTGGGCGAGGCGATAGGCGAGCGCGACGATGGTGGCGGTCGGCATGTCGTTTCCGACGGTCGGGAACACCGAGCTGCCGGCGATGAACAGATTGTCGATGCCGTGCACCCGGCACGTCTCGTCGACCACGCCGAGGCTCGGATCGATACTCATGCGCGTCGTACCCATATGGTGCCAGACCCAGCGCGGATCGGCGATCGTCTGGTTGGCGGCCTTGCCTCCGCTGCCGACGATGGCGCAGTCGAGGCCGGCCCGGGTCAGGTCGCCGACGATCAGCTCTTGCGTGCGGGCGAGCGAGCGCTCGACGAGGGCGTCCAGCCTCCAGTTCAAACGGGATTTGCGCAGGCCGAGGCGGTCGATCTCGGCCGTGAGCGTGACACGGCTGTCGGGATTGGGCGTCGGCTCCATGATGGTCTGGATCTGCCAGTGGGTGGATTTACCAGCGAGTGCGCGCAGGTGGGCCGTCACCGCCTGGATGGCGTTGGGCAGGTCGGCGAGCACCGCTCTGGTCCGCAACGCGAGATCGGAGGGCAGGCGACCGCGCCGCAGCCACAGCGCGATCTCGCGCAGCTCGCGCGCCCCGGCCCGGGCGCCGTTTGGACCGACGGGAACGATCCACGAGCGCGAGCCGAGAATTTGCTCGCGGCGCTGGGCCTGCTCGCTGACAGAGACCCCGACGCCGAACAACTCGTCGAGCGCGCGCGTGGCGGCATTGCGGCTGTAGGTCAGCGCTGCCGTCGGATCGTAGCGGGTGAGGCGCTGCGGCTCGGCGACGTTGCGGATCTGGCCCCAGGTGAAGCGGGGGTGGTCCATGAAGCAGCGGCCGACGAAGCCGGAGCCGTTGCCCAGGCCCTCCCTCTGCACGCGATCCGACAGCAGCAGCAGCCGTGCGTTCTCGATGCCGCCGGTGGCGAGCACGACGAGCGGCGCGCGCGCCGTCAGGTGCGAGCCCTCGAGCGTGGCGATCCGGACGCCGGTGACGCGATCTGCGCGCTCGTTGACCTCGATCTCGGTGACGTTGGCGTGCAGGATTACGCGGACGTTGGCGGCCATCCGCAGCCGCTGCTCGGCAACCGCGCCGATGTGCGGCGACGGGCTCATCACGCACAACTCGTTCTCGCAGTCGCCGTCGCCGATCGCGAGACCGCCGGCGAAGTTGGCGGTGCGGTGCGCGCTGCTGTCCCAATCCTGCGGCAGCGACAGCAGGGTCCAGGCGCGGGCGTAGTAGGGATCGAGATCGTCGCGGCCGAGCGGCCAGCCGCTGAGCGGCACCCAGGGACGTTGCTCGAAGTCGAGCGCGGAGAGCGCCTTGCAGAACCCCGCCCAGCCCTTGCCGCAGGTGCTCCCGCCGAGGCCCTTGACGCGGCACAGGTCGAGCGGCTCGTAGCGCAGGCCGACGTTCTCGCCCCGGTAGAGTGCCTGCTCCGTGCGATCGAAATCGATGTCGCCGCCTTCGAGGAGCAGCACGCGCGCCCGCGTGCCGATCATGTCGAGCGCGACGGCGATGCCGGCGGCACCGGCGCCGACAACGATGATGTCGGCCTCCAGCTTGGAGCCGGAGGCGAGACGGCGGGCGTCCTCGAGCACGGGGTATCCTCGTCGCAGTGTGAGGACGCGGACCCTAGCCCTATAGTACCGGCGAGCAAGCGATCGCCCGCCGTTCCGTTAACGACGAACGACACTCCGCGGACGGCCCATGAGCTATCTGCGGCAGCGCCGCGTCATTTCCGCGCCGAGCTCGCGCGACACCTCGACCGCCAGCATCGCGCCGCGGGAGACCTGAGCGGGCGTCAGGCCGCCGCCGCCGGGGCCGCGCAGGATGCCGGGGGCCGAGTCCGCCTCGCGCTTGCCGATGCCGAGCTCGTCGCACGTCAGCTCCTTGCGCTTGCCGCGAAAGGCGAACAGCCGCACGCCCGAGGCGTGGGTGCGTGCGTCGGCCGGCTGCCTGATCCAGCCGCGGCCCTTGTCGTCCATCATCGACTTGAGCGCCGCCTGGCGCGTGCCGATGCAGTGCGCGCTGTCGTCGACGCACTGGGTGCCGGCAGGGGGCCCTTGCGCCAGCTCGGAGGACGCGCAACCGCCGACCGTGACGGCCGTCAGGCACAGCGCGCCGCCGAGCCGGATCGAATGCAAAAAGCCCATGGAATGCCCTCTTGTCGTGGCCGACGGGAGCCCATAGAAGGCTGACATGGCAGGGTCAAGGCGCTGGTCCGCGTCCTGAACAGACATCTGTGCCGGTTTCGAGACAAAGGCACCGGACGGCGCCACAATCGCGATCCGATCGACACCATACAGCATCCAACATCCAAAGGGAGTGAGAGCCATGGTCAACGCCATCCGCGCGCATCAGTACGGCGGCCCCGAGGTGATGAAGTGGGAGGCGATCGACGTCGGTGCGCCCGGACAGGGGGAGGTGCGGGTCAAGAACACCGCCTGCGGTCTCAACTTCGTCGATGTCTATCAGCGCACCGGTCTCTACAAGCAGCCGAGCCTGCCCTTCGTGCTCGGCAACGAGGCGGCCGGCGTGGTCACGGCCGTCGGTGCCGGCGTGACGGAGCTGAAGGCCGGCGACCGCATCGCCTACGTTGGTCCGGTCGGCAGCTATTGCGAGGAGCGGCTGATCCCCGCCGATCGCCTCGTCAAGGTGCCCGACGGCATCGACGACAAGACCGCCGCTGCGATGATGCTGAAGGGCATGACCGCGCGCTATCTGCTGCGCCAGACCTACAAGGTGGCGCAAGGCAACGTCATCCTGCTGCATGCGGCGGCTGGCGGCGTCGGTCTCATCGCCAGCCAGTGGGCGCGTCATCTCGGCGCCACCGTGATCGGCACCGTCGGCTCCGACGACAAGGTCGCGCTCGCCAAGCAGCACGGCTGCCATCACGTCATCAACATGCGCACCGAGGACTGGGTCAAGAAGGTCAAGGAGATCACCAACGGTGCCGGCTGCGACGTCGCCTACGACTCGATCGGCAAGGACACCTATCCGGGCTCGCTCGACTGCTTGAAGCCGTTCGGCCTGTGGGCCTCGTTCGGCAATGCGTCCGGCGCCATCACCAATTTCGACCTGGGCATTCTCGCGGGCAAGGGCTCACTGTACGCGACACGCCCGACGCTCAACACCTACACCGCCAAGCGGGCGGATCTGGTCGAGAACGCGAACGACCTGTTCGACGTGGTCAAGAAGGGCGCGGTCAAGATCACGATCAACCAGACCTACGCGCTGAAGGATGCGGCCCAGGCTCACGCCGACCTCGAAGGCCGCAAGACCACCGGGCAGACTGTACTTACGGTTTGAGATCGAGGCCCGGCTTGGTGCGATAGCGCGCCGCGCGGATCGCATCTGCCGGGCTTGCGACGTCTACCGGAGACCGGTGCACGAGGCCGCCTGGACCGCGACACCCTCCGGTCGTCTACGCCGTCCTCGCCGTGCCCGGTAGCAGGGCGGCTTCCAGCTCTTTTTCCAGGATGTCGATGCGGGTGCGGGCGTCGAACAACTCGTCGGCGACGAGCAGCGCGGCCATCAGCAACAGGCGCTCGTCTCCGGCCTGACCGAACTCGGCGGTCAGCGTCTCCAACTGCCCGCGCACGTGTGCTGCGAGCTGCATCAGGCGCTCTTCCTCGCCTTCGCCGCAGCGCAGTTTGTACGTCCGGCCGTTGAGTGTGACCGCAACCTGGCCCATCGATGCCGGCGGCATCATCGCTGCCGCCCCTCCCGCCTGCGATTATCCGCGCTCGTCCTCGAGCAGAGTATGCAGGGAATCGATAATCCAATCAATGCGATTGACGATCTGGTCACGCTGTTGCTGCAATGCCGCGATCTCCGCGCGGGCGGTCTCCAGCTCGGCCTTCAAGATGTCCCGCTCCCGCTCGATCTCGCTACGCGTGTCGTTCGCGGGACCGGAGGCGGCCGGCGCACCGGCGGGCTGACGCGACCCGCGCGCCGAGGGCGCAGCGGCGCTTCCGGCGCGCGAAGGCTCCGGCGCCACGCGCTGTGAGGCCCGCTTGGCCTTGCCAGGTGCCCTCTCCGCCACTCCGATCTCCTGTGCTGGTGGCGCCGGCATCGCCGCGCGACCGCCACGCCGATGTCCGGCGCGGAACCTCATACAACACGAGTACTTCGTCCCGTCGGCTTCAACAGTCAATCACCGGAAAGGCGCAATCCCTGCAAAATCGACGTTGTTCCCCATGCCTGTTCATAACAGCTCCAGGTCGCGCCTTGACAGCCCATCCGCCTCCCAACATGTATGCCTCGCGATAACGCAAATCGCCCGCTCATGTGGCATTCGGATCACGATCGGCACAGCGAAAGGGCTGGGCAGCGCATGGGTGACCGGGCTGGTCGCCGCACGGGTGTGGTCTTCTTTGGAGGTTCGTCATGGCAGTCAAGGTCGCGATCAACGGGTTCGGGCGCATCGGGCGCAATGTTCTGCGCGCCATCGTGGAGAGCGGCCGCAAGGACATCCAGGTCGTCGCCATCAACGACCTCGGCCCGGTCGAGACCAATGCCCACCTGCTGCGCTTCGACAGCGTGCACGGCCGCTTCCCGCACAAGGTGACGGTCGATGGTGACACCATCGACGCCGGCATGGGCCCGATCAAGGTCACCGCGATCAAGAATCCGGCCGAGCTGCCGCACAAGGCGATGGGCGTCGACATCGCGCTCGAGTGCACCGGCATCTTCACCTCGAAGGACAAGGCCGCCGCCCATCTGACCGCCGGCGCCAAGCGCGTGCTGGTCTCCGCCCCCGCCGACAACGCCGACCTGACCGTGGTCTACGGCGTCAACCACCAGAAGCTGACCAAGGATCATCTGGTCGTCTCCAACGCCTCGTGCACGACCAACTGTCTCGCCCCGGTCGCCAAGGTGCTGCACGACCTCGTCGGCATCGACAAGGGCTTCATGACCACGATCCACGCCTACACCGGTGACCAGCCGACGCTGGATACGATGCACAAGGATCTCTACCGCGGCCGCGCCGCCGCGCTGTCGATGATCCCGACCTCGACGGGCGCCGCCAAGGCCGTCGGCCTGGTGCTGCCCGAGCTCAACGGTCGCCTCGACGGCACCTCGATCCGCGTGCCGACGCCGAACGTGTCGGTGGTCGACTTCAAGTTCCTCGCCAAGCGCGAGACCACCGTGAAGGAGATCAACGCCGCGATCCTGAAGGCCGCCGGCGCGGAGCTGAAGGGTATCCTCGGCTTCACCGACCAGCCGAACGTGTCGATGGACTTCAACCACGACAGCCACTCGTCGATCTTCCACCTCGACCAGACCAAGGTGATGGACGGCCGCCTCGTGCGCGTGCTGTCCTGGTACGACAACGAGTGGGGCTTCTCCAACCGCATGAGCGACACCGCCGTCGCCATGGGCAAGCTCATCTGATCGGCCGATCGCCGCAGGACGAAGAACGCTGGCGCCGGAGCAGGAAGCTGCTCCGGTGTTTGCGTTTTTGATCGCGGCGGGACCGGATAGGCTACGTCCGCCGGTACAGCATCCGGGCGCGGATGGTGCCTTCCAGCGCGCGGATCTCGTTGACGATCTCCTGCGCGTTGGCGACGCCGCCGTCGGCGTCGAGCACGACGTAGCCGAGATCGCCCGACGTCTGATAGGTTTGTGCCGCGATGGTGACCTTGTGGCGGGCGAACACCTCGTTGAGGCGCTGCAGCTCGCCGGGCAGGTTGCGCTGCACCTGGATGAAGCGCGTGCCGGCCGGGCGCGGCGACAACTGCACCTGCGGGAAGTTGACCGCGCCGGTCGTCGAGCCGACGTCGGAGTATTCGACGAACTTCTTCGCCACCTCCGAGCCGATCCGCTCCTGCGCCTCCGCCGTCGAGCCGCCGACGTGGGGCGTCAGGATGACGTTGTCGAGCCCCTGCAGCGGCGTCACGAACCGCTCGGCATTGGACGACGGCTCGACCGGGAACACGTCCACCGCCGCGCCCGCGAGGTGCTTCGATGTCAAGGCCGCCGCCAGCGCCTCGAGATCGACGATGGTGCCGCGCGCGTTGTTGATGAAGTAGGCGCCCGCCTTCATCCGGGCGAACTGGGCTGCCCCCATCATGCCCACGGTCGAGGACGTCTCGGGCACGTGCACCGTCACCACGTCGGCCTTGGCGAGCAGCTCGTCCAGCGTCTCGACGGGCTCGGAGTTGCCGTGCCGCAGCTTGTCGGTGTGGTCGTAGTAGATCACCTGCATGCCCATCGCCTCGGCGAGGGTCGCGAGCTGGGTGCCGATGTTGCCGTAGCCGACGATGCCGAGCACCTTGCCGCGCGCCTCGATGGAGCCCATGGCCGACTTGTCCCAGTCGCCGACGTGGGCGGCGTTCGACTTCGGGAAGATGCGGCGGAAGAGCATCACGATCTCGGCGATGGTCAACTCGGCCACCGAGCGCGTGTTGGAGAACGGCGCGTTGAAGACGGGGATGCCCATCTCGGCGCAGGCGGCGAGGTCGACCTGGTTGGTTCCGACCGAGAAGCAGCCGATGGCGACCAGCGAGCGGATGCCGTTGATCACGTCCGCGGTGATCTGGGTGCGCGAGCGGATGCCGAGCAGGCGCACACCCTTCAGCTTCTCGCGCAATTCCTCGCCGTCGAGCGCCTTCGTCAGCCTCTCGATCGAGGTGTAGCCGGCCCCGTTCAGGACGTCGACCGCGCGCGGCGAGATCCCCTCCAGCAGCAGGATGCGGATCTGGTCCTTGGGGAGCGAGGTCGGGAAGGGCTGCTTGAGGATGTCCGGTGTCATGCGCGGCGGTTCCATTGCGTGATTCGGCGCAGTCTAGTGTTCCGTCTCAGACATTTGCTTCCCCTTGCGGCTGGGCTCCGGGCAAATGTCTGAGACATGGGGAACACTAGGAACTGTAAGCTTCTAGTGTTGCTCCTGTCGCTGACGCTTGGAAGACCGCCCAGCAGCAACCGGGGGGCCAAGCGTCAGTGACGCAACACTAGCGGCAGT